>CAIVJW010000455.1 GCA_903906315.1 uncultured delta proteobacterium | reverse complement strand
GGGGCAGCCGGACGTGAGGAGTCCGAGGCTCGCGAGGAGAGCGGGGGACATTCGTCGAAGCGAGAGCATCGGACCTCCGAGATCGGACCATTCACGATCGCCCGCCGACCGGCGTCGGCAGGCCCATTCACCGACTACCGATTTGCCCTCGGGGACGACCCCGACCTCCGCTTGACTGCCCGCCATGGCCAAGCTTCGGGGATTCGCAGGAGAGAATCCAGCGCCTCGGGCCTACATGGGGCTCTGGCTCACCGTCGGGCCGTGAGCGAGGCGGCGTGTCGCCTCAGGCCTCGTCGCCGAACGTCCGCCGCACGTCGACCGCCACCGCCTCGAACGGCTCCGCGAGAGCGATCTCGCCGCGCTTCGCCTGCAGCGCGACACTCGTAGTCCCGTGCGCTCCGGGGCCGCGAAAGATCCGACCTCGCGCCGGGCGTCCTGGGCGGTCCCGAGGAGACCGTGGAACGTGGCGAGCCAAACCGGGGGCGGTCTTGTCGGCGTGGCTCGAAAGGTAGCGCCGACGTGCGATCCTCGCGGGGCGCGCGGCGGCCGGGGCCGGCCTCGCTCTCCACGCCGAAGGCGCCGCGCGCCAAGGCGGACGTGGCCGGGCAAGAGCCGGTCGCAGCGGGACTTGGCGGTCGCGGACGTCGATCCCCGCGTGGGCGCGGAGATCGCCGACGCGGAGAGCGTCCTCGGACGCCTCGGCCCGCCCGCCGAGTACGACCGCCCCCCCCGCCTGCGCCTCGACGCAGGGAAACCCCATTGACGAAGCCCGACCTCGTGCCGAGTGTATCCGTCGTGGCCACTCTGATCGTCGACGGGACGGATCTCGAAGTTCGGCTCTCGGCGCTCGAGAAGCTCGGCGCGTTCTCGGGCACCGTCCGCGTCCCGCTCGCCCACGTCGTCGCGGTGCGCGTGACCAACGAGCCCTACGCCGAGCTGAAGGGGATGCGCGTCGGCACGGGGATCCCGTGGGTGATCGTGCTCGGGCGCATGATCTACCCGGGCGGCAAGGACTTCGTGGCCATCTACGGCACGGGCCGCACGGTGGTCGTCGACCTCGCGCCGAGCGAGGCCTACCGGCGGATCCTGGTCTCGACCGACGACGCGCGCATCGCCGAGGAGATCGCGGCGCGGATCGACCGCCGGGCGTAGGCCTCAGCCGCCCGCCGGCGCGCTCGCCGCGGCGGCGTCGCGCCGACGCACGCGGCCCTCGACCACCCAGAGGAAGGCCGGCATCGTGGCCATGAACGTCATGGCGACGGCCGCGACCCGCGGCATGCCGGCGAGGCGGCCGTCCGGCAGCTCGTGGAGCAGGCTCGAGGACAGGAAGGCTCCACCGGCCCCCGAGAGGTGCTGGGCGGCCGACTGGATCGAGAGAAATCGCGCTCGCTCGTCGGCGGCGGGCACCTTCGTCGTCAGCGTGTTGTAGGGCACGTTGCGGAACGACGACGAGAGCATGAACGCGACGAAGAGCCCGAGCACGGGGATCGCGGGCACGTAGCCGATGAACAGGGCGTACACGACCGCGATCAGGAGCACGGTGCCGACCGTCCCGACGCGGAAGCTGCCGAAGCGGTCCACGAGCCGCCCCACCGCGCGCATCGTGACGAAGCTGACGGCGCCGCCGCAGAAGTAGAGCAGGCCCATCCGCGACCGCGGGTAGGCGAGGTTGTTCTGGAGGTAGGCCGAGAGGTTCGGGATGAGCACGAAGCCGCCCATCATGGCGGCGGAGGTCATCGCGAGCGACAGCAGCAGGAGCGGCTGGCGGAACGGCGTGAAGAGGCGCGCGAGGCCGCCCCCGGGGCGGGCGGCCGCGAGGTGCCCGCGCAGCGGCGGAAGGAGCAGGATCGACCCCGCCGTCACCACCGCGCCGAGCGCGGCGACCGCGAAGAAGGGGGCGCGCCAGCCGCCGCGCCGCGCGAGCTCGAGGCCGGCCGGGACGCCGAGGACCGAGGCGACCGAGAACGCGCCCATCACCGCGCCCATGGCCTTGCCGCGCCGCGCGGGCGGGATCGCGTCCGCGATGATGGAGTACGAGATCGAGGTCGCCGGGCCGCCGAAGAAGCCGGCGAGGACGCGCGCGGCGAGGAGCGATCCGAGGCCGACCGCGAAGCCGCCGGCGACGGTGCCGATCACGAGGCCGAACATGGCGTACGCGAGCGCTTTGCGGCGATCGAGGCGGTCGAGGAAGAGGCCCCCGACGAGGCCCGAGACGGCGGCGGCCGCCGTGTAGCTGCCGCCGATGAGGCCGAGGCGCGAGGTCGAGATCCCGAGGGCGGCCGCGAAGTCCGGCCCCATCGGCATGACCATCATGAAGTCGAGGATGTTGACGAACTGGACCGCGCCGACGAGCACGACGATGGATCGCTCGGATTGAGCGAGCGACGGGCCGCTCGCCGCGGGGAGGTCGTTCATCGCGGCGCGCCCGCGGCAGAGGTCCGGGGCGGCGCGACGGCGGAGCGGGGGGATGCGAGCAAGGCCCAACGATTGCGCGTCCGCTCCGCGATCGCAACGCGGGCGCCGCGCGCGCCGGCCGGGGCTCGCGGGAGCGCGAAGTGCACGCCCCGACAGCCACCGTCCGCGAGTGCGCGGCCCGAGCGGCCGTGGTATGGCGCCGCCGTTCTGGAGGAACGATCATGGCCCTGCGCGACGCGCTGCTCGACCCGACCAAGAAGCCCGCGGTCATCCGCGACTGCACCACGCTCATCGACGAGGAGGTGGCCAGCAAGAGCGGCCTCTCCGGCCTGGCCGTGAAGGCCGGCTACGGGGCCGTCAAGGGCATCAAGCCCGGCTTCATCACCGAGGTGATCGAGAAGCTCTTGCCCGAGTTCGCCGAGAAGATCGAGCCGATCTGGCAGGAGGGCGCCGCGAAGGGCGACGGCTCGGCCTACCTCGTGTCGAGCAAGTCGCGCGTCGCCGACGCGCTGCTCTCGGTCACCGACGAGAAGTCGAAGAACGCCAAGAGCTCGCTCGTGCGCGGCACCTACGACAAGCTCCGCGGATCGGCGAAGAAGAACGTCGAGGAGGCCGTCCCTCGCCTCGCGCAGCTCGTCAAGAAGTACGCGAGCTGAAGCGTTCCGGACGCGCGGTCGCCGCCTCGCCGCCGCGCACGATGTCCCCTCGCCGATGGGGCATGGACCTGCCACGGCAACGAGGGCTTTGCGGGCCACGGCGCCCATCCGCTACGGTCCGGCTGCGCACGACGAAGGGCTCGTGCGCGACGGAGAGAGCGCGACATGCGAAGCGAGCGGAGCTGGGTCAGGGCGTTGGCGGTGCTGGCGACCATGGGGGTCGCCGTCGGGTGCGACAAGGAAGAGAGCCCGGCCGCGCCGGCGCCGTCCGCGAGCGCGAAGGCGGCGGCCACGGCGACGGCTTCGGCCGCTGCGCCTCCCCCGGCCGCGACCGCGGCGGCCAGCGCGAGCGCGCCCGTGCACGCCTGCCCCGCGGGGTCGGTGGGGGACGGCTCGTTCGGCAAGCCGTGCGAGGCGAAGGGCTCGGCGCGGATGATGGAGGTCAATTGGAACGGGAAGATGGACGACAAGGGCCCGTCCTTCCGTGTCCAGAACACCTCGAAGGAGCCCATCCTCTACGGCAAGATTGGCGTCTACTTCTATGACAAGACGGGCAAGCAGCTCGACTCCCCCGAACCGGGCGGCAAGCCGAAGCCGTACCACACCTGCTTCGGCAAGCTCTTCAGCGGCGTGATGAAGCCCGCGGAGAAGGCCGTCATCACGTTCTCGTGCGTGAAGAAGGAGCACGTGCCCGAGGGCGCGACGGCCATCGAGGCGGAGATGCAGGTCGTCGGCTTCACGGACGCGAGCGAGCAGAAGATCGAGTACTACTGGCGCAACGTCGAGCTCACGCCCGACGTCCGCAAGAAGGGCACGAAGTAGCGCCCGCGGCCCATCCCCGCCGTCCCGTGGCCCGTGGCGCAGCGCGCGGGCCCCTCGGTCCCCCGCGGCTCTGGCCGGGCGATGAACAGCGGTCGGTCGCGAGCAGCCTCCGCGGCCGACCCCCTGTTTTCCTCCACATCCGCTCGTGGTACGTGCTCCGCGTTCCCATCCTCACGCGAACGGGCTGGTCGTCGCGACCCCTCCAGGCGCCCGGGCGCCGTTCGCACCAACGCAGCGGAGGGTCCATGGCGACGGTGAAGGGCGCACGTGAGGTCGAGGCCCCGGAAGGCATGCCCCACGGGGAGGCGCTCGACCTCGCGGTGATGGACTCCGTCACCGCGCATATCGCCGTCCTCGATGGCGACGGCGTCATCCGCGCGGTGAACGAGGCGTGGCGCCGGTTCGCGCTCGAGAACGGGACCGTGCCGGGGGAGCCTGCCGCGAAGACCGGCGTCGGCGCGAGCTACCTCGACGCCTGCACGACCGAGCCCGACGGCGCGGCGGGCGAGCACGGATCGAGCGTGCGCGAGGCGATCCGGGCGGTCCTGGCCGGCACCTTGCCTCGCTTCAGCCGCGAATACCGCTGCGACTCGCCGACCGGGCAGCGCTGGTTCCGCATGATCGTGACGCCGCTCGGGACCCGCGGCGGAGGGGCGGTCGTCTCGCACACCGACGTCACCGATCGCAGGCAGGCGGAGCTCGACCTGAAGCAGGCGCGCGACTCGCTCGAGCAGCGGGTCGCCGAGCGGACGGAGGAGCTCGCGAAGGCGAGGGCGACGCTGCGCGAGAGCAACGAGCTGCTCACGCTCTTCATCCGCCGATCGCCGATCTACGCGTACATCAAGGACGTCGGCCCCACCGAGAGCCGCCTCCTCTACGCCAGCGAAAACCTCGTTGGACTGACCGGCGTCCCCGACGGAGCGCTGACCGGCAAGACCATGCAGGAGCTCTTCCCTGCCGGCCTGGCCGCGAAGATGACCGACGACGATTGGCGCGTCGCCTCGGGCGACTCCGCCGAGGAGTTCGAAGAGGACCTCGAGGGGCGGAGCTACACGACGATCAAGTTCCCCATCGCCCAGGGGGAGGTGCGGCGCCTCGCGGGCTACACCATCGACGTCACCGATCGGAGGCGCGAGGAGGCGGACCGGCGTGCCCTCGAGCACCAGCTGGAGCAGGCGAGCAAGCACGAGAGCCTCGGCGTCATGGCCGCCGGCATCGCCCACCAGTTCAACAACCTCTTGGCGGCCATCAAGGGGAACCTCGAGCTGTCGCGGGGGCAGGTGAACGGAGAGGTGCGGGAGCTGCTCGCCGAGGCCGACGAGGCCGTGCGGCGCGCGGCCGTGATCAGCGGCGCGCTGCTGAGCTACCTGGGCCAGGGAGCGCGCAGGCGGGAGCCCCGGAGCGTGTGGGGCGACGTGACCGACGTGCTGCCGGCGCTCCGGTCCGCGCTGCCGCCCGGCGTTCGGCTCGAGGTCGACCTCGCGGGCGACTCGCCGTGGTGCAGGGTCGATCGCCTCGGGCTGCGGCAGGTGCTGCTGAACCTGGTGACCAACGCCGGCGAGGCGCTGCAGGAGCGGGGCGGCCAGGTGCGGCTGACGGCGGGGCGGGTCGAGGCCGGGACCTTCGAGGGTGCGGAGACGCCCCGGGCCTCGGACCCGGGGACGTGGGTCTGCCTCGAGGTTCGCGACGACGGGCCGGGGATGAGCGCGCAGGCCCTGGAGCGGGCCTTCGATCCCTTCTACAGCACGCGGTTCACCGGCCGGGGCCTGGGGCTCTCGGTGGCGCAAGGGCTCGTCCGGGCCCAAGGCGGGATCATCCGCCTGGAGAGCACGCCGCAAGGCACCCGCGCGAAGGTCTACTTGCCCGAGAGCCCGGTCGGCACGGCGGCCTCGCTGCGACCGGCGGAGACGCTCACGCCACCGGCGGAGCGCGAGCGGCGGCCGCGCGCCGGCGCGGTGCTGGTGGTGGACGACGACTCGGCCGTGCTGCGTGCGAGCCGCAACGTCCTCCGAAAGCTCGGGCACGAGGTGCTGACCGCCGCGACCGGGGCCGAGGCCGTGAAGGTGTATTCCCTGCGTGCGCCGACCATCGGCAGCGTGGTGCTGGACCTCAACATGCCCGGGATGGACGGCTGGGCCGTGCTCGAGGCGCTGCGCGGGCTCGACGCCGAGGCGTACGTGGTGCTGGCGAGCGGCTACGACGTCGACCAGCTCCGCGCCGAGGAGCACGCGGCGCAGCCGGATGCGTGGCTGCAAAAGCCCTTCGATTCGGCCGTTCTCGCGACCCTGCTGCGCCCCACCGGGCCGGCCTGACGCCTCCGCTCGGGCTCGCCGCGAGCCTCGCCGGACGCGGTCCGCCAACCTCGCAGCCGCGGCGCTACACGCGCGCGATCGGCCGGGCCGAGAGCCAACGGAACCGCAGCGTGAGCACCACGGCCACGAGGGTGAGCCCCGCCGAGAGGCCCCACCAGATGCCGACCGTCCCCCAGCCCGCGTAGAAGCCGAGCCCGATCGCGAGCGGCAGGCCAATCAGATAGTGCCCGACGACATTGGCAATCTGGCTCGTGCGGGTGTCGCCCGCTCCGCGCAGCGCGGCCGCGGCCGTGACCTGCGCGCCGTCCGAGAGCTGGAAAAACGCGGCGATGCGGACGAGGGGCAAGGCCGCCGCGAGCACGTCCGGCTGGTCGGTGAGCAGGCGCGCGAGCGCGGACGGCGCGAAGAAGAACGTGGCCGCCGAGACGGACATGAACCCCGCCGACGCCGCGAGACCGGCGAACCCCGCCCGGCGCGCGGCGGGGGCATCCGCGCGACCGACCGCGCGCCCGACGAGCACGGCCGTCGCCGACGCGACGCCGAGGCTCACGGTGAAGGAGAAGCTCGCGAGCGTGAGGGCGACCTGGTGGCCGGCGGCCTGCGTCGCGCCCAGGCGCCCGGCCAGGACGCTCGCGATCGCGAAGGCGCCGACCTCGGCGAGGAGCTGGAAGCCGATCGGCGCGCCGATGCGCAGCACCCGCCGCACGGGGAGCGGGCGCGACGGGTCGCGGGGCGAGGGGTCGAGCGCGCGCACGCCGAGCGCGACGACGACGACCTGCACGATGGCCGAGAGGCTGGTCGCGAGGCCGGCGCCGAGCACGCCGAGCGCGGGGAGGCCGACGGCCGGCAGACCGACCCACTCGAGCGCGCCGTCGCCGTAGATGAGCAGGCCCTCGCCGATCACGTTCACGACGTTGGCGACGACGACGCTCGCGACGACCGCGCGCGTGCGGCCGACCGCCGAGAGGTAGCTGCGCAGGGCGGTAAACAGGATGAGCGGCAGGACGTTCGCGAGCCGGCCCCAGAGAAAGAGGCGCGTCGCCGAGGCGGTCTCGGGGTCGACGCCGAGCGGCTGGAGGACCGCGGGGAGGAGGACGATGAGCGCCATCAGCGGCAGCGAGACGTACGCCGACACGCGCGCGCCGGCGCGCAGCACGTCGCGCGCCTCGGCGTGCTCGCCGGCGCCGAGGGCCTGCGCGACGATCGGATCCATGCCGAGCACGCAGCCCATGCCGACGATGGTCATCGCCAGGAAGATGCCGTTGCCGATGCCGACGCCCGCGAGCGCCGCGCCGCCGAGGCGGCCGACCATCGCGGTGTCGACGAAGCTCATGAGCTGGCTGCCCGCGAACGTCGCGACGAGCGGCGGCGCGAGCCGGAGGAGCTGCCGGAACGTGCTCGGATCGCGCGCGGGATCGGCCTCCGTCACGGGCGCCCGACGCGCGGGATCGGGTGTCGGCCCGCGCCGCCGCAGCGCACGGGGACCGCGCGCGTCACGCCGCCGCCCTCGCGGCGATCGCGCGCGAGTCGGCCATCGCCTCGGCCCACTCCGGGTCCGGCGCGGCAGCGGCGCGGGCGACGGCCTCCGGGGCCTCGCCGGCGAGGATCGCGAGGCGGGCGTCGGCCGATCCGGTCAGCAGGTCGAACGCGGGGATGTCGTCGACGTACTCGTAGCGCTCGGTGCGGAAGCGGAAGCGATCGGGCTCCAGGGCGTGCGCGATCGCGACGAGCGCGACGTAGGTCGCGAACGGCCGGAACGCGGCCGCGTCGGTCGGGTGGATCTGGACGCCGCCGCAGATCGCGCCCGCGTGCTTGTGGAACGTCGGCTGGAAGGTGATCGGCCGCGCGATGAAGCCGGGCAGGCCGGTCGCGGCGAGGCCCTCGGCGAGGCGGCGCCCGTCGACGAAGGGCGCGCCGACGATCTCGAACGGGCGCGTCGTGCCTCGGCCCTCGGAGAGGTTCGTGCCCTCGATCAGGCAGCCGCCGGGATAGACGAGCGCGGTCGCCCACGTCGGCATGTTGGGCGAGGGCAGCACGAACGGCCGGTCCCACGCCTCGGCGAGCGCGCCCGGCGGGAGGCCCGACGTGGCCACGATCGAGAGGGCGCCGTCCGGCCCGAGGGCGAGGCCGTCCCGCGCCGCGAAGCGCGCGACGAGCTCGCCGACCGTGAGCCCGTGGCGCACGGGGACGGGCTCGAGGCCGACGAACGACAGGAACCCCGGCCGCTGCGTGGCACCCTCGACCGTCTCGACCGCGCCGCCGATCGGGTTCGGCCGGTCGAGCAAGACGACGTGCACGCCCGCGCGCGCCGCGGCGCGGAGCGCGAGCAGCGCCGTCCACACGAACGTGTAGTAGCGCGATCCGACGTCGGCGAGATCGACCACCAGCACGTCGATCGCGCCGAGGTGATCGGGCGCGGGCGTGAGGTCCGCGAAGCGATCGCCGTACAGGCTGACGATGGGCGCGCCCGTGCGGGCGTCGCGCGCGCCGGCGACGCCGACCATGTCCTGGGCCTCGCCGCCGTAGCCGTGCTCCGGGCCGAACAGAAGGGCGGGCTTCACGCCCAGCGCGCCGAGGACGTCGACGGCGTGGCGGAGATCCCGCGCCACGCTGGCCGGGTGCGCTAGGAGCCCGACGCGCGCGCCCCGCAAGCGGGCGACCAGCCGGTCGTGATCCGGCAGCCGATCGAGGCCGACCTTCATGCGCCATGGCTACCACGGCGACGGTCCGACGTGGCGCGCCCGCGTGAACGAGGCGAGCCGCGCCCGGCGACCGACCTTATGTTCCCCCCCATGGCCCGGCGGCGCCGCCCCGCGCGCGGCGTCCGCCCCCACGCGGAGGACCGATGAAGACCGCCTACGTCACGCTGGTGTGCGGTGGGGATGCGTACGTGCCGGGCGCGGAGGTGCTCGGACGCTCGCTCGGCGCGACGGGCACGGATCGGCCGAGGATCGCGATGGTCACCGCCGACGTTTCGGAGTCGGCGATCCGCCGGCTGGAGCGCCAGGGCTGGTCCCCTCGCCTCGTCGAGCCGATCCCGAACCCGCGCGGCGACGGGGACCTGCTCCTGCCGCGATTCCGCAACGTCTTCACCAAGCTCCGCGCCTGGGAGCTCGAGGAGGTCGACAAGGCCGTCTTCCTCGACGCCGACACGCTGGTCCTCCAGCGCATCGACGAGCTCTTCGACCACCCCGAGCCCGCGGCCGCCTCCGACTTCTTCCTGCCCGACCACTTCAGCTCCGGCACCCTCGTGCTCGAGCCGTCGCGCCGGACGCTCGATCGGATGCTGGCGGCGCTGCCGACGACGGACACCTACGACGGCGGCGATCAGGGGTTTCTCAACTCGTTCTTCGGCGACTGGTGGGGCATGTCGCGCGACCACCGCCTGCCCGTCACCTACAATCTGGCGCACTTCATCTATCAGTTCGTCCTGCACCACGACCACCTCACCGAGCGCGTGCTGCCCGAGATCAAGGTGGTGCACTACATCCTCCAGAAGCCCTGGCTCGCGCATCCGACGCTCGCCGGCGGCGCGGGCATCTGGTGGCGCACGTACTTCGACGGTCACCCGGAGGAGGACGCAAGCTGGAAGCGACGCCTGCACGCGATGGAGGATTACACCTTCGAGCGCTTCCTCGAGGCGGTCGGGGCGTGAGCCGGGCGCGATCGCGAGCGCGCCGCTCTCACCTCGCGAGGATCACGCCCTCGTGCGCGCGGAGCCGCAGCGTGCGCCCCGCGCGCGGCGGGGCGTCGACGTGCGTCGAGAACAGCATCGCCCGGCCTGCGGCCCCGACGGGCACGGTGACGTCGCCGTCGGCGAAATTGAGCAGCACGTCGACCGATCCACGGGAGTGTACGCGCCGATAGGCAACCACGTCGGCCGGCCCCCGGCCGTGCCCGAGCAGCTCGAGCGAGCCCGCGTGGAGGGCCGGAGTCTCCCGGCGGATCGCGAGCAGGCGACGATAGCAGTGCAGGATCGAGTCCGGGTCGCGGCGCTCGGCGGCGACGTTGATGGACTCGTAGAGCGGGTGCGCCGGGAGCCACGTCTCCTCTGCCGTCGAGAAGCCGCCGTTCGGCCCGTCGTCCCACGCCATCGGCAGGCGGCACTCGTCGCGGTTCATCGAGATGCCGATCTTGCGAAGCGGACGAGCGAGCCAGTCGGGCACGAAGCGGAAGCGCGCCGCCACCGGGTCCTTGCCGTGCTCGAGGGCGATCGTGTGCTGCGGCATCCCGATCTCCTCGCCGTAGTAGATGAACGGCACGCCGCGGGCGGTGAGCTGGAGCGTGGCCATGAGCTTGGCGCGCCCGGCGTGGTCGCCGAGGCGGTGGATGCTGCGCGGCCGGTCGTGGTTGCCGAAGACGTACGTCGGGTGGAGGGGCTCGGCGAACTCGCGCTCGATCTCCTCGACGAGCGCGCGCACCGCGGGGCCGCGATAGGCGGTGCGGAGCGTCTTGAACAGGAACACGAGGTGCAGCCCGTCGTCGCGATCCCCGCAGTAGCGGCGGAGCGCGCGCGGCGACCCGAAGACCTCTCCCACGAGGAAGCGCGGTGGCCCCGGGATGGAGTCGACGAGCACGCGGAGCTCGCGAGCGAAGGCGAAGGTGTCGGGGTGGTCGATCGTGTGCTTCGACCGCTGGAAGAAGCCGTCCGGGTTGTCCTCGGAGGGAAACGGGCGGGCCGAGAACGGGTTGTCGGCGAACGACTCGTCCTTGAACAGGGCGTTGAAGATGTCCAGTCGCAGGCCGTCGGCTCCGACCTCGAGCCAGTGGCGGACGACGCCGAGCATCTCCCGCTTCACGTCCGGGTTTCGGTAGTTCAGGTCGGGCTGAAACCCGAGGAAGCTCGCCCAGTACCACTCTCGGGTCCGCTCGTCGTAGTGCCAGCCGGTGCCGCCGAGCATGCTCTTCCAGTTGTTCGGCGGCGCCTTCCCGCCGGGCCTCCGGCCTTCGCGCCACAGGTACCAGTCGCGGCGCGGGGAGGTGCGCGAGGCGCGCGACTCGCGAAACCACGGGTGCTCGTCGGAGGTGTGATTGAGCACCATGTCGAACACGATCTTCATCCCGCGCGCGTGCACCTCGTCGACGAGGCGGCGCACGTCGCCGCGCGAGCCGTACTCGGCCGCCACGTCGAAGTGGTCGCGGATGTCGTAGCCGAAGTCGGCCTGCGGGCTGTCGTAGAACGGCGACAGCCACAGCGTCTCGACGCCGAGGTCGGCGAGGTAGTCGAGCCGGCCGATGAGCCCGGGCAGATCGCCTATCCCGTCGCCGTTGCCGTCGGCGAAGGAGCGGGGATACACCTGGTAGACCGTCGTCGACCGCCACCAGGGCGGCTCTTCGCCGAGCTTGGTGAGGCGAGGGTCCCGCGAGGCCTCGCCGGCGGGGTGAACCCGAGCGATGCCGTGCATCCACCGAACGTAAGAGCGGATCGCCGCCGGGCAACGCGCTCGCGCGCCCTCGACGTCGAAAGGCCCGCCCCGGCTCGAACGGTCGCCCCGGCAGCGTTACACTGAGACCGGGGACGGTGGCGCGCGGCGCGCGGGCAGGGTCCCCGGGGAGCGGGGTCATGCGAGACGGGCTGAGGGCGAGGTGGGTCGGCGGCGCGCTCGCGGCCGTCGCGGTCTCGGTGACGTCGAGCGGCGGCGCCGAGGTGACCGTGCAGGCGCCCATCGAATGCACGCGAGGGCCGAGCGGTCAGGCGTTCCGGGCCATCGTGAGCGCGCCGGCGGCGCAGGCGCAGGGGTCTCGGTTCAAGGTGCGCATCGACAGCGTGCCTTCGGGACCGCTCGCGCACACGGGACTCCATTACATCACCGACATGACGACCGACTACCTCGTCGGCGACGCCGGCCGGTACGTCGGCGGCTCGGCGCGCATCGTCCCGGACACGGGCACGCCGAACGTGCGCGCCGGCGCGCGGGTGTGGCACGACGCGACCGGGCTGCACCTCGCGCTACCCGCTCGCGTGAAGAACGGCGAGGGCTACACGCCGCCGAGCCTCGAGTTCGAGGTCGAGGCGTCGGGCCCCGCCGGCTCGTCGCTCGCCATCCTGTTCAGTCGCTACCGCGTGGCCGCCAACGTGTTCCTGCTCGGCGACCTCACGACGACCTGCACCCCGAAGCCGCGGCCATTCTCGCTGGCCATCGTCCGGGTCGTGGACGCCGCGGCGCCGTAGCCCCCCGGGATCGCCCGCCGACGAGCCGGGTGGCGCAGGCAAATGGGCGCGTGGTAGGGTGCGACCCCTCCATGCGACTCGAAATCGGCCAGATCTACGGCGACAAGTACCGGATCCTCCGCAGGATCGGGGAAGGCGCCATGGGCGCCGTCTACGAGGGCGAGAACGTCCGCATCCACCGACGGGTCGCGATCAAGACGCTGCACGGCGGCGTCGCGTCGAAGGCGGACACGATCACGCGGTTCGAGCGCGAGGCGCAGGCGGCAGGCCGCATCGGCTCCGAGCACATCGTCGAGGTCCTCGACATGGGCGAGCTCGACGACGGCACGCGCTTCATGGTGATGGAGTTCCTCGAGGGCGTGACGCTCTCGCAGCGCATCCGGTCCAAGGGCCGCCTCTCGCCCGACGAGGCGTGCACGTTCCTCGTCGAGCTGCTCGAGGGCCTCGCGGGCGCCCACCAGGCCGGCATCATCCACCGCGACCTGAAGCCGGCGAACGTCTTCCTCTTGCATTCGAAGAGCGGACAAGCCGATTTCGTGAAGATCCTCGACTTCGGCGTGTCGAAGTTCAGCCTCCTCGGCGGCGAGGAGATGAGCATGACGAGCACCGGCGCCGTGCTCGGCACGCCGTTCTACATGTCGCCGGAGCAGGCCAAGGGGTCCGCCTCGATCGACCATCGGAGCGACCTCTACACGGTCGGCGTCATCGCCTACGAGTGCGTGACGGGCCAGGTGCCCTACGCGGCCGAGACGTTCAACGAGCTGCTCTTCAAGATCGTGCTCGAGTCGCCCCCGCCGGCCGAGTCGTTCGTGCCCGACCTCGACCCGGGGTTCGCCGCGATCCTGCGCAAGGCGATGGCGCGCGAGCCGGGCGACCGCTACCAGACGGCCGAGGAGCTCTCGCGCACCTTTCAGGAGTTCCTCGCGCGACCCAAGGCCGCCGGCGGCGCGCCGCTCCCTCAGCAGCATCCGTCGGCGCCGCGCATCCCCGCGCAGGCCCAGACGCCACCGCCGGCCCCCGTGCACGCGCAGGGGCCCCAAGGGCCGCAGGGCCCTCCGCCGGCGCCGCAGGTCGCGACTCGCCCGGGCGGCTTCGGTGGCGCGGCCGGTGGACGCCCCCCGCCTCCGCGCCCCGCGGCCGGGATGCCCGCGCCGTCCCTCGGGATGCATGGCACGATGGCGATGCCCGATGGCGTACCGGGCGGGGGCTCACCGCAGGCGCCGACGGTCCGCCCGCCGGTGCCGCCTCCTCCTCCCCCACCGGCCGCGGGCGCGCCGCCCCTGGGCGCGGGCTTCGGGACGCCCCCACCCGCGCAGTCTGGCTACGGACCGGCCGGCGCCGGAGCGGCGACGCAGGCGGTCCCGGGCGGCTTCGCGCTACAGGGCCTCCCGTACCCCGCGCCGATGGGCGCGCCTCCCGGCTACCCGCAGCAGCAAGGGCCGCAGCAGGGCTACCCGCAGCAGCAAGGGCCGCAGCAGGGCTACCCGCAGCAACCGGGAATGCCGGGCGGCCCGAGCTTGATGCAACCGACGCCCGCGCCGGGCGCGGGGTGGGGCGAGCCGGGCCAGCCGGGCGCCGATCTGCACGAGACCGCCGAGATCCCGGGCGTCAGCGGCGGCAACCGCAAGATCGGCGTCGCCATGGTGCTCATCGCGGCGGTCCTGCTCGGCGGCGGCACGGCGGCGGCGCTGCGCTGGCGTTCCGGCCAGACCACGGCGAAGGCCAACGTGACGGCGAGCGCGCCCGTGGCGGCGCCGATCGCCTCGACGGCAGCGACGGCGACGGCCACCTCGACGGCCTCCGCGGCAGCGAGCGTGGCGGTTCCCGCCGGGGCCTCGAGCGCGGTCGCGCCCGTGGCGAGCGCGTCGGCCGCCCCCGCCGCGACCAGCGCGGTGGCGGCAACGACGGCGGCCCCGACGGCCTCGCCGGCGCCCGTGGCCGCCGCGGTGGGGAAACCGTGGCCGCGCCCGGCGGCGACCTCGGCGCCGAGCACGAGCCCGGCCACGCCGACGCCGGCCCCCAAGGGCACCGGAACGGCCCCGCAGACCAAGGGCCGCACCATCTCGAGCGAGCTCTGAATGGCCCTCGAAATGGGCTCGCGGCGCAGATCGCGTCGCGACAACGGCGCGCGCGTTCAGGTCGCGCCCGCGGCATTCTTCGCGAAAAATGTGCGGCTCGAGCGGGCGGTCCCGCTATGATGCAATCGCTGGCACGTCCCACGAGAAAGCAATGAGCCTCTCAACCGACACAGTCATCGACGGCAAGTACCGGATCGTGCGGCTGCTCGGGCAAGGCGGCATGGGCGCCGTCTACGAGGGCGAGAACGTCCGCATCCACCGCCGCGTCGCCATCAAGGTGCTCCACGCCTCGGTGGCGGCCAAGACGGACGTCGTCCAGCGCTTCGAACGCGAAGCGCAGGCCGCGGGCCGCATCGGCTCCGAGCACATCGTGGAGGTGCTCGACCTCGGCATCCTCAGCGATGGCGAGAACTACATGGTGATGGAGTTCCTCGAAGGCCAGAGCCTCGGGGACCGTATCAAGGTCCGCAAGCGCGTCGCCGTGCACGACGCCGCGAACATCGTGCACCAGCTGCTCGAGGGGCTCGCCGCGGCGCACGACGCGGGGATCGTCCACCGCGACCTCAAGCCGGACAACGTCTACCTGCTGAAGTCGAAGGGCGGCAAATCCGACTTCGTGAAGGTGCTCGACTTCGGCGTGTCGAAGTTCTCGGCGCTCGAGAGCGACATGAGCATGACGAAGACGGGCGCCGTCATGGGTACGCCCTATTACATGTCGCCCGAGCAGGCGCGCGGCCAGAAGGTCGACGCGCGAAGCGACATCTACGCCGTCGGCGTCGTGCTCTACCAGACCGTCACGGGCAAGCTGCCGTTCAACGCCGAGTCGTTCAACGAGCTCGTCTTCAAGATCGCCCTCGAGACGGCCACCCCCGCACACGAGCTCGTCCAGGGGCTGGATCCGAACTTCTCCTCGATCATCCAGAAGGCGATGACCCGCGAGGTCGAGGGGCGTTTCCAGACGTCCCGCGAGTTCCAGGCCGCCCTCGCGCAGTGGATGATGACGAGCGCCCCCGCCGAGGCCACCGCCTCTTTCTCGTTTCCGGCCGTGCCCACCGGCGGCGTCGGGCCGCTCGGCATGAGCACGCCCCTGCAGAGCCTGCCGAGCGGGTCGTTCGGGCAAAGCGCGCCCGGCTTCGGACAGGCGGGCCCGCTCGGGCAGTCCGGCCCCCTCGGGCAATCCGGCCCCCTCGGGCAGTCCGGGCCGCTCGGGCAGTCCGGCCCCCTCGCGCAGTCCGGACCGCTCGGCCAGAGCGGAAGCATGATGGGCCAGAGCGGCCCAGGGCTCGGGCAGAGCGGGCTCGGGCAGAGCGCCTCCGGCCTCGCGGGCTCGCAGACCGCGATGTCGGTGACGTCCCCGCAGGCTCGGAACAACGGCGCCATGATCCTCGTGGGCGTGTTCGGCGCGCTCGCGCTCCTGGGCGCCGGCTTCGGCGTGTTCATGATGGTGAACCGTCGCGGCGCGCCCGATCCGATGGCGGACCGGCCCGCCGTGATCGAGACGAAGAAGCCTGCCGCGGCGCCCCCCCCGACGGCGCTGCCCTCGGCCCAGGCGGCGACGCCGAGCCCGTCCGCGTCACCAACGGCGACCACCTCGGCCGTGGCCTCGGCATCCGCCGCGGCATCCGCCTCGGCCGCGGCCGCGCCGGTACCCGTGGCGCCGGTCGCCGGGCGCCCTCTCGGAAGGGGCAAGATGCCCTCGACACCCTCCGCGACCCCGGCCGCCACGCCCGCGCCCACCCCTGCGCCGGCCCCCGCGGGCCGCAACATCGGCAGCGAGCTGTAGGCACGAAGCGGCCGCGAACGACCGCGGCCTGCTCGGGACGGAGCGCGCCCCGGTCTCACGGCCGGGGGACTGGCGCCGCCGGCTCACCGCGAACGACGGCGGCCTGATCGCGGCGAAGCGCAACGTAAAAGGTCGCGTTGCCGCGACGAAGGCGCAAGAGCAGCCGGCCGTCCGCCGAGGCGGCCTGCACGGCGGCGGAGGTCGGCAGACGCGCGCCGTCGGCCTCGAGCACGAGGTCGCCGGGCCGCACGCCCGCGCGATCGGCGGTGGAATCCGCGGCCACGGCCGTGATCTGCGCGACCGTCTTGGCGGCAGCGGACGGCTCGCCGACGTCGCGCAGGGAGACGCCGAGCCCGGGCTGCGGCGCGACCTGGCGCTCGATCGGCAGCGGGTGCGGGCGTGCCTCGCCGCGCGACTCGAGCGTGAGCTTGCTCTGGTAGCGCTTGCCGCCACGCACGACCTCGACCGCGAGGACGTCGCCCGCGTTGCGCAGGAAGACCTCGCGCAGGACGTCCTGGGCGTCGACCACCGGTCGGCCGCCGAGCGTCGCGATCACGTCGCCGGGCTCGAGGTGCGCCTTGGCCGCGGGTCCGCCCGGCGCGATCGAATTGACGAGCGCGCCCATCGCGGGAGCGGCGGGGATCTCCGCCGCGAGCTGCGGCGTGAGGTCCTGAATGCCGACGCCGATCCACGCGCGCTCGACGTGACCGGTCCGGAGGATCTGGTCAGCCACGCGCCGCACCATCGCGGAGGGCACGGCGAGGCCGATGCCCTGACCCTTGCTCACGATCATCGTGTTGATGCCGAGGACCTGACCGTCGAGGTCGACGAGCGGGCCGCCCGAGTTGCCCGGGTTGATGCTCGCGTCCGTCTGGAGGTAGTCCTCGACGGCGTTCACGCCGACGCCGCCGCGGCCCTTCGCGCTGAGCACGCCGGTGGTGACGGTGTGGCCGAGCCCGAACGGCGAGCCGATCGCGATCACCCACTCGCCCACGCGCGCCGCGTCGCTGTTCGCGAACGCGGCGACGGGCAGCCCCTTCGCGTCGATGCGCAGCACGGCGAGGTCGGTCGACGGATCGCGGCCGACGACGCGCCCGGCGAAGATGCGCCCGTCGCGGAGACGGACGCTGATCGTGCGCGCCTCCTCGATCACGTGGTTGTTCGTCACGATCGCGCCGTCGGCGGAGAACACGACGCCGGATCCCATGCCGCGCCGCACGGCGTCCGCGCGGAACCAGCGGAATGGCGAGCTCGACTCGAGCCCGACCGTGACCTCGACCTGCACGACCGAGGGGCTCACGCGCTCGGCCACGTCGGCGAAGGCGTCGCCGAGGCGGTGCATCTCCGCGACGGCCGCGCTGCGGGCGGCGGGCGGCGCAGGACGCAAGGCGGGCGCGGCCTTCGGCGCCCCGGGCGCGTCGTCGGCGAGCGCGGGGCCCGCGGGTGCGACCGTGACGACGAGGAGCGCGGCGACGAGCCAGCGGACGTTCATGGGGCCTCCACGGGCATTATGCGGTGCCGCGGGCCCGGGTGCCCGCGCGCCGTGCACGCCGCGCGCGGCGCCGGATCACGGCCAGGCGGCTTCGCCCTCGTACTCGAGCAGCACCCGCTCGAGGCACAGCCCGTCCGGGGGCGCGGTGATGCCGGCATCGCGCCGGGACCGCGACGCGATCGCGCGGGCGATCGCCCCGGGGGCGAGGTGGCCGCGCCCGACGTCGACGATCGTGCCGACGAGGATGCGCACCATGTTGTGCATGAAGGCGTCGCCCTCGACGTCCACGCGGCAGAGGCGCGCGTCGGCCGGGTCGAGCGTCACGTCCACCGCGCGGAGCGTGCGGATCGTGCTCCTCCTGGCATCCGCGCTCGACCGGAATGCCGCGAAATCGTGGGTGCCGAGGGCGAGCACGGCCTCCTCGCGCACCCGCGCCATGGCCTCGTCGCTCGACAGCCCGTCGATGCGCCACGCGCGGGAGTCGACGAACGGATCGCGCACGCGGTCGCGCAGCAAGAGGTAGCGGTAGCGCTTGCCGCGGCTCACGTAACGCGGCTGGAAGCCGAGCGGCACGCGCGCCGCCCGGCGCACGGCGATCTCGGGCGGCAGGTAGCGGTTGACCGAGAGCACCCAGCCGCGGCTCGGCATCACGAGCGTGGGGTCGAACGAGGCGCGCTGGTCCTTCGCGTGGACGCCGGAGTCGGTGCGGCTCGCGCCGCGAAGGGCCTCGATGGTCGGGTCGACCTCGCGGAGCGCGCGCAGGAGCTCGCCGTGGATCGTGCGCTGCCCGGGCTGCGGCGCCCAACCCGCGAACGTGCGCCCGTCGTACGCGACGGAGAGCAGCACCGCACGCCGATCGGCAGTGGCCGCGTCGCGCGCATCGCTCGGGGGTTCGGTGGGATCGCGCATGGCTCGCGGCGCCCCGTCTCCGGGCGCGCCGCCGGGCGTGACGGAGTCGGCTACTTGCCCGCGTCGCCCGTGCCGGTCCCCGCGCCGCCGGTCCCGGCGGAGCTGCCGCCGGCGCCGACGTTGTCGCAATGCCCAACCCCGTACGCGCACAGGCACTGGAGCTGATCGCTGGTGGGGTCGGCGCTCGTGCCGGCGTCGGGGCCGAGGCAGCACGACTGCGGCGGGAGCAGGTTGCCCTGGTCGTCGCGGCACGTCGGGTACGGGTTGCAGCCGCCATCGACGTGCTTGCCGGCATCGTCGACCGCGATGCCCTGCTCGGTCATGTCGGTGGCGCACGTCGGCGTAGTGGCCTCGTCGTCCTTGCAGCCCGTCGACGCGACGAGGAGGCCGAGGGCGGCCAGGACGGCAACACCGAACCGATGGGGGCTGACGGGCACTCTCTGCATGGCGATCCTCGGGCTGCTCCGCTTCGCGGTCGCGCTTCCGGCGCCCCAGGCCCGCGCGGGCCCGGCGCGGGTCACTGCTTGATGGTGAACGTGATCGGGATGTTGACGACGACGCAGCCCACCTCGGGCGCGGGGAAGCTGCGGCCACGGAAGCGACCGAGCACGCAGCTCGAGACGTCGGCCGAGTGCACGGTGTCGTTCGTGATCGACGCGCCGCAGACCTGGCCGTTCGGGCCGACCTGCACGCTGACGGTGAGGCTGCCGGAGACCTCGGAGTTGCGGAGCGCGCGCTGGTAGCAGCCGCGCGCGGACTGCGCTGCCGACGAGAGGGCCGACTGGAGCCCGCCCGACGCCTTGCCATCGCCGCACTTGCCGGCGCAGGGGCTCTTGCCGCCACTGACCGGGCTGGCGCTCGGGCTCGCGCTCGCGGCAGGGCCGGCGTCCGGCAGCTCCTCCTCCTTCGGCGGTGGAGGAGGCGGCGCGTTCATCATCGGCGGCGGCAAGGGCGGGGCCACGACGGCCGTCGCCTGCGGGGTCGTCGGCGGCGCGCTGCTCTTTTTCCACGTCACGAGGCCGATGGCGAGGACGGCGAGCACCGCGACGCCGGCGATGTACGGACCGCTCCCCCCCGAATGACCAGGGATCGTCGAGGGACGCGGAATTTGCGAATCGGACACGGATGAACCTCTCTACACCTTGGTATCGAAACGACGGCCGGAGTCTACAGGGTGCGCCGGCCTCTTCCTAGCGCGAGTTCCTCGCACGCGGCCCTCGGTCGTCGCCCCGCGACCGATCGCAGCGGGGGCGCTCCCGTCGGTTCACGGCGTTTCAGCGCGATCGTAGACGGTCACGGCGGTATCGCCGTACAGGCGAGTCTCGCGCGCGCTGAGGCCGGCCACGAGGGGCGCCACGTCGCGAGCCGCGTGCTCGAGCACGACCCGCGCGCCGGCCGCGAGCGCCGACGACGCGACGCGGGCGAGGACGCGCGCGGCGTCCGCGACCACGGCCCACGGTGGGTCGGCGAGCACGAGGTCGAACGGGCCCTCGCGGTCGACCTCGCGCGCCGCACGCTCGACGTCGACGCCGACGACCTTCGCGCGCCCGCCGAGGCCCAGCGTCGCGAGGTTGTCGCGCAGCGCGGCAAGCGCCGGGCGCGCGTTCTCGACGAAGACGGCCCGGGAAGCCCCACGCGAGAGGGCCTCGATGCCGAGCGCGCCCGTCCCCGCGTACAGGTCGAGGACGACGGCGCCGCCGAGCGGTCCGAGGATGGAGAAGAGCGCCTCGCGCACACGCTCGCCCGTGGGACGCGTGACGAGACCCTTGGGCGCGACGAGGCGCCGCCCGCCCAGCGCGCCGGCGATCACGCGCATCGACGACCGGGGCGACCCGTGGAGGCCGCCGCGCTCACCACCGGTAGGTGACGTCGAGCTTGCCGGCCTGCGGGCCGACGAGCGGCGTCACCGAGAAGCCCGTCTGCGGCTGCTTCGGGGCGGACTTGCGGCCCGACCAGTCGCTCGTCGCGAGCAGGTAGATTCCGACGCCGCTGGCCACGGCCGCGAGCGGGAACGTGACGGCCTGCACGACCTCGAACGTCTTGGCCTTGCTGCACTTGGAAGCGACGTCCTGCGCGGCGGCGGACGGGTCGTTCTTCGCCTGGGTGCAGACGTCGACGTCCGACGTGAACTTCGAGGCGTAGCCCTTGAAAGCCTCGTCGTCCTGCACGCTCCGGACCGGCGTCATGCTGACGAAGCCGACGACGGCCGAGGCGACGCCGAGGCCGAGGCTCACGCCGCCGCCCACCTTGCGCCAATCGGTCTTGGACTCGGCCGCCTGCGCGACGAGCGTGACGGAGACCTCGGCGGTGCCGTTCGGCTTGACCTGCACGAGGCTCTGCGCCTCGGAGTAGCCGGGGGCGCGCACGGCCACGGTGTGCTGTCCGGCGGGTAGCGAGAACGTGCCGCCCGAGGCCGCGATCGCGCCGACCGGTTTGCCGTCGACGAAGACCTGGCCCGGCAGGTTGCCCGCGCGGACGTTGACCGAACCGCTCGGCGGACCGCCGGTGAGCTGGCCGATCGTGTCGGCCGAGATGCGCTTGAGCGAGTCGTCGTTCGGCTCGGTGAGGTTGGCGCTGTAGTTGAGCGGCACCTTCGTGCTGCCCTTGCCGCGCACCCACATGTGCAGATCGCCGGCGACCTGCCCGCCCTTCTTGTTGATCGTGCCCCAGACGAAGCGGTCGGCGCGGATCTGGTCGGCGATGCGCGACTCGCAGCTCGAGTCGATCGGCTCGGCGCACTTGAGGCTGAGCGCGAGCACCTCGAGCGAGTAGTCGCCCTCGCCGAGCGACCACCCGAGCGACTGGCGCACGGCGTTGCGAAGCGCCTTGGTGAGCGCCTCCGCTTGGTCGTCGGCGTCGGCCGTCTGGATGGCGACGACGGTGATCGGCAGGGCGTTCGCCCCGGGCTCGTCCGCAAGCGCCTCGGCGCCGGAAGCCGTGAGAGCGCCGACCGCGACCGCCGCCGCCAGACCCAATCGAGGTGCGCGTGCCATCATCGTCGTCTCCAGGGGTTCACGCGCTACGTTAGCGAAGCTCCCCCGCGATCCGCAACGTCCGCGCGGCGGCAGGCCGGCTCCGGCGGCGAACGACCGCGGTGGCGTGCGCCGATTCGGCGCGACCCCCGAGGACGGCTGCGGACGGAACGGCTGCAAAGATGGAACTGAGGAGGACGTTGAGCGCGGGCACACGCCGGGCTGTGCGGGCAGCACGGCGAGGGTGCGAGGCCGGCTCCCTGAACAGCAGCGCGGGGACGCCAGCGGGCTAAAGGCTCGGCGGGGGCGGCCGTTTGCTCGTAGGTGGTGCCCTCACGGGACGGACGTCCCCACGCACCGCGCGACGAGCCGAACGCTCGACCACGCGGCCTGCGGGGCCCCGCCCCCGCGCTACCGACGGAGAACCGCCGTGCAAAACGCCTTCACCGAACCCGACGACGGGCGACTGCTCGACCTGAACACCACGAGCGCCGAGGCCCTGCGCGAGCGCTGTGGCATCGCGCTCTCGCTGGCGAAGCGCATCGTCGAGGACCGCGAGGAGAACGGACCCTTCGTCGACGCGCGTGACGTCGCCCGTGTGCCGGGCGTCGGGACGCGCACGCTCCAGCGCATCGCCGAGAGCGCCGGCGCCGCGCCGCCGACGGTGCGGCCGGGCTCGCTCCTGCCGTTCCGGCCCGTGGACCCTGCGCGGCTCGCGCCGACGGTGCCGCCGGGCGGGACGCGGCGGTCGCGACGACCGCGCGCGCGGGGGGCGACCGACATCTCGGTCGTCGCGCCCCGGCCGCTCAGCGCGGACGTGCTGCGGGCGATGCCGGTGACCCCGACGGGCTGGCCGGATCGCGGGGCGCCGCGGCCGGTGGCCGATGACGGCCCGGTCGTGCGGCTCGCGTCCGAGCCGCGCGGGACGGCCACGGCGTCGAGCGGAGCAACCTCGACGATCACCATGATCCCCGGCGATCCGACCGAGTCGGCGGTGCCGAGCGTGCAGGGTTCCACGGGATCCTTCGACGAGCTGCTCGCGTCGTCGGACATGGCGCCTCCGGCGTCCATGCAACCCGCCTCGAGGCGGGCGTCCATCGCGCCGCGATCGCCCGCGCCGTCGATCGCACCCCGGACCGGGCCCCAGGTCGTCCTGGTCCGCGCGCCGGAGGCCTCGATCCCTGCGGCTGGCCCGCCGTCCGCGCCGGAATCCGCTGCGTTCATGCCGAGCCACGCCGAGGTGGGCGCCACGATGGCGCCGGCGGCGGGCGAGGCGTCGCGCACCGCAGCCCGGTCGGTGCTCCCGGTGCAGCCGAAGAATCCCCTCGGCACGAAGCCGGGCGCGGCCGCCGCACGCGGCGACGGTCGCTGGGCCCGCATCGCGGTGAGCCTCGTCATGGCGGTCGCGGCCGGCGTCGGCGGCTTCTTCTGGACGGCGCGCCAGGCCGCACGCGAGGCCGTGCGCGAGAGCACCGCGCAGGTCGACGCCGTGCGCGGCGCCGTCACGGAGAGCCAGGAGCGCGTCGGCGGGCTCGAGGGCCGCGCGCCCGGCTGGGACCGCGGCGTGGAGAAGATCGCGGGCCTCGCGACGGCGAGCGAGCAGCACGGCGAGGACATCGACGCGCTGCGGGCCAAGATCTCCCGCCTCGAGAGCGACGTCGGCACCTCGCACGACCGGCAACGGCGACTTCAGAGCGCGCTCGAGCTGCAGGCGATCCGCGAGCAGACCGCGTGGGCGTTCCCGAAGCACGCGCCGCCCGGGCCGGAGCCGGCGCTCGCGGCGACGAAGGCCGCGCCGAGCCAGGCGGACATGAACAAGCGCGTGCACGCGACCAAGACGGTGGACCCGTTCGCGCCGACGAGGCCGCTGCCGCGCTAGCGGCTCGGTCCGACCCTCCGCACGCGGGTCACGGGCGCGGTGGCGCGCCCGCGATCGCCCGCCCCGCGGCCTGTTCGGTCGGGGTCCTCGCGCACGTGGTCGCCGGGTCGGCGTGGTCGCCGGCCAGGCGGGCGAGCTCGCGCGGGTCGCGGCCGGCGCGCGCGACCTCGGCCGCGAGCCTCCACGTC
>CAIVJW010000454.1 GCA_903906315.1 uncultured delta proteobacterium | reverse complement strand
GCCATGCAGGGCTTCTTGGCGGCCCTGCACCGGCATTCCTGCCGGCGCACCCGAGCCGCGCGGCGTGGTCGAACCGATGTTCAGCCGAAATCGGGGGGGCGGGCTCAGGAGGAAGCCTCGCCGGATCCCCGAGACCTTTTCGGCGAGGGTCCAGCCACCGCGCCGCCAGGGCCGTCGCCTTGCACGGACGCTCGGGGACGGGCTCCGATCGCCCACGCGCCACGCGGAGTCGGGGTCGCCCACGCGAGCCCCTCGTCCACCGCTTCGAGTGACGCCGCCCCGTCGTCGCCACGGCTCGCTGCGGCGCCGGTCTCAGGCGGGCGCTCGGCCCATCACGCGCTGCCGCCCGCGGTGACGGTCGCGGTGCCCGCCGTGGCGAGCAGGCTGAAGCGCGCGGCCATCACCTGCTCGAGCGACTCCGGGTCCGAGACCCCGAGGACTCCCATGCGCTCGCTCTCGAGGTAGACGACGAGCAGGAGCCGCTCGACCGGTCGCCCGGCGCCGAGGAGGTACACCCCGACGCAGCCGTGGACGAGGCCGGTCGACGGCTCGCGGGAGAGCTTGCTGGCCCGGAGGCGCACGACCTGACCGAGCGTGCGCTCGAGGACGGCGACGACCGTGCCGTCGACCTCGGGGCTCGTGTGGTCGACGCAGGCGGCGTGAAACGCGGGGTCGAGCGCGAAATCGTCGACGAACAGGTCGAGGATGTCACCGAAGCGGGCGGACGTGCGGAGCGAGTGGCGCAGGGTGTCGACACGCGAAGCGAACGGGCTCGGGATCATGGAGCACCTCCTGGGTTCGATATCGACCCGAGCCCGACCCGAGTTGCGTGCGACCGACGAAATCGACCCGGCGCGTCCAGCAGGAGGTCCCCCGCGACCGCGGAGCCTCCCTATTGCCCGCCGATCCGCACCGGCATCCTCCTCGCCCCCCAGCGCCCCGCCCTCTCCCCGAACCGCCCCGCCATCGCCCGCCCGCACGCATGGCACCGCCCGCGTTCGTCGAGCCCGTAGTCGAGGATCGTGTAGCCGTCGCGCGCCAAGACGACCTCGCCACACCCGGCGCAGGTCGTCGACTGCCCCTCCGGGTCGCGCACGTTGCCCGTGTAGACGTGGCGCATCCCCGCGGAGATCGCCTGTCGCCGCGCGCGCACGAGCGTGGCCGCGGGGGTCGGCGGGACGTCGTTCATCCTGTAGGCCGGGTGGAAGGCCGTGAAGTGCAGGGGCACCTCGGGCCCGACGTGATCGACCAGCCACGCCGACATCCGCGCGACCTCGTCCTCCGAGTCGTTCTGCCCGGGGATGATCAGCGTCGTGATCTCGAGCCAGACGGAGGTCTCGCGCGCGATCCACTCGAGCGTCTCGAGCACGGGCGCGAGGCTCGCGGCGCAGAGCTTGCGGTAAAAGCCGTCGGTGAACGCCTTGAGGTCCACGTTCGCCGCGTCCAGGTGCGCGAAGAAGTCCTCGCGAGCCCGCCCGCCGATCCAGCCCGACGTGACGGCCACCGTCTTCACGCCGCGATCGTGCGCCGCGACGGCGCAGTCGATCGCGTACTCCGCGAAGATGATCGGGTCGTTGTAGGTGAACGCGATCGACCGGCAGCCGAGCCGCTCGGCCGTCGCCGCGACCGCCTCGGGCGTGGCCGCGTCGGCGAGGCGGTCGTCGGCGCGCGACTTGGAGAGGTCCCAGTTCTGGCAGAAGCGACAGCCGAGGTTGCAGCCCGCGGTGCCGAACGAGAGCACGCTCGACCCGGGGTAGAAGTGCGCGAGCGGCTTCTTCTCGATCGGGTCGACGCAGAAGCCCGACGCGCGCCCCCAGCTCGTCAGCACGATCTGCCCGCCGCGGTTCTGCCGCACGTAGCAGAACGCGCGCTGCCCCTCGCCGAGCCGGCACGCGCGCGGGCACAGCTCGCACACGACGTGGTCGCCGTCGACGCGCGACCACCGCCCCGGCACCACGCTCCACGCCGGCTCGTCGCCCGCGTCACGGACCGCCTCGTCCCGGTGCATCCTCGCCTCCGTCGGATTCGGAAACGTCACGCGCCCCCCGCCGGTGTTCCGCAGCACCGGGCGTGTCCGACGCCCTGGCGGAGCCCGGCGCGCGCGACAACCGGCCCTGCGGCCCGCATTCCGGGCCCCACGCTCCGTACGTAAGGCCTCGCTCCCACGGGCGCCACCACGCGCGCCGTTTCCGTCCGTCGCGGCGTCCCGTACGATGCGCTTCGCTCCGAGGCGCGAGCCGCGCGCCCGCCGGAGCCCGCACACGGAGCACTCCCCATGAAGCCTGGCCGCCTCGCGGTCGTCGCGTGGTTCGTCGGTTCGAGCGTCGTCGCAGCTGGGTGCGGGGAGAAGCCCGGCGAGCCGTGGGGCGCGGGCGGCGGCGGCGGAGCCTCGCCCGCCGGCGCCTCGCCGTCGGCCGCGACGCCGCCGATCGCGTCGCCCGCGGCAGGCGCGCGCGCCGTCGCGGGGACGACGCCGCTCCTGCCCGACGTGCGATCGGCCGACCGCGACGGAAGCCGCGTCGACGACCGCCTCGAGGCCGAGATCGCCGCCGCGCGCGATCCGGCCGGGCGGGTGCGCGTCGAGGCGATCTTCACGAGGCCGCCGACGGACGCCGAGGTGCGCGCGTTCGAGGCCGAGGGCGGGCGCATCGAGCACGTCTTCCGCGCCGTGTCGCACGGCTTCCTCGGCACGCTGCCGCGCGACGCCGTGCGCCGCGCTGCGTCCCGCCTCGGCCCCGATCTCTTGCTGATCACCGGCGACGCGCCGGTCGCCCTGCACCTCGACCGCGCGACGCGCCAGGGCCGCATCCGCCCGCTGTGGGCGCCGGGCTTCGCGGGCGCGGCGGCGGGCTTCACCGGCTCGCCGACGACGACCATCGGCGTGATGGACACCGGCGTCGACGGCACCCACCCCGATCTCGCCGGTCGTTCGGCGTTCTTCCACGACTACACCCCCGACGCGCACGCGACGCCCGCCGATCTCGTCGGCCACGGATCGCACGTCGCGGGCATCGCCCTCGGCACCGGGGCGGCGTTCGGCGTGGGCCCCGCGAAGCTCTCGTACACGGACTCGAACACGCTCGCCGGCGTGCCCGCGGGCAGCGCGTATCCGAGCTCGATCCACCTGCCTTCGGCCCCGGTCACGCTCAGCTCCACCGGCACCTGGATCGGCGGCGGCACGACGGCGCTCGCGCTCATCGAGGCCCCGGACGGCACCGACGCCTGGCAGCCGATCATCGGCGCGCAGGGCGTGTCGCCCGTGAGCCTCGCGTACGGCGGCACGCCGGCGGCCGGGTCGCACTGGTCGCTCGCGCTCGTGCAGCCGCAGCTGATCGCGATCGGATCGTACGCGGTCGCGACGACGATCTCGACCTACCCCGCGGTGGGCGATGGCTACAACGCGCTCCGCGGCGTCGCGCCGTCCTGCAAGTGGGCCGGCGCGAAGGTCTTCGCCGACGCCGGGACGGGCGATCTCTCGTCGATCACGGTGGCCCTCGACGACCTCGTCGCGCAGCGCGTCGCCCTCTCGCTCAAGGTGCTGAACATGAGCTTCGGGCTGACGCCCGGCGGGTCGCAGAACGCGGGGCTGCGCGCCAAGGTGAACACGGCCGTCAACGCGGGCATCGTGGTCGTCGTCTCGGCGGGCAACGACGGGCCGAACGGCGGGATGTCCGATCCGCCGCGCGCCGGGCTCGCGCTGACCGTGGGCGCCACGAACGCGATCCGACAGCTCACCGACTACACGACGAACGGCTTCGCCGCGCCCGCCGCCGAAGAGGACGACAAGCCCGACCTGGTCGCGCCCGGCGGATCGGCGCACTGGGGCAACGTGCTGTCGGTCGACACGAACCAGGCCGACGGCGCGGCCGGCAAGATCGCCGACCAGACGCCGAACGACTACGCGAACCTGCAGGGCACCTCGATGGCCGCGCCCCTCGTGTCGGGCGCGGCGGCGCTGGTCATCCAGGCGCTCGAGGCCGGAGGTGGCGCGTGGGACTTCGCCTCGCCCGCGTCCTCGCTGCGCGTGAAGGCGCTGCTCTGCGCGTCGTCGACGGAGACGAACCAGGCGCGCGAGGGCGGCGTGAACAGCCCGACGCTCGGGCGCGCCGCGGCGCCGAAGGACCACGCCGAGGGCTTCGGCCTGGTGAACCCGGACGCCGCGATCGAGGCCGGGTCGCTCGCCTGGTCGGGCGGCACGCTGACCGGGTCGACGACGGGCGCGGTCGACGACCGGCGCGCGTGGGGTCGCAAGCTCACGGTCGTCGCCGGGACGCCGTGGAAGCTCGCGGTCACGATGGACGCGACGCTCGACGTCGACCTCTACCTCTACGCATCGAAGCCCGACGCGAAGGGCAACCCGGTGATCGTCGCCTCGAGCACGAACGCCGGCGTCGGCGTGGCCGAGTCGCTGACGTACACCCCCGCGGCCGACGGCGTCGTGTGGGGCTTCGTCAAGCGCGTCGCCGGCGACGGATCGTTCGGCGTCACCGGCGGCCCGCTGGTCCCGTGCGGCCCGGACGGCACGGCCTGCGACGACGGCAACGGCTGCACCACGGGCGACACCTGCCAGCAGGGCCTCTGCGTCGCCGGCCCCGCGAAGGCCTGCGCGCCCCTCGACGCGTGCCACACGGCCGGTACGTGCAACCCGGTCACCGGCGCCTGCTCGAACCCGACGCAGCCCGATGGCGCCGCGTGCACCGACGGAAACGCCTGCACCCAGGCCGATTCGTGCAAGGCCGGCGTCTGCGCCGGCGGCGCCGTGAAGCCCTGCGCGCCCCTCGACGCCTGCCACACGGCCGGCACGTGCAACCCGGCCACCGGCGTCTGCTCGAACCCGACGCAGCCCGACGGCGCCGCCTGCACCGACGGAAACGCCTGCACCCAGGCCGATTCGTGCAAGGCCGGCGCGTGCGTCGCCGGCGCCGCCAAGGCCTGCGCGCCCCTCGATACGTGCCACGCCGCCGGGACGTGCGACCCGGCCACCGGCGCCTGCTCGAACCCGACGCAGCCCGATGGCGCCGCCTGCACCGACGGGAACGCCTGTACGCAGGCCGATTCGTGCAAGGCCGGCGTCTGCGCCGGCGGCGCCGTGAAGCCCTGCGCGCCCCTCGACGCCTGCCACGCGGCCGGGACGTGCGACCCGGCCACCGGCGCCTGCTCGAACCCGACGCAGCCCGACGGCTCCGCCTGCACCGACGGAAACGCCTGCACCCAGGCCGATTCGTGCAAGGCGGGCGTCTGCACCGGCGGCGCCGTGAAGCCCTGCGCGCCCCTCGATACGTGCCACACGGCCGGCACGTGCAACCCGGCCACCGGCGTCTGCTCGAACCCGACGCAGCCCGACGGCGCCGCCTGCACCGACGGAAACGCCTGCACCCAGGCCGATTCGTGCAAGGCGGGCGCGTGCGTCGCCGGCGCCGCCAAGGCCTGCGCACCCCTCGACGCCTGCCACGCCGCCGGGACGTGCGACCCGGCCACCGGCGCCTGCTCGAACCCGACGCAGCCCGACGGCTCCGCCTGCACCGACGGAAACGCCTGCACCCAGGCCGATTCGTGCAAGGCGGGCGTCTGCGCTGGCGGCTCCGCGAAGGCCTGCGCGCCGATCGACGCCTGCCACGCGGCCGGAACGTGCGACCCGGCCACGGGCGCATGCTCGACGCCGGCGCTGCCCGATGGCGCCGCCTGCACCGACGGGAACGCCTGTACGCAGGCCGATTCGTGCAAGGCCGGCGTCTGCACCGGCGCCGCCAAGGCCTGCGCGCCCCTCGACACCTGCCACGCGGCCGGGACGTGCGACCCGGCCACCGGCGCCTGCTCGACGCCGGTGCTGCCCGACGGCGCCGCGTGCTCCGACGGCAACGCCTGCACCCAGGCCGACACTTGCAAGGCAGGCGTGTGCGCCGGCGGCTCCTCGAAGCCGTGCCCCGCCATCGACGCGTGCCACGGCGCGGGATCGTGCGTGCCGGCCACGGGCGTCTGCACGACGCCGGTGCTGCCCGACGGCGCCGCGTGCTCCGACGGCAACGCCTGCACCCAGAGCGACGCTTGCGTGGGCGGCGCGTGCAAGAGCGGTGGCGCCGTGGCGTGCGCGGCCTCCGACACGTGCCACGCCGCGGGCACCTGCGACCCGGCGACGGGCGCGTGCTCGAACCCCGCAGCGCAGGACGGGACCCCGTGCAACGACGGCAACGCGTGCACCCAGGGCGACGCCTGCAAGGCCGGGACGTGCGCCGCCTCGATCGCCGTCGCGTGCCCCGCCCCCGACGGATGCCACGGCCCCGGGACGTGCAACCCGGCGACGGGCGTGTGCTCGGCCGCCGCGCTGCCCGACGGCACGGCGTGCTCGGACGGCGACGCCTGCACGCAGGCCGATGCGTGCCAGAACGGCGCGTGCTTCGGCGCGGCGGTGACGTGCCCGGCGCCGGACGGATGCCACGCGGCCGGCACGTGCGACAAGGCGACCGGGGCGTGCTCGAGCGCCGCGCTGCCGAACGGCACGGCGTGCTCGGACGGTGACGCCTGCACGCAGGCCGACGCGTGCCAGGCCGGGACGTGCGTCGCGACGCCGATCACGTGCCCGCTCCCCGACGCCTGCCACGAGGCCCTCGGCTGCGATCCGGCCACCGGCGCGTGCGCGGTCGGCGCCAAGCCCGACGGCACGGCGTGCCCGGGCGGCCACTGCGCGGCGGGCGCATGCCTCCCCGACGGCGCGGGCGGCGCAGGCGGCGGCCAGCCGGACGCGGGCG
>CAIVJW010000453.1 GCA_903906315.1 uncultured delta proteobacterium | reverse complement strand
CGGCGGCCACGGCGCGGGCGGGGCGCCAGCGGACGCGGGGGCGACGGACGCGGGCGCGACGTACTGCGCCGCGCACCCGTCCGCGGCCCTCTGCGACGGCCTCGACGGCTACGCGGACGTCGGGGCGCTCGCGAAGGCGTGGGGCGGAGAGGTCGTCGGCAGCCCGCTGCTCGTGGGCTGGGGCGACGCGCCCTCGCCGCCGCACGCGCTGTCCGCCTCGTCGAGCAACGGGAAGAACGCATACGTGACGCACGCGCCGTTCGCGGCGCCGCAGCACAAGATCCGCCTCGAGCACGCGCTGCGAGTCGACAGCAAGAACCTGGTGAGCTTCCTCGACTACGCGGTGATCGACGGCGTCGCCCTGGGGAGCTCGCCGGACGATGGTGCCATCTACCTGGCGCTCGTCCCCGCAGGGCTCACGCTGAACTGGAGGGAGCCGAGCGGCGTCGGCAGCTTGCCCGGCACCTACTTGCTCGACGGCGGCCCCGCGTTGGGGTCGTGGGCGGGCCGATGGGGATTCGAGGTCGACATCGACAAGAAGACCGTGCAGGGGCTCCACGACGGCCAGCCTCACGGCGACCCGCAATCCCTGCCGAAGGGCGCGGTGCCCACGCCAGGCGACCCGTTGGGCGTCGGCCTCGGCGTCGTGAGCGCGAGCCTCGGTGCGGCGCTCGTGACGGTGGCGTACGACGACGTGCTCGTCGAGCTCGAGTGAACGGGGGTCGGCGAGACGCTCGACCCACGACGACACGTCGACCCGCCCGCAGGGCGACCGCCGAGCCCGCGCCGTCGCGCCGGAGACCCAGCGCGCAGACGAGCGGACGGGGCTCGCTCGCCGCCCGTCGTCGCGACGCGGACCCGTGCGTCATCGACTCGGCGGGTAGCGCACCTCGGCCACGCGGCGGACCACCGGCGTCCCGCTCGAAGTGGTCGCCGAGCTCGACTTCGGGGAGGTCACCGCGCGGTACGCGCCCTGCGCCGCGCGGCCCCGCAATGGCAGCGTGATCGTGGGTGACACTCCGCGAGAGCCGACGCCCGCACCGCGCACCGGGCGCGCGTCGAGCCCGTCGACTCGCGCGGGTCGCCCCGCGTTGATGGGCCGCACGCCCGCGTCGACCTTCGTGGCCTCGGCGCGCCGACCGCCGCCGGAGGAGGGTCACCCATCGGCTCGCATCGCCTGGCGATCGTGCTCGGGCTCGGAGGTGCCGCGCTCGCGCGGGGTGCGTGCCGCTCGAGCTCGAGCGGCACGACGACCGCGGGCGCGAACACGACGACGTCGACCAGATGCAGTGCGGCGGGCAGACGTACCCCGTCGACATGGCGTCGCCCGACGGCGAGGCGTGAGCGGGGGCGGACCCCGCGGGCCAGTGCGTGCTCGGCAGCTGCACGGCGCCGTGACGACCAGCGCGCCGCCTGCGAGATCGCCCAGGCGCTACGGGCGCGGGTGACGCCGCGCCGCCGCGCGGAGGCTCGCGCGCTCGGCGTCGGACAGCGTGCCGGCGGGCGCGTCGACCCACGCGGGCACGCGCACCTCGGCCTCGCGCGCCGACCACGTGTGGCCGTAGTAGGCGCCCGGGTCGTCGAAGAAGGCCTCGCCGTGGTCCGAGGTGAACACGAGCACCGTGCGCTTTCCGCTCTCGGTCGCGCGCACGCCGCGGACGAGCTTCGCGACGGCCTGGTCCGAGAGGTATGCGGCGTCGCGGTAGCGGTTCTTCATCTCGGGGCCGTGCGCCTCGTCGTAGGCGATGCGCTGCGGCACGCACGGCGCGTCGTCCTCGTCGACGAGGTACGGGCTGTGGACGTTCGCGAGGTGCGGGCGCGCGAGCGGTTCGCGAAGGTGGTGGCGGCGGGGGGTGACCGCGGGGGGCAGTGCGCCTTCCGCCGCCGCCTCGCGTCCTCACGCACGGCGAGGCCGCTCGGCGTGGGCGCTCGCGCGCGCGCAGCAACGCGCCGCCCGCGCCGGCGGCGGCCGCCACCCCCACGGCTGCGCTGACCACCGAAACGCCGGACGAAACGGGCCGCGTCGCGTGCGGCACGCGCCTCGCCATCGCGCGGCCGCATGGGCCTTCTCTTCCGCCGCGGCCCCGTCTACGAGCGCCACCGCCCCGAGACCACCGCGCTCTACGAGATCGTGCGCGACAACCTCGATACCCTCTGCGCCGCCATCGACGACAGCGCCCTCGACGTCCCCATCCCCAAGCACGCGAAGAAGGAGCTCGATGCCTTCCTCGACTGTGGCCTCTTGTGCCGTGGCTTCGCGAGGTTGTGGTGCAGCGGGTGCAACGAGAGCCGCCTCGTCGCGTTCAGCTGCAAAGGCAGAGGATTCTGCCCCTCGTGCATGGGCCGACGCATGTGCGCCACCGCGACGACCCTCGTGGATCACGTCCTGCCCGAGGTCGCTCTGCGTCAGTGGGTCCTCACCTTCCCGTTCGCGTGGCGCCGCCGACTCGCCGCCGCTCTGCGCCTCGCTCGATGGCTTCACCCTCCACGCGGCCACCCGCGCCGGCTCGCACCACCTCGCCGGCCGCGACGCTCTCCTCCGCTACGCCCCTCGCCCGCCGATCGCGAAGGACCGCCTCGAGATACGCCCCGACGGCCTCGTGCGGATCACCCTGAAGCGCGCCTACGACGACGGTACCGTCGCCGTCGATCTCGACCCGCTCTCGCTGCTCTGCCGCCTCGCGACGAGCGTTCCCCCGCCGCGCTTCCACACGGTGAAATGTTCGCAGGCCGCCGGACGACGCATGGAGCGTCGTCCGCCGGACGCGAACGGCGTCTTGGCCCCTGCGAGTCCGTGGCGCGCGCGCATCGCCCCGGAGCCCCCCGAGCCCGCGAAGCCCGAGCCGCAATGCGAGCCCAAGCACGGTCGAGGCGCGAGCAACTACCGGCCGTGGGCCGAGTTGCTCACGCGGTCGTTCGGGGTCGACGTGCTCGAATGCCCGAGGTGCCAGGGGAGAATGCGCCTGATCGCGATGGTCACCGAGCGCTCGAGCCTCCGCCGCTTCCTCACGGGCGTCGGCGAGCGGGGGGACGTGCCCGAGCGGTCGCCGAGCCGCGGGCCGCCGTATTGGAAGAGCCTGGTGATGCGCCGCAAAGCGACGGGCGACGCGGCGTAGCGGGGCGGGACGGGACCACGGGCGACGCGTGCGCGCCCTCGGGCGAAGGTGCGCGCGACGGGCGAAATTCGGGCGCGAACCCTGGCCGGCGAGGGCGCGAACGACCCTGGCGACCAGCCGAGAAGCCCCACGGCGGGTTCGTCGAGCCGACCGCCGGGGTTCGCGCGGGAACGCCCGGGAGGTGGATTCGGGCTTGTCTTGCTTACGCGCCGAGGCGCATGTGCAACGAGGCCGCGCACCTGGTCGATCGCGTCCTCCCGAACGTCCCCGTGCGCCAGTGGGTGTTGTCGCTGCCCTTCGAGCTCCGGCGGCTCGCAGCCTTCCGCGCGGACGTCCTCTCCGCCCTGGGTCGCGCGTTCGTCGAGGCGATCGTCGCCGAGCAGCGCAAGGCCGTGGGGAAGGCGGGCGCCGAGGCCGGCGCGATCACGTTCGTGCAGCGCTTCGGCGGCAGCTTGAACCTCAACGTCCACTTCCACGTCGTCGTGATCGATGGCGTCTTCACCTTCGACGCCGATGGCCGCGCGCGCTTCCACGAGGCACGTCCGCCGACGCCGGAGCAGATCGATCGCGTCGCGCGCCGCACGTATGATCGAGCCCTCCGCTGGCTCCGCAAACACGCCCACCTCGACGAGCGCGGCGTCGCAGAACGCAGCACCGAGCCGGCGGCGCAGACGGCGATCGATGCGTGTGCCGCCGTCGCGCGTCGAGGCGGCACCTTCGAGCACCGAGGCGCGGGTCGAACGGACGCCGGCACCGAGCGCGCACCGGACGAGGCGCGGTTCGAGCGCCGCCCGGGCCCATTCACCGCCGAGCACGACGGGTTCAACGTGCAGGCCGCCGTCCGCATCGCCGCCGAAGAGGACGAGGCACGCGAACGCCTGCTGCGGTACGGCGCGCGCCCAGCCTTCGCGCACGAGCGCCTGGAGCTCACCGCCGACGGCCGCGTCGCGTTCCGCCTGAAGGTCCCGACCCGCCGCGCCACCCACCGGCTCATGACCCCCGTGGAGTTCCTGGCCCGG
>CAIVJW010000452.1 GCA_903906315.1 uncultured delta proteobacterium | reverse complement strand
CGGCCTCGGAGCTAGCCCCGGGCAGCCCGCGGGTGCGGTCGACCGGCCTCGGAGCTAGCCCCGGGCAGCCCGCGGGTGCGGTCGACCGGCCTCGGAGCTAGCCCCGGGCAGCCCGCGGGTGCGGTCGACCGGCCTCGGAGCGGGTCCGGGCGGCTCGACGCGGTGACGGTCGCTCCCCGAGGCGGGGCCGCGTCCGCTACGCCGCGCGGGGCTTGGTGCTGATCGCGACGGCGTCGAAGCGGCACTCGACCAGCGCGACCACGAGGGCCTCGATGGCCGCGACGTCGGCGAGGCGGAACGGCGTGCGGCGCCCGAGCTCGATCATCGCGTGCAGGTGGCCGCCCGGCCGGATGGGGACCATCACGGCGCTGACGGCGGCGACGCCGAGGCGCTCCAGCCTCCCGATCATCGCGGCGCCGGCGGGGCCTGGCGTCGGCTCCGCGATCACGGTGAGCCCGGCGGCGGCGGCCATGACGACCGGGTCGATGAGCGACGTGCGCGCGCCGACGACCTCGAACATCGCGGGGCCGTGGGCGGAGACGGCGATGGCGGCGTCGCCCTCGACCCGGTGGAGGATGGCGCCGTCGGCCCCGCAGCGCTCGACCGCCGTCGAGAGCAGGCGGAGCAGGGCGTCCTGCAGGTCGGCCGCGTCGGCGAGGGCGACCTCGGCCCCGACGACGGTGGGCGCTCCCTGCGCCAGGGCGTCCTCGCGCAGGGAGCGGGAGAACACGCCGCTCTCGTCCTCGAGGTCGGCGGCGGGCGCGTCGGCCGCGAGGTCCGACAGGCCGCGCCAGATCTTCCACGACTCGTGGCGGACGAAGCAGCTCTCGAGGGGCACCTTGCCCGCCTCGACGCCGCGGGCGACGAGCTCGAGCGCGACGGGGCCGACCGCGCCCGAACCGTTGGTGACGAACCAGCTGTCCGAGAGCGCGGGATCGGACCCGAGCGTCGACCGCAGAAGCTTGACGATGTTCATGGCGACCCCCAGTGACGGAAGAAAGGAGCGGAAGGTGCGGGACCATAGTTCCCTTGCGCCACCTGTCAAGGCAGACCCATTGGATCTTGCCGCTGACACGAGAATGTCTGTCGTCGCCGGGGGCATGGACTAGCCTCCGCGCGCGATGACCTCCCCTCCCGAACGCCGCGCCCGATCCGGCTCCTCCGAGAGCGACGCCGTCTCGCCCGCCGTCGCCGCGGCCGCCGCGCAGCCCGGCTACGTCTACTTCGTCGGCGCCGGGCCGGGTGACCCCGGGCTGATCACGCTGCGGGGCGCCGAGCTCCTGGCGACGGCCGACGTGGTGGTGCACGACGACCTCGTCGACCCGTCGGCCCTGGCCGGTGCGCGCGCCGACGCGGTCGTCCGCGGCGCCGGCCCGTGGGGTGCGGTGCGTGCGTCGGCGCAGGGCGGTCCGGCCTCGATCGAGGCGGATCTGGTCGCGCTCGCGCGCGCGGGCCACAGCGTCGTGCGGCTCGAGGGCGACGACTCGTTCCTCTTCGGTCGCGGCTCCGAGGAGGCCGAGGCGCTGCGCGCGGCCGGGGTGCCGTTCGAGGTCGTGCCGGGCGTCTCCTCGCCGTTCGGCGTGGCCGCCTACGCGGGCATTCCGCTCACCCACGGCAACCTCGCGTCGAGCGTGACGTTCGTGAGCGGCACGACGCCGGCCGGCGACGCCTTCGACGGGTCGGAGCTCGCCGGCGTCCGCGGCACGATCTGCGTGCTCAAGGGGATGGACCACCTCGAGGAGGTCACGCGCGGGCTCGTGGAGCGCGCGCGGCGCGATCCGGCGACGCCGGCGGCGGCGATCTCGTGGGGGACGTCCGCGCGGCAGGTGGTGGTGACCGACCGGCTCGACGCGATCGCCGCGCGCGCCCGCGCCGAGGGGCTCGGGAGCCCGGGGGTCGTCGTGGTCGGCGAGGTGGTCGCGAGGCGCGAGGCGCTGCGCTGGTTCGACGCGCGGCCGCTGTTCGGCAAGCGGGTGCTCGTGACCCGCCCGAAGGGGCAGATCGGGCCGACCGCGTCGCTCCTGCGGCTGCGCGGGGCCGAGGCGATCGCGTTCTCGACCATCGAGATCGTGGCGCCGCCGGACCCGGCGCGCGTCGCCGACGCGGTCCGCGCGCTCGCGACCTACGACCTCGTGGCGTTCACGAGCGAAAATGGCGTCGAGTGGCTGTGGCGCGAGATCGACGCGCAGCGGCGCGACGCGCGAGCCTTCGGCGCGGCGCGCGTCGCCGCGATCGGCACCGGCACGGCGGCGGCCCTGGCCGCGCGGGGCGTGCGCGCCGACCTCGTGCCGGAGGCGTTCGTCGGCGAGGCCCTCGCGCGCGCGATCCTCGACGACCTCGCGACCCGAGCCGTGCCCGGGCGGGCGCCGCGCGTGCTCGTGCCGCGCGCGCGCGTCGCCCGCGAGGTGATCCCCGCCATGCTGCGCGAGGCGGGCGTCGAGGTCGACGTCGTGCCGGTCTACGAGACGCGCCCCGCCGACGCGGGGAGGAAGGCCGAGCTCACGGCCCTGTTCGAGGCGGACGGGGTCGACGTCGTGCTGCTCACGTCGAGCAGCACCGCCGACAGCCTCGTCGAGCTGCTCGGGCCGCGCGCCGCGGAGCTCACGGCGCGCACGCTGGTCGCGAGCATCGGGCCGATCACGACCGCGACGGCCGAGAAGCGCGGGCTGCGGGTCGGCGTCACGGCGGCGGTGAGCACGACCGCGGGCCTCGTCGAGGCGGTCGAGCGGCACCTCGGCGCGGCGAGGTAGCGCGCCGGGGCGCCACCCGCGATCACCCGGCGTTCACGGCATCGCGACGAGCTCGCGCTTGCCCTCGGCCGCGATCCTCGTCGCCCGCGCGGCGCAGACCGTCGTCCTGCCGACGCCGCCCTTGCCCGTCACGAACAGGAAGCGCGGCGCGTCGCGCGTGGGTAGGGGTTTGGTGGTGGGGGTCGTCGAGGCTCCTCGCAGGCGAGGGGTCCTCGATCGGCGACCGGCCTGGGGCCGAGGATCAGGTCGATAGGCGCTCGCCAGCCCGCCCGCCCACGCTTTCGTCGCGGAGCGCGAAGCGCGTGCCGGGAGGTTGCGGCAGCTCGCCCGAGATCCCCGTCTCGACGAGCGGACGTTCGTACCAGCGCTTGTGCGTGACCACTCGCCACAGGCGAAACAGCGTCGCCGCGCCCACGATCAGGGCGAGGAGGTACGCGCCCACGCCGAGCGCCGCGCCGCGGCCGATCATCGTCGCGGCGTCCACGTGCGGCACGTAGCGCACCGCGATGCGCCCCGGCGCGTCGGGCAGCACCTTGGCCCACGTCTCGTGCGGCACCTCCACGGTGCGCGTCAGGGGCTGTCCGTCGGGCCCGGGGGTCTTGAGCTCGGCCACGTCGTGGCGATTTGCGCGTCCCTTGCTGTCGCGCGTCGTGTACGTGCGCTTGCCGAGGTAGGGCGCGTCGATGTCCTCGCCCGCGAGGGTGCGCAGCCAGAACGTGCCGAGCGGCGCCTGCGTGCCGAGGAAGCCGACGAGCAGCAAGGGGAACAATCGCTCGAGCGCGCGAAGCCGCAGCTCGTGCCGGTGCGCGAGCGGCTCGGCCGAGACGTGCAGCTGGCCGCGCCGCGGGCGGAGCACGAAGCCCGTGGCCGCCTCGCGGTAGCCCGTGCTCGCGCCGCCCTCGGGGTCGTGCCCGCGCGCGATCTCGCCCTCGACGTAGGCGATCTCGCCCTCGGTCAGGGCCGCGCGCTTGCGCCGCGTGAGCCTTTCGGTCCACTCCTCCTGGTCGAGCCGATCGACGAGCCGGACGCCCTTGCCGTCCGGCGGCTCGACGCGCACGCGCTCGCCGCTCTCGTGTCTCAGGTAGAACGGCCGAGCCCGCACCGTGCGGTCGATCTCGCGCCACCCGTGGACCTTGCCGTTCTTGACGGAGCGCTCCTCGCCGACCTGCGTGACGGTGACGTCGACGGCGTACGGCTCGTTCGCGGCGAGCTCGACCCTGCCGGCGACGAAGCGCTGCCCCTCCGCGAGCGGCGTGCCGGCGACGATCGACGCGCGCGCGTGCTGCAACGCGCGCCGCGACCGCCCCGTCGCCCGCAGGCACAGCCAGATCGCGCCGAGGAGCGCGACGTCGAGGCCATAGACCAGGATCCGCGACGTGGCCGGCTCCCAGGTCATGCTCTCGTACACGAGGATGGCGGTTTCGCTCACGCGCCGAGCGTCGCCGACCGCGCGCTCGCGTGGAAGCGCCATCGCGCCCGCCGCCCGCCTCCACACCTCGGTCGCTCCGTCGCGTAGCCGCCGAGGCCGCCAGTCCCGGCGTGCTACGTTCGAACAAACGCGTACACGGGATGGGACCAGGGGCGCCGCAACGCACCTCGGCAGACCCTCCGCGCCTCGGTGCGGAACCTCGTGGAGCCGCAGACCAGGTCGAAGGCGCGAGGCCGCGCCTCCTTGGGACCGTGCCGAGCTCTACTCGAGGAACTCTTGCAGCGTCACGTTGCCCATCCTGCCAAACTGCCCGCTGTTGTAGACCGTCACGTGGGAGCCTCCGACCGTCTCGTAGAGGTGTCGATAGAGAGCATCGAGCGTGAGCTCCGGCGTCTTGCGCCCCGAGACAAATAGCTGGTACGCGAACTGATCGGCGAGCCAGCTATTGAGGCTGCTGTCGAAGTTTGCGCCCAGCGAGCTCTCCGACGGGTTGGCCCCCGCGAAGAGGATGGCTCCCGGTGAGGTGAGCTGGGTGCCCTCGATCCCGCCATGGCAGGTCTCGACGGCGATGAGGAGGCGGCGATAGCGCGCGTCGGTGAACATCCCTTGTACGGTGGCGGCGAGGTCCCCCGGCAGGATGACGGACTCCTTCGCTTGTTGCGCCTGGCCCGCCTTGCTGCCACCGATGAGCATTCCCGACGGATTCCCGTGACCGACGAAGAAGGCGTAGACGTTGTCGCTCGCCGTGCTCTCGATCACCTTCGGCAGCGACGCGCTCTTCTTGCCGCCGAGGATGTCGAGCAGATCGCCGGCGCTCACCTCCGCGAGACGGTAATCGATCTGGACATTGGCGTAGAGGTTCGGGCCGCCCGCCACGTTCCGCACGACGCCAGGCTCCGAGTTCGAGGCGTTCTTGGCCAGGTCATCGGCGAGGACGAGGATGATGTGGTCGTCGGGGACGCCATTCGACCGCAGCGTCTGGTACTGCGCCAGAGCATCCGCCTGATGCCGATAGTTGTTCCAGCCGGTCGAGATGGCCGCAATGAACGCCCACGTAGCCGCCTTCGGCCCCGGCTCATAGATGCCGCCTTCGTCGAGCGTCTGCATGTGCGCCTTCGAGGCGAAGCTGCGTGCGAGTGACGTGGAGCGCGCCGAATCACCGGTGGAGACGAAATCGACCGTGACGAACTGCCCATAATCGACCCGCCAATGGCCGTAGGTCGACGAGATCGGCTCGGTGTGGAGATCCCGGTCGAAATCGAGCGGGCCGGCCGCGCCGCCTAGATTGGGCAGATCCCCGCTGCGGATCGCCGCCAGCGCTTCGCCGATCCCCTGCCTATCCCAGCCGGTCTCGGCGCCACGTGCGTCCACGACTTGGGCCATCGCATCGGCCAGCAGCGCGCCGCCCTCCCCGCCGCTCCTCTCGAGGCCGTAGGCGACCAAGGTGAGCGCATCGTAGGCACTGGCCGCATACGGGGGCGGTTGGTGACCGAAGTAGATCGGATAGGCGACCTCGAACCCACTCTCCGGAGCGGGGGCCGGCCCGGTGCCTTCCAGGCCCTCGGCGAGGTCGCCCAGATCGGTGATGAGGGAAGGAAAGTTCGCGGAGTCACTGAAGAACAGCCGGGTCGACGGCGAGGCCTTGCGGGCGGCCCGCGCGACGCACTCGACCGCGCTCTGTTGCGACGACGCCACGAAGAGAACCTCGGGCTGGGCAGCGAGCGCCTGCGACACGTGGGGGCCACAATCGGCGTCGCTCTCGTCGTAGCTGACGATACCCGACACGTCGAGCCCGAGCTCCGTCGCGAAGAAGCCAAACCAGTCGAAGAACGTGGAACCGTAGGTGTCCGCGGCGGCGATGAGCGCGACCTTCTTGGCTCCGCTCTTCGTGCCCAAGAGGAGCATGCTCTGCACCTGGGCGATGTCCGACTCCACCGTGCGCCAGATGAAGCGTTGCCCGCCAAACTCGCGGAAGATGTCGCCCGCTGTCGCCGACGGCGAGACCAGTGGCTTCTGCTTCTGGACGAAGCTGCCAGCGATGTCGCCCATGCCGCTCGAGACGTCCGGCCCGATCACCGCGAGGATCGAAGGATCGTCGAGAAACTTGGCCGAGAGGTCGCCGAGACTCCCCGTGGCCGTGTCGCTGTAGACGAGCTCGATCGCTCGATTGGCCGGGCCGCCATTGTGGTTGATGTTGTCCCGAGCGAATTCGAGTGGCTCGCGCCAGCCCACGTCGCCTGGACCGGAGAGGGGCAGGAGCACACCGACGCGCAGCGGCGCCGGGGGGTCCGAGGTGCATCCCGCCTGCGCGAGGGCGATCGCGGTGACGAGCGCGAGGCATCCAGGTCTCATCGCGAGTGCTCCTTCAGGTCACGGGCTTCTTCGGCCACGGCATCGTTGCGCGCCGCGGCGACCAATGGCGCAACCTTGTCGGCGAAGACGTCGTTCAGCACGAGATCCGTGGCTCCTTCGCTGAGGCCGAGCGACCCTGGGCCCTCGCTGAAGGCGCCCGCCGCTTCGTCGTGGACCGCCTGCGTGACGGACAGGTCGAGCCTCCTCACCACGGAGCCGACGATCACGCCGCGGCCGAGCCACGATTGATCCACGTCCATACCGAACGCGTATCGGCCCTTGCCTTCCTTGGCTGCCTCGAACACGCCCATCCCGGAGCCGCCCGCCACCGGGAACACGACGTCGGCCTCGGCGTACATGCCCTCGGCGATGGTCCGGGCCGCCTCGGGGTTGGCGAATCCATCCTGCTTCGTCGAGAGGTACTTGATCTCGACGACGGTCCCGCCCGCGTGGGCGACGCCTGCGGCGAAGCCGCGGACGAACTCGTTGACGATCGTGATGTCCATCCCGCCGATCACCGACGCCTTCTTGCGCGGCGAGACGGCGACGGCGGCCACTCCGGCCAGAAACGAGGGAGCGAACGATCGAAACGAGACCGTCTTCAGGCCTGGGCAGGGGCCGTCGCTTCCGTCGAGCAGCACCACGTGCCGCCCACCGAAGTCGCATTGCCCCGGGATCCGGGGGAGTATGGCCATCGTGAACATCAACTCGGGGCCGGCCGCAGGGGTGCCGGTCCAGGAGGAGAAGAGGCTCGTCGCCTCTGCGCGGCTGCCCGGGGACTTGGTGGTCAGGTAGAAATCGGTGTCCAGCCCAGCGCGCACTACCCCCGCGTAGACGTCATCGCAGTACGAACGATCGCCGACTCCGCCGGTGGCGAAGATCACGTCGACGCGCAACGTTGCGGCGTCCGGCTGGCCGCAGCCAAGGAGCAGGGGCAGCAGCACGGCCACACCTCGGAGATTTGATATCTTCATAGCCACACGTCCCCATACCTAGCCGTCACGGCGGCCCGTCGGGCCCAGGAAGACCAGCCTCTGTGGGCCGAGCCCGTCATAGCGTCCGCACCCACACGGCCGACTCGTACACGAGCAGCACGGCCACGCACGCCAGCAAGCGGTCCATCTGCTTGGCCGTGCGCAGGGTGAACAGGATGGCGCCGGCCGCGAGCGCGAAGGCCGCGAGCCCGGCGATCGCGGCAACCTGCAGGGCGCCGAGCTCGCGAAGGGTGGCGGCGACGAGCGCCACGAGCACCATCGCCAGGACACCCGCCGTCCACTTGTGCACGCGCGCGAGCTCGCCGGGCGCCGCTCCAGCGACCCGGCCGACGAGAGAGAAGAGGCTGGGCACGCCGGCGGCGGCGTCGCCGGCGATATCCTTGCCGTCCTTCAGGTGGGCGAGCGTGAAGCAGGCAGAGAACACGAGCAGCACGACGAAGTGGTGCTGGATCGCGACGTAGAACTTGTACGACTCGAGGACGAGCCCACCGGCGAAGAAGGTCGTGGTCGCGATGGTCGCGAGGACGAGATGGCCGAGTGGGTAGACCCGACGCAGGCGCCACGGGGGCGCCGAATACACCGACGAGGCCGTCCACAAGAGGAGCCACAGCCAGAAGAACCCGCGGTCCACCGAGACGCCGAACACCATCGACAGCAGCACGAACACCCGTCTCCAGGAGCGCGCCTGAGCCTCCGTCATGGCACCGGAGACCAGCGGGCGCTCGGGGTTCGACACGCGGTCGATGGCCTGGTCGTGGAGGTCGTTGTCGAGCTTGGCTGCGGCGAACAGGAGGCAGATGGATAGGGCAGCGCAGCCAAGCCGCCAGAGCGTGCTCGCGTCCCGCAAGGAAGCGGTCTTGCCCCCCTCGACGGCGGTGAACACGAAGCCGAAGCCGAGCATGAAGAGATACAGAAGCACCCGGCTCGGATAGAAGGCGCCCAGCACGGCTCGCGTCAGCCGGCGGTCCTCGCGCCAACCGGCGGCCGCGAGCCCGGCGCCGATGAGGAGGGTTGGAACGAGATACATGCCGAAGACGGTCTGTGCCACCGCAGCGTCGAGGGCCCTCCGCTCCAACGGCCGACCGAGCGCGCCATAAATCGCAGGCAGGTAGCCGAAGACGAAGACGGTGGCGTAGATCGACCCGGCGAGTCCGACGCCGCGAAGCCAGCGTCGCCATGGGCGCTCGTCGCGACCTAGCAGCAACGCCGTCGAGAGGACCGCGCTCAGGGTCACGATGGCGATTTCCACGCGCGGCCCCGCGCCCACCATGTCGATGTGCTTCCAGGGCAGAAACAGATTGAGTAGGTCGTACGCGAGCGTCTTCCACGAGCCGCTGTAGAGGATGAAGGCCCCCCGGCCCCCGGTGGCGATGAAGTCCACGATGGGGACGAGGATCATCACCGGCGACATCAGCAGGGCGAGGCGGGCGCTGCGCCCGAGCGTCTCGCCGAGCACGACCCGCACGACGAGCACCATCGCGGCGAAGAGGCAGACCCACGACAGGTAGGCGTGCAGGTTGATCACCACCGTCGTGTACACGTCGAGCTCGGGCGAGAGCCGATGCCCGCGCTCGAGCACCGGCTCCATGACCGTGCGGATCGTCACGATGCAGGTGAGCGCCCACAGGATGCCGTCGGCCTCGAGGAGGGACTCGGACGCGAGCCAGCGCTCGAGGAGCGTGCGAGCCTTGTCTCGGAGGGCGCTCATGGGTGCGGCGCAGCGTAGCCGTTGCCCCCGTCGCCGCCCACGGAAATGCCCGCGAGCGCCGACACGGCGAGCGCGGTCGTGACGGACCTCGCGGAGTCGTAGGCGGTCCAGTCGAGGCGCGGGGTGTCCTTGGCGCGATAGACCCAGATGGCGCCGGGGTACGACCAGGAGCCGTCCTTGCCCTGCGATCGTCGCAGCCAATCGGACCCCCGGCGGACGGCCTGCGGAGCCGCGCCGCAGCCCTCGAGTGCGAGCATCGAGAGCGCCGTGTCGTAGGCGTTGCCGCTCAGGCCACGAGCGCCCCACGACCCATCCGGGGCCTGAGACCCGACGAGGTACGCGACGCCGCGGTCGCGGGCGATCGTCTGAGGCTCGGAGAGCTTTGCGGCGCTGCACAGTGCGCGAAGCGCCATCCAGGTCCCGTACGTTGGGCCCGGATAGAAGTAGGCGCCCCACGAGCCGTCGGCGGCCTGGGCCGGGAGCAGCCGGTCGAGGTTCACGTAGCTCGCGAGCGCGGTGCCGGTGAGGAGCCAATAGACGTTGGCGTTGACCTCCGGGTGGACCTCGAGGTTGTTCGCCTCGCTCGGCTCGGTGGTGAGCTTCGCGCCTGCCCCCCCCAGGAAGGTGGCGAACGATCCCGCCCGCGAATAGAAGCCGAAGACGGGTGTGACGGTGTCCTTGATCCCGAGTCGCCGCAGGGCGCGGAGGGCGAACGCGGTGTCGTCCACGTCGATGGGCGCCTGCGGGGCGTAGCCCCACGCTTGCCCTCGCTGCTCGCGCACGATGGCCGCGCCCAGGTCGCGCGCGACCGCGGGCTCAGGGCTCGGGCCGAGGGCCTCGACGATGAACGACGCCGCGAAGACATGCCCCGCGCGGTCGATCGGGCATTGCGACCCGTCGGAGGCCCGGCATTCGAGCCTGTAGGCGTCGCGGGCGACGAGGGCTTCGAGGAACCCCTGCCCGGCGACGACCGCCGGATCGACCAGGACCGCGGGCGACGGACGCCTGGGGCAACCCGCCGAGAGGTAGCCCAAGCTGGCGACCACGAACGCCGCGCGCAAGGGCCTCATCGTGCTCCGCAAGTGTCCGTCAGGCCGCAGAACGAGGGCAACCTCCAGACCCTGACGAGGCGGCGACTCCTGCGCGGTGGTGCGCCCGTGGTGGCATTGCGCGAAAGGTTCGTCCTCGCTTCGCGGAAGCCAGGCAGGCCGACTTTACCGGAGTCGCCGTTCGGGCCAAGACAGGAGATCACGCCGTCACCGCCTTGCAAGGGCTGGGGAATGGACAATCCTCGTGAGCGTCGGCTCGGAGCGCCGATCGCGTCCGGCGTCGTGCCTGCGCCTACAGGCTGTAGAATCCCCGGCAGTACTTGCTTTCACAGTCTGGAAACGCAACCTTGCACGCGAGATTGGCCGCCGACTGGTCGCACGGGACATAGATCCAGAGGCTCACGTCGCAGAAGTCATTCCACGGCAGATAGCCTCTGTCTCCGCCGGCGGAGCTATCCTTCCCAAACTTATGGAAGTCGCTGCAGCGCAGATGTCCCGAAATGACGTCGTTCTTGGGAGGCGTCGCCTTCGCGCACGCATCGTACGCCGCGCAGGTGCTGGTCGCCGGCACCTCGCACGCACCGGACGCCTCCCAGTTCGAGAAGCATTCCTCGGCCGCCACGACCGAGCAGTCTTTGGTGAACCCGGAGAAGGAGGCGAGGCACTGGGCTGCCGCGGAGGCCGGCTCACCGCCCGCCGCCGCGCTCGCCCCGCCGTCGCTCGACCCCGGCATGCCGCCGTCGGTCACCGGCGCCCCAGCGTCCTGCGACGAGGCCGAAGCCCCGCTGCACGCATCGGCCGGCGCGACGGACGCGAGCCAGTTGCAGAACTGGAGCTTCTGGGCGTCGGACGCCGCGCTCAGGACGAGGGCCGAGGAGAGGCCCGATTTGCCCGCCGGGCTCTCCGTGCCGCTGTTGCTGCTGTTGCCGCACGCTGCCAGGGGCACCATGAGGACTCCGATCAGCCATCCGCTCTTCGACATGGTTACCCCTGCTGTGCTCGGCACGGTTGCACCGCGGGTGAATGCTCAAGGCGCTACCGAACGATGTCTTGGGTCTCGGCGGTGCGCCCATCATCCCAGTTTGGATCGCGCCATCCTTACGACCGTAGTCCCTAGATTTCTTGCGCCTCGGCGGTGCACCCACCATTGCAGCCCGCATGCGTGTCGTTGCACTGCTTGTCCGCTCCAGCCTGGCCGTCACACCACACGGGTAACAAGTACCACTCGACGTTTGCGCACGTCGTAACCCAGATCGTCCCTACTTGCTGTTGGCCCCCAGCGCTCATGCAGTGCAAGAAGTACCAACCCACCTGGCCGTTCGCGGGGGGCGCCGACTTTGCGCAGGCGTCGTACGCGGCGCAGTTAGCCTTTGCTGGCACCTCGCAGGCGCCGGCAGCCTCCCAGGAGGAGAAGCATTGCTCGGTCGCCTCGACCGTGCAGCCGTTGGCGAATCGCGTGAAGGTGGCCAGGCACTGCGCGGCGGCCGTGCCCGCACCACCATCGGGCGCGACCACTGCGCCACCATCGGTCGCCTCCGGCGCGCCGCCGTCGGGCGACAATGCAGAAGGCGCGCCGCACGCGTTGGTCGGCGAGACGGACGCGAGCCAGTTGCAGAACTGAAGCTTCTGGGCGTCGTTCGCCGCGCTCAGGACGAGGGTGGAGGAGAGGCCCGATTTGCTCGAGGGGGCCTCCGTGCCGCTGTTGCTGCTGTTGCTGCACGCTGCCAGGGGCAGCACCAGGGCTCCGATCAGCCATCCGCTCTTCAACATGGTCCTTGCTCCTGCCTGTTTCGGCGCTTCGCGCGAGCGCAGGACACGCTCCTCGTGCCTTGATGTCAAGTTCGGCCAGCCGCTCCAAGTGGGCCTTCAGTGGGCGACCTAGCTTCCGCAGCGTCGTGTTCATTTCCCCGTCGGTGAGGGTGAAGCGCGCGCGACCACGCAGCCGTCGGAAGCATGGATTAGCCGCTCTCGTGTGCCGTCGTGCACGGAGCTACCGAGCGCCCGGTTTCTGCGGCGTCCGGCGGGCGCTCGCTCTGCCCCGCGCTTTCGTTTGGGGCGGAATTGCGTCTCGACATCGACTGGCAGCCTTGCCTTCGCCGCGGGGTCGACGAGGCCGGCGGCCCGCGGCTCGGCGATCGATCCGGACCCGAGGCGATCTACCCGACGCGGGTGAGGAGCCGCCGGGTGGTCTGACAGGCCTTGCCCTCGGCGTGCCATCTGGAGGCTCGAGGCGCGCGTCACGGCGGCGAGGAAACCCAAACGCCATCGGTAGGCCGGATTTCGGAGCGGATCGAGCCTTGGCCGCTCTCGGGCGGTCGCTCATGTCGACCTCGCCCGCGAGGCCGTCCGAGAGCTCCAGGTGGAGCGTGAACGATGGATGGGCTTCGATGCGAGATCGACGTTCCATGGCTCTAAGGGGCTCGACCCAGGGCTCGCGCGGCGCGCGGTCGACACGACGGGGATGGGCGAGGGCTCACCCCCGGGCGACAGGTGTTCCGCGCGCGGTTCTGGTCGCGTGATCGCGCCGCGCGATCAGCCCCCGACGGGCTCGGCCTCGTCGTCCCCGAACAGCACGCCGACGTCGATCTCGATCTCCTCGAACGGCTCCGCGCGCACCCGGTCGCCGCGCTCGGCGGAGAGGACGTCGATGTAGCCGTCCTGCGCGTGGCGATGGACGGTGAGTGTCGCGTCGTCCGGATCGAGGATCCAGTAGTGGGGCACCTCGTGCCGGTGGTACACGCGCTTCTTTCGCACGAGGTCATGGGCGCGGTTCGTCGACAGGATCTCGCAGATCCAGTCGGGGCGAGTCGTGATGCGCGCGCCGCGCGGGCGCTCCGGCACGCGGTCCCGCCGCCAGCCCACGACGTCGGGGCGCACGACGTTGCGCTCGTCGAGGACGATCTCGACCTCGGTCGCGAGCCACCAGCCGCCGGGGGAGCGCCCGTCCGGGCGGCGGTCGAAGGGGTCGACCGTCGCGGACAGCTTGCGCTGCGCGGCGCCGTGCTCGGCGGACGCCGCGCCCTTCTCGAGGATGGCGGCGTCGATGAGCTCGTGCCGCCGCTCGTCGTCCGGGATGCCGAACAGATCGTCGACGGTCGCGGGGCGAGCGATCGTCGCGGCGTGCCGGCTCATGCTGGCAGCGTAGCAGCGCCTCCGCGGCGTCGCTCGGGCACCTGCTCTCCGCGCTTCCCCGCGGCGCCCGCGTCGCGGCCGACGGCCTGCTTTGGACCGGCCGTGGGCGCATGGGAAGCTCCCACGCCTTTCGCGCGCGACGGCGCCTCGATCTTCGTCGGCCTCGGATCGCGCACGGTCGTCGTGATCGACCGGGAGGGACGCGAGCTGCGGCGCTTCCGCACGCCCGACGCGGTCCTTGGCCTGCGCGTCGTCGGCGAGGGGCTGGTCGCCGATCGTGGGCCCGAAGCTCATCGCGGTGTGCGAGGCCGCGAAGGGGCGCGCGACAGCGCAGGTGGCCGCGAAGAAGGGGAGCAAGCCGCCCGGCCTCGTCGACGTGCGCGGCGACCGCCTGCTCACGCGCGGGCCCGCGGCCGTCGTGCGCGTGAGCTGACGGCGCGCCGCGGGCGGTAGGGCCGCAGGTTTCGCGCTCTTGGAGGCCGCGAGACCATGGGGAAGCCCCACCGGGCGGGGCCTCGAGGCTGCGAAACCATGGGGAAGCCCCACCGGGCGGGGCCTCGAGGCCGCGAAACCATGGGGAAGCCCCACCGGGCGGGGCTTCGAGGCTGCGAAACCATCGCGGAGCCCCACCGGGCGGGGCTTCGAGGCCGTGAAACCATGGCGGAGCTCCACCGGGTGGGGCCTCGAGGCTGCGAAACCATGGCGGAGCTCCACCGGGTGGGGCCTCGCGGCCTCGGAACCGGCAGGGCGGCGCGCTAGGTGGCGTCGCCGGGTGGTTCTGCGGCCCCGAGCCGCTGCGGGTCGGCGTCGCCGGGTGGTTTCGCGGCCCCGAAGCGCCGCGGGTCGGGGTCGCGCGGTGGTTCGAGACCCGCGGAGGCCGCGCGCGTCGCGCGGCTGCTCCTCGCGAAGAGCGACTCGTCGGTCCGGCGCGGCGAGGTGGCGCGCCGGGGCGCGCGACCGGCGATCACCAGGTGGCGAGGTTCAGCCGACCGAAGACCTGGTTGAAGCCGGCCGACTCCTTCTTGTAGTCGTTGCCGGCGACGCTCCAGGTGTAGCCGAGCACGGCGAGGCTCGAGTCGACGAAGACGCGGTACACGCCTCCGCGGCCGATGCCGCCCGGCTTCTGCGCGCGGGTGTCGAGGGCGCCGTGGTACGTCGACGACGAGTCGATCACGCCGACGTCGAAGAAGCCGTAGATGGCGCGCTCGGTCGCGAGGAAGGTCTGCTTCGAGGCGGCCTTGGCCTGGAACGGGCCGAGCGACGCGACCATCTGCACGTGGCCGCTCGGGCTCGACCCGAGCGGGTAGCGGATCGCGATGAGGTCGCCGGCGACGAGCTGCTCGATCTTGCCGAGGCGGGTGAAGCCGCTCTGCTTGACGATCGTGTTGAAGTAGCCGAGCGGGTTCGGGCTCTTCGTGCCGGTCTTCGTGACGAACTTCGCGTCGGTCAGGCCGTACGAGTGCTTGAGCAGCATCGTGACGAACGTCGCGCACACGGAGATGGCCGTGCGGGGGCTGCCGACCCAGTCGATGCGATCGACGAGGTTGCCGGGGTTGTAGACGTTCGTGTTGGCGGGGCTCGCGACGAGCGCGCTGACGAGGTCGTAGGCGTCGGTGTAGTGGGTCGGCGCGGCGGCGGCCTCCCGCGGGGCGGCGACGAGGACGGAGACGGCCACGAGACCGGCGGCGATCGAGGAGGCGTGGTTCACCGGGTGTTTGTTACACGAGGGGCGCCGGCGGGAGCAACGGCCCGGGCGCAGTTCGGGGCGCGCGGCTCCTACACGTCGTCGACGGTCGGGGCGGCCCGCTGGAAGCACGCGATCAGGCGCAGGCCCCAGCCCGCCTCGCGGCGGAGCTTGAGGGCGCCGAAGCTCGCCGCGACCGCGGAGGCGAGCTCGGCGAGCGCCCCCAGGCCGGGCGGCGCGTCCTCGGGCGCGGAGAGGACCTCGGCCACGAGGGACGCGGGGACGCCGAGCTCGACGTGGTCGAGGACGAGATCGATGTGGTGCGGGTGCTCGACCGCCGAGATCGAGAGCCGCGGTCCGGCGTCGACGACGAAGCGCTCGAGGGCGACCGAGAGGGTGGCGCTGCGGGCGATCACGACGGTGGAGGGCATCGGGCCCGTGACCTCGAGGGGGCGCCCGAGCTTGCGCGAGCAGCCCTGGACCACGCGGGCGACGATCTCGTCGAGCCGGACCGCGTCGGGGGCGTCGGTGAAGATGTGGCCGCCGGAGGGATCGTAGGCGGGCTCGGCCGCGGTGGCGGGCCGCTCGAGCTCGACGAGCGTGGCGGCGTAGCCGGCCACGAACGACACGCCGCCTTCCGACTGGCGGACGGATCGGACCGTGAGCGAGAGCGGCTGCGGCGCGAGCTCGGGCCGCAGGATCCGCCGCGAGACCAGCGGCTCGCCCGAGAGCACGCGCGCGACGTCGTCGGTGTCGCCGGGCCCGATCAGCGCGCCGAGGGCTTCGCCGAGCGAGAGCGTGCCGGGCGGCAGGGCCCCGGTGGCGGCGACGTCCGGCAGGGGGACGCCGGCCAGGGCCAGGCGCGGGATCATCCCGTCGCTGACCACGCGCACGTCGCCGAACGAGTCTGCGTAGAGGAGCGCGACGGGGGCGCGGTGCAGGACCTCGCCGAAGAGCTGCGCGTCGCGCTGAGCGAGGCCGGCCGTGGACACGAGCTCCTCGACGGCGCGCTCGGCCGGGTCGACCTCGAGCAGGCCCACGCGGAGGCGCTCCTCGAGGACGTGGCGGCCGAGGCGCTTGCGCCGCGCGAGCAGCGCGAGCTCGCGCGAGAGGCGCAGCGTGCGGCCCGGATCGGCCGTGTGGAGGGCCTCCGCGGACGGCCCGCAGAGGAAGACGTAGCCCTCGAGATCGCCGAACGCCACGAGCGGCACCACGACGACCGGGGTCTCGGCGTTGACGAGCACGCGCCGCGCGACGTGGATGGAGAACAGGCCCCGGTCGTCGACGAACGGCCAGCGGCGGACGTCGCGGCGCCGCTCGCCGAACTTCTCCTCGCCGCCCCCGTGGCCCTGCCAGAACGTGAGGTGCCAGCTGCGCGTGGGCAGCTCGGCCGCGAGCACGTAGGCCGACGGGATCGCGCCCGCGGCCAGGCGCGCGATGCGCGGCCAGAACTCGACGTCGGTCATGCCCTGGAGGCCCTGCATCCGCAGCAGGGCCGCGCGCTGGAGCAGCTCGCCGGTGCGCGCGATGGCGCGGCGGAGCGTGAGGGAGGCTGCGGCGACGAGGCCCGCGAAGGCGAGGCCGAGGCCGAGCGAAGCGCTCGCGACGGCGAGGAGGCCGCGCGTGGAGACGGCGGCGGCGAGCACGTGGCCGATCCCGAGGGCGAAAGCGGCGGCGACGAGCACGGCCGCGGTGCCGGTGCCGCCGCGGCGGCGCTGGGCGATCCGCCCGGCGGTCGCGGCGACGGCGACGAACAGGGCGGCCACCCACGCGGGCGCGGGCTCGCGGGTGCGGCCGGTCGAGAGGCCGCCGAGCGCGGCGACGAGGGCTCGCGCGCGCCGCAGGCTCGTCGGGTCGTCGAGGGCGACGACCGCCACGCGCCCGGCGAGGATGTCGGCGCCGACCCGGCCCGACGAGACGTCGCCGAGCGCCACGGCGGGCGAGCTCTCGAGCTGCGAGGGGGCGATCCAGCGCGCCGGACGCAGGCCGAGCGCGGCGAGGTCCGGGCGCGCGGCGACGGGCTCGCGGAAGCCGATGACCTCGCCGCGCCCGGTCACGCGCGCGAGGTCGGGCGGGAGGACGACGACCCGGGGGCCGCCCGCCGGAGCCGGTGAGGAGCACAGGCCGTCCACCGGCGGCTCGAGCAGCGCCCCGCGCGCGCCGCCCTTGGCGAGCGCCTCGCGGATCATCTCGCCGCAGCGGCCGGATCGGACGTCCGCGGCGGCGAGCGTCAGGGCGACGGCGTCGCTCGGCGGCTCGCGCCGACCGATGAGCGCGACCGTGCGCGCGCGGATGGCGTCGTCGAAGTAGCGGAGCGGCTCGATCGCCGCGACCGCCGCTCCGGCCAGCGCCGCCCACACCTCGAGGCGCACGCGGACCCGGAACCGCGCGCGCCGCGGGGCGACCGCGCCCATGGGCCTCGGCGTCCGGTACTGCTTCGGGATCGTGGAATTAGGCTTCACGAGGCGCGGACGGGGGCGGCCCGGAGGGCTCGCGGTCGTGCGGGCCCTTCCAGGGCCGATGCAGACCCCTCCCTCCATGGTCGCTCCGCGCCGGGGTCGCGGCAAAGTTGGTGTCAGCTGGCAAGGAAGCCTAAACCCACCCGGTTGTGATGCATTTGGCCGGCCTCGCAGCGCTCCTGCCTCCGAACGGGCTCGATCGGAGCCTGCACGCCGCGGTGCTGATCGGCCTCCTGATCGGCACCTTCTTCGCCGAGACGCTGGGCTGGACGTTCGCCGGCCTCGTGGTGCCCGGCTACCTCGCCACCGTCTTCGTCGCCGCTCCGGTGACCGGCGCGCTCGTCGTCGTCGAGGCGATCGTCACGTACCTCTTCACGGCGCTCATCGGCCAGACGCTGCCGAAGACGGGCGCCTGGTCGACCGCGTTCGGCCGCGAGCGGTTCTACCTCTTCATCGTCAACGCCGTGATCGTGAGGCTCGTGCTCGAGGGCTGGGTCCTCCCGCGCCTCGCCGAGCGCTACGTCTTTGCGCACTCCCGCGAGCTCTACGGCATCGGCCTCGTGCTCGTGCCGCTCGTGGCCAACTCCTTCTGGAACGCCGGGCTCTGGCGCACGCTCCCGCGCGCGGCCGTCGTCACGGGCGGCACCTACCTCGCGCTCGTGGCGCTGCTCGCGACGACCAACCTGTCGGTCTCGCGCTTTCAGGTCCTCAACGAGAGCGTGTCGCTCGCCTTCTTCGACGCGCCGAAGACGCAGGTGATCCTCGTCGTCGGCGCGCTGCTCGGGGCGCGGCACAACGTCCGCCACGGCTGGGACTACAACGGGATCCTCGTCCCGGGCCTGCTCGCGGTCGCGTGGTACGAGCCGACGAAGCTCGTCACGACGACGGTCGAGGCCGTGGTCGTCTACCTGCTCGCGGTGGGCCTGACGTCGGTCCGCCCGCTGTCGCGCCTGCTCATCGTCGGGCAGCGCCGCACCGTCTTCGCGTTCCTCCTCGGCTTCACCGTCAAGCTCCTCTCGGGCTACGTCGCCGCGAGGTACTGGCCCGGCGTGTCGATGATCACGATGTTCGGCTTCGGGTACCTGCTCCCGACGCTGCTGGCCGTGAAGATGTGGAGCCGGGGCCGGGTCGGCGTGGTGCTGATGCCGACGCTCCAGGTGTCGCTGACCGCGTTCGTGGTCGGCAATGTCGTCGGCTTCGGGCTCGCCGCGATCGGCGGCAGTCAGGCCGCGGCCGCCGATCGTCCGCCGATCCCGACGCTGCTGCGCGCGTCGCCTGCCGCAGAGCTCGTCCTCGGTGACGTGTCGCCCCGGCCTGCGCGCCGGGTAGTCGACGCGGCCGAGTCCACCGAGGCCGAGGGCGTGGTGCTGCGCCTCGCGGCGGACGTGCTGCGCGCGGGGCGACCCGACGACGCGACGCTGGTCTCGGCGCTCGCCGCGTCGCTGCGCGTGACGGCGAGCCCGGAGGGCGGCTGGGTGACGGTCGTCCCGCGGTCGGTCGAGCCCGACGACGACCCGCTCGCGCCGCGCCTCGCCGTGCGGCCGGTCGCGGACGGCGCGGCCGGCGCGCTGATCGTGGCGTACGCCGCGACGCCCGGGTCGCCGATGCCGGCGGCGGCGCTGCGGCTCGCGGGGCTGCTCGGCGCGAACGCGGTCGTCGTGATCTCGCGCCACCCCCAGGTGCGGCCGCAGGACGAGGAGCTGGTCGAGCGGCTGGCGCCCGTGGTCCACGCCGAGAGCGCGATGGTCCTCGCCGAGGGCGCGCGCGCGCGGCTCTCGGTGCGCGGCTCGCTCCCGCACGGCTTCGGCGCCGTCGGGCTCGCCCGCGCGTTCGGGGCCGAGGTGCCGCTCGTGTGGGAGCCGGCGCCGGGCCCGGCCGCGCCCGTCCTCGACCGCGCGATCCGGCTGGTCGTGCCGGCGGCCGTGGCCGGCGAGCTCGCCGCCGCGGAGCTCGGCGCCGCGCCGATCGAGCCGTGGGGCGGCACGATCCGCGAGCAGCTCGTCGGGCGCCTCGACGCGCTCACGTCCGTCGGTCCGGCGGGCTTTCGCGGCCCGACGATCGAGGAGCTGCGCGTGATCGGCGACGCGATCCTGCCGCGGCTCTTCGACCTCTCGGCCGGAGGGGCGCCGACGCCGTGGGACCGCGCGATCGCCGCGCTGGTCGGCTACCGCTTCGTCGCGATCGGCGACGGCGAGCTGCCCGAGGCCTTCGCGCTAGTCGAGACCGCCTCGGATCGCCGCGGCCACCCGACGGTGGTCGTGCGCGTCCGACCGTCCTCGGCGGGCGCGAAGGTCGCCTCGCGCGGCACGGTCGTCGAGGTCCCGGCGCCGCGCTGGGAGGTCGGCGTCGCCGGTGCCGGGACGGCCGTCTTCGAGGCGATCGACGCCGACGCGCTGCTGCTGGCCGGGTCGCTCCCGAACGCCGACGCCTTCGGCGGAGCCGATCCGCGCCGCGCCGACTCGAGGCGGTCGGTGTTTCACCGCGTCCACGAGCTGTGGCTCGGATCGGGAGGGTCCGCGGTGAGCCTCCAGGGCATCGCGCCCGAGCGCGCCGTCGCGGTCGACGCGGTCGTGAGCTTCGGCGCCGAGATGTTCGACCGCACGCAGGAGCCGGCCTGGTCTCTGCCGCTGCGCGCGTTGCTCGACGACCTCGGGCTCGCGGTCCGCGTGTACGACGGGACGCGCGAGCTCGCGCCCTTCAGCGGAGCGCCCGACGTCGCCCTCGCGTATGCCAAGCGCTTCGCCGAAGGCCAGTGCGCGATCGTCTACCTCTCGCCCGCGATTCGCGAGGCGTTCGCGCGCGCCGACCGCGATCGATCGCTCGAGCCGCGGCTGACCCGGTCGGGCGTGAAGGTGCGTCGCGCCGACGTCGTGGCGCGCGCCGGCGATCTCGCCCGCTGCGTCGATCCGAAGGCGTGCGAGGCGGACCACTGCGAGCTCGACGCGGTCGAGCGATCGATCGAGGCCTACACGGGGCAAGGTAACCCGTTCGATCTTCGCTCCGGCCTCCGCGACCCGGGCGCGTGCTTCGTCGAGGTCGCGCGCGACACGGTCACCGGGCGAATCTTCGCGATCGCCGCGCGGCGGGGCGAGGCGCGCGTCCTGCCGCTCGCGATCGGCGCGACGCGCAGGGCCGTCGGACCCTTCGGCCCGGCGGCGCGGTCGCGGAGCGTCGCCGACGTCGGGATCTTCCCGCTGCGCGTCGCGGAGGCGCCATGAGGACGCGCTGGCTCGTCGCGATCGGCGCGATCGCCCTCGCCACGGGCGCGATCGGGCCCATCCTCCGCGGGGCGCGGGCGGTCGACCGGGCGCGGTCGCCGTCCGACGAGGTGCTGGCCTATCGGCTCGCGCCGGGCAAGCCGGTCCGCCTGAAGCTCGACGACACCGTCGAGGCGATCGTGCTCACCGCGTGGGCCGTGCTGCCGCGCGACGTCCCCTGCGATCCGGCGACGCGGCACGCCTACGGGCTCGTCGCGCGCGTGCTCGACCAGGCCGGGCAGCTCGTCGGCGAGCGGCAGTTCGAGGTCGAGAGCCGCGCGAGCTGCGACCCCTCGATCGCCCCGCAGGATCGCGACTACGCGGCGCGCCTCGCCGACGGAGGGCTCGTGTCCGACCCGCGCACGGTGAGCGTGCTGCTCCGGGGCGTCCTGCCGCACGGCGGGTCGATCGAGCTCCTGCCGAGCCCGGAGACGACGCGCGAGGTCGTGGTCCGCACCGAGGGGCGCGGCGCGCGTGGGCCGATCGAGGCGGCGGCGTTCGAGCAGCGCATCACGGGCGACACGAGGCGGCGGTTCGTCGAGGGGCGCTCGTCGCTCGGGTTCGTCGACCTGCCCGCGGCCGCTCGGCGGAGCGCGCTCTCGTCGGTCGACCGGCGGCTCGAGGCCGCGGGGCGCGAGGGCATCGACTACGAGGTGCGGCGCCTCCTGCTGCGCGACTACCGCGTGGCGATCGCGCCCGCGACCGGGATCGATCGCGGGCACGCCGTGGGGGCGCGCCACGCCGCCGTGATCAACCTCGACCGGCCGGTGCGCGTCCGCGTCTCGGGGCCGCCCGGGCGCACGATCCGGCTCGTCGATCCCCTCGCCTCGCCGCCGGCGGAGCTCGCGGCCGGCGCGCCCGCGCCCGCGCCCGCGCCGACCTGGTGGCCCGGGAGCGGAGCTGCGACCCGGCTCGACGAGGCGGGGCAGGCGTGGATCGATCTCCACGCGGTCGGGCCGCACTCGGTCGCGATCGGCGGCGACGGCGAGGACTTTCGCGTGCGCTTCGAGGTCGGCCGCAGCGACGCCCGCGCGCAGCTCGGCGAGGTCACGGCCGTGCCGCGAGGGCCGGATCTCGCCGAGATCGCCCCCGATCTGCGGTCGGCCCGCTTCCTCGCGCTCGACGCGGTCGTGCCCGTCGTCACGCACCTCGGCCCTGGCCAGGAGATCCTCGGCATCGGCGTGCGATCGGCCGTCGACCCCGCCGACCCGCACGACGCGGCCGTGGCGAAGGTCGAGGCGCGGTGGGGCGACAAGCCCTCGGAGCGGGCGCTGCTCGAGGTCGCGCTGCCGCGCACGCCGTTCGACCGCTGGAAGGACGGCGCCGACGCGACCGAGGGGAGGACGCTGCTGCTCCGGCCGCCGAAGGGGGTCGGGCGCGTCGAGCTCTACGGGGACCGAACGGTGCGCGTGCAGCTGCGCGCGCCCGAGCCCGGCGTCGACGCCGACATCCTGCGCGTGCCCTACCAGATCCCCCTGCCGGAGGGCCTCGTGTGGCACGCGGCGCCGTTCGACGTGCGGCGCTGGGCGCCCGTGCTCGCGGACGGCCAGGGCGATCTCGAGCGCGCGGGGCGCGGCGCGGACCTCTCCGAGCAGGCGCGCCTCGAGCGGCGGCGCGCGGGCGCGATCACGCGGCCGGAGCGGGTGCTCGCGCCGGCCGGGTCGCCGGTCGCGAGGCGGCTCTTCACCCGGGCCGCGCTGACGCCGACGGGCGCGTTTCCGGGGGACGCATGGACGCCGATCGAGGGGGCGCGCGCCGTCGTCGTGGCGGCGGCCGGCCCGCGCGCCGCGCGGATGAACGTCCTCTACCGCGCCGCGCCCGAGGACCTCGGCAAGCTCGTGACGGTCTTCGTCGACGGGCAGTCGGTCGCGCAGCGCACGGTCGCCACGCTCGCGGGCACGGTCACCGCGGAGGTCCCGCCGGGGCGGTGCCAGGTGCGCCTCGACGGCCTCGGGCCCGGCGCCACGGCCTACGTCGACGCGGCGCCCGCCGGGGGCGGCCCGATCGTCCGCGCCCGCGAGGTCTACGAGCTCGCGCCCGGCAGCCCGATCGCTTTCGAGTTTCCGCAGGCGGCCGACGAGACGCTGCACGTGAACCTCCTCGCGGTCGACGACGCGAGCGGCCGCGAGGTCGCTCTCCGCTACCGCGTCGACGGGGGCGCCCCGAGGCGGCGCGAGGGCCACTTCTTCCACGCGCAGACCGACGCCGACGACGTCGCGACCGGGCGCTCGGGCGAGGCCGGCCTCGGCATGCTGTGGGAGGGCGAGGGCGAAGGCTTCACCGCGGGCCTCGCGAAGCTCCGCGTGCACCTCGGCGACGACCTCGCTCCCGGCTCGCGTCGGCTCGAGATCGCGCTGCCCGCCGGGGCGAAGCCGCTGTGGGTAGGCGTGGTGCTCTACGGGCAGGGGGAGCCGGCGAAGGCGACCGAGCTTCGGCTATGGTCCGAGCAGGAGGTCCGATGACGTCGCGCGCTGCCGTGTGGTTGCCCGTCCTCGCCGCGATCGGCGGATCGGGGTGCACGTGCGGGTCGGGGCACGGCGTGGCCTCGAGCCCGCCGCCCGACCCGCCCGCGAGCGCGCGCCCGATCGGCGCGACGGCCCCGGCGCCGGATCTCTCGCCCGCCGCCCACGCGGCGCTCGACCGCCGGATCGACGAGGCGCGCAAGGGCGGGCGGGACGCGGTCGCGTTCCTCGCGCCCACCGAGGCCGAGAGCGCGGCCTACGGCGCGTGGGTGACGGCGGCCGTGCGGGCCGCCCGAGGCGCCGCGAAGCCGCCTTCCGAGGCGCCCGACGGCTTCGCGATCGAGGTGATCGAGGAGGGGGCGCTGTGGCTGCTCGCCGAGCGGCCGCAGCGCCGGCGCGGCGCGGGGGCGGTCGCGATCCGGGTGGGCGCCGCGCGCGAGCTCGTCGTGGAGGCGCCGCACACGTTCTTCGACGCGAAGACCCTGCCGATCGCGCGGACGGTGTTCGATCGGCAGCGCGCGCGCGCGCTCGTCGTGAACACGGCGCACCGCTACCGCGAGCGCCTCGCCGCCGGCGACGACCGCGCAGGGGGCGGCGACGAGGGGCCGGACGCGCCGGTGCAGAGCGACGTCGCCCACGCGACGCGGTCGTTCTTCCTGGCGGCGCACGACGCCCTGGTCGCGTCCGGACCCGGCCTCCCGGCGATCCAGGTGCACGGCTTCGGCGACGCGACCGCGCCCGGCGTGTCGGTGATCGTCAGCGCGGCCGGCACCCGGGCCGACGCGCGCGGCGCGGCGACCGCGCTCCGGGCCCTGCTCGGCGACCGCGCCGTGCGCGTCAGCCCCGACGAGATCGGCGTGCTCGCGGGCCTGACGAACGTGCAGGCGCGGAGCTCGGCGCGCGCGGGAGCGCCCTTCCTGCACGTCGAGCTGTCGCGCACGGCCCGCGACCGCCTGGCCGCGGACCCGGACCTCTGCGCCGGCTTCGCGGCGGCCGTCGCGCCTCCGGGCGGCGCGGGCGGCGCGCCGTGAGCCTGCGGGGGGGCCACCGCGCGAGGTGGGCGGCGTCGATCGCGGCGCTGGTCGTGGGCCTCGCCGCGCCCGAGGCCGGCGCCGCCGAGCCGGTCGCGTGGGCCGCGCCGGTCGAGGCGCGCACCATGGGCTGGCCCTCGATCGGCGCCGAGGCGCGGGCGCGCGACGTGGACCCGGACGGGGACGTCTCCGTGCCGGCCGGCCAGATCCTGATCGTGCCGATCGATCCGGGCGACGATCTCGAGGTGCGCGGCGACGCGGCCGCGATCGGGCTCGGCGCGGGCGCCGGCGCGATCCCGGACGCGATCACCTGGGTCCACGGCCCGTCGGCGGCGGGATCCGCGCGGCGCGTCCGCGTGCCCGCGTGGTCGAGCGCGCGCTACCTCGTGGTGCGCGCGCGCGCCGAGGCGCCGAGCCTCGTGCGCGTGGTCGTCGCCGAGCGCGAGGTCGCGTCGATGGCCTGGTACCGCGTGGACGAGGCGATCGCGCGCTGGCTCGCGGGGCCCGCGACCGCGCCGCTGCCGGCGCCGCCCGTCGCGGAGGCCGAAGCGATCGTGCGCTGGGTGGCCGCGGCGCGCGAGGCCCTCGCGGGCGCGCCGCCGGAGGCCGCGTCGGCGTACGTGATGGCGCGCTGGATCGAGGCCTCGCTCGCGCTGCGGCCGACCGAGGAGCCGTACTTCGCGCGCCCGCGCCCCTCGGTGCGCGGCGGCGACCCCGTGAAGGACCTGCCGGACGTGGACGGCGCCACGGCGTGGGTCGTCGCGCGCGCGGCCGCCCCCGCCGCGTCGCGCCGGCTCGTGGTGGAGGCAGCGGGCGCGGACGTCGTGCGGCTCACGCTGCGCGCGGGGGCCGTCGCGAGCGCGCGCGCGGTGATCCGCGCCGGCGGCGCGATCGTGCGCGTCGTGCGCTTCAGCGTGCCGCCGTGGACCGAGGACGCGGCCGCGTGGACGCAGCCCACCGTCGTGCGCGTGGCGCTGCCGGTCGACGCGCGCGAGGTCACGGTCGAGGTCGAGGAGGGCACGGTCGCGGTCGCGGCGGCCGCGTATCGACCGCGCACGGGCACGCTCGGGTGGCTCGGCGGCCCGACCCGCGACCGCGCGAGGGAGCTCGATCGCGCGGCGGAGCGAGGCGCGATCGGCGCGGGTGGCAACGCGGCGGCCGCCCTCGGCGCGCTCGTGGCCGCCGAGCGGAGGCCGGGCGACGCGACGGCGCGGGCCGCGATCGCGTGGGCGCGCCGCGAGGACCTGCCGGCCGGGATGCGCGCGCTCGTGCACGCCGAGGCCGTGCGCTGGGCCGGCTCCGCGCCCGAGGCGATCGCGCGGCTGCGCGAGGCGTGGACCGCGGGCGCGAGG
>CAIVJW010000451.1 GCA_903906315.1 uncultured delta proteobacterium | reverse complement strand
GCTTCGATTTCGGCCCGATTGACGTCGCCGGGCGCGCCGGGGGTTCCGGGCGCGGTCCGGGAGGCTCGCGGGGACGTCCTGGAAGCCTCGAAACCGGCCCGGGAAGCGATGTGGCCCGTCCGGGAAGGTTCGCGGCGGGCCGGGAAGGCTGCGGATCGGCCTTTTGCGCCGGGGAGGGCCCCGGAGCCCGGAGCCGGCGACCTCCGGGGCCCCCCCGATCCCGCTTGCGGGCGCGGGCGGTGGGGGGGAGGTCCGCGCGCCGCGCTCGCCGGCTTCTTTGACATCCGCCGCGGACGACTAGGATGCGCCCCGCCGTGCGCTCAGGACGTGCCCTCCTCCCCCTCGTGGCCGCCCTCGCGGCGCCGATCGCGTGCGTCGACCGCGCCGCGCCCGCGCCCGCCGCCGCGGTCGCGTCGTCGTCGGCGATCGCCGCGCCCGCCGCGCCTCCGGCCTCCGCGCCCCTCGGATCCGCCTCGGCCGCTCCCGCCGACCCCGGCGATCCCTCTCGCCCTGCGTCGGCGGAGCTCCTCGCCGTGCCGGCGGGCCCGTTCACGATGGGCGCCGACGTCGGCGGCGAGCCCGACGAGCACCGCGCCCACACCGTCACGCTCCCGGCCTTCTTCCTCGACGCGACCGAGGTCACCAACGAGGCGTACGACCGCTGCGTCGCGGCCGGCGCGTGCGGCGCGCTCGACCCGCGCAGCGCCGACAAGAACGGCCTCGGCCCCGACGCGCGCTTCCGCGGCCCGAAGCAGCCGGTGAGCGCGATCTCGTGGAACGACGCGCGCGCCTACTGCGGCTGGGTCGGCAAGCGCCTGCCGACCGAGGCCGAGTTCGAGCGCGCCTCGCGGGGGTCGGACGGGCGACGCTACCCGTGGGGCGACGCCGACCCGACGAAGGACCACGCGGTCTTCTCGGCGTCCGTCACCGCGGAGGTCGGGACGCACCCGCTCGGCGACGGCCCGTTCGGCCACCACGACCTCGCCGGCAACGTGTGGGAGTGGGTCGAGGACCCGTACGACCCGCTCGCGTACAGCCGCCCCGGCGCCGCGACGGGCGCGGTCGCGAGCTGCGACGACGCGCTCGTCGCGCTCGCGGATCTGCGCCGCGCCGGCCGCAAGGGCTTCACGGGGTCGAACCCGATCCCGATCGAGTGCGAGCGCGTGCTGCGCGGCGGCGCGTTCAACTACCCCGGCAACGGGCTGCGCTCCTCGAACCGCGTGCACCACCCGCCGCGCTACCACCTCGTGATGGCCGGGTTCCGCTGCGCGCGGGGCGCTGCGCCTCGGCCCGACGCCACGCCGTAGCGGCGCGCCCCGAGCCCCGGATTTCGCGCGCTCGCGCTCGATCCGCCCCGCCCCGTGCACTAGCCTTCCGGCGCCGTGCTGCACCGCCTCCTCCGCGCCCGCTCGCTCTCGACCGCCGCCCTCCTCGCCGTCCTCGCGATCGCGCCCGCCGCGGTCGCCGTCACCGCGCCGCCGGGCGCAGCTGGCGGTGGCCTCGTCGCCGTCGGCGCCGCCGATCCGCTCCGCCGGCAGGTCGCGATCGCCTACGACCGCGTGCCCGACGCGCGCCGCGCCGCGTGGGTGGCGTTCCTGCAGGAGGCCTCGGCCGCGGGCGGCACGGGCGCGGCGTCGTGGCACGCCGCGTGGGACCTCGACACGGGCGTGCCCTCGCGCGTCTTCGGCGCCGGCCTCCCCGCGCCCGGCACCGCCGCCGACCCGCGCGCGGCCGAGGCCCACGCCCGGTCCTTCCTCGCCCGCCACGTCGCGCTCCTCGCGCCGGGCGCCTCGCCCGAGGACTTCGCCCTCGCCGCCAACGAGGTCGTCCGGGGTCAGCGCATCGTCGCCTTCACGCAGACCGCGGTGGTCGCCGGGCGGCGCGTGCCCGTCGTCGGCGGGCAGCTCAGCCTGCGCTACCGCGCCGATCGCCTCTTCGTGCTCGCGTCGGAGGTGGCGCCCCACGCCGCCGTTCGCGGCCCCGCCATCACGCCGGAGGCGGCCCGCCGCGCGGCGCGGGCGTTCACGCTGGGCGCGCACGGCCGCGCCGACGCCTCGGCGACCGACCTCGTCGTGCTGCCGCTCGTCCGCCCCGGATCGGTCGTCGCCCGCGCCGCGTTCCGCGTGCGGGTCGAGGCGGACGCGCCCCGCGCTCGGTACGACGCCTTCGTCGACGCCGAGACCGGCGAGGTCTTCGCGACCGACCAGCTCCTGCGCTTCGCGGCCGGCGAGGTGCAGATCGACGCGCCGGTGCGCGGCCCCTACGACCTCCGCCAGCTCTACGCGGCGCGGTTCGCCGACGTCGTCGTCGACGGCGCGTCCGGCGTCGCGACCGCCGACGGCGGCGTCTCGTTCGCCGGCCCGGGCCCCGCCTCGGTCGTCATCGGCGCGCGCGGCACCTTCATCTCGGTCGAGAACTTCGGCGGCGCGGCGATCGCCTCGACCCTGTCGGTCGCCGACGGCGAGAAGGTGCCGTGGTCCTCGGCCGCCGACGAGCTCGGCGACGCGCAGCTCTCCGCCTACGTCCACGCCAACGTCGCGAAGGAGCACGCGCGCGGCATCGCCCCCGAGCCGCTCGCGACCTGGCTCGACGCGCGGATGAACGTCAACGTCAACCGCCCCGACATCTACGGCTGCAACGCCTTCTGGGACGGCGACGCGCTCAATTTCCTGCGCGAGAGCGGCTCCTGCAACAACTCCGCGCGCGTGTCGGACGTCGTCTACCACGAGTTCGGGCACGGCTTTCACCAGCACTCCGCGGTGAAGGGCGCCGGCACGCTCGACGCGGCCATCGGCGAGGGCAGCGGCGACTTCTACGCCGCCAGCATCACCGGCGACCCGCTCATCGCCCCCGGCTTCTTCGCCAACGGCACGGCCCTGCGCGCGCTCGACGGCGTGCTGCGCTGGCCCGACGACATCTCGTGGGATCCGCACGAGACCGGCCTCATCTGGGGCGGCGTGATGTGGGACCTCCGCGTGGCGCTCCAGAAGTCGCACGGCGACGCGGAGGGCGCGAGGATCGCCGACGTGCTCTTCCACGCCATCCTCGGCGGCGCCTCGAACATCCCCGCGACCTACGTCGAGGCGCTCGCGGCCGACGACGACGACGGCGACCTCGAGAACGGCACGCCGAACGTCTGCGACCTCAACGCGGCGTTCGCGGCCCACGGGCTCGGCCACATCATGAACGCCGCCGGCCTCGTGCTCGAGCACGACGCGCTCGCGCTGGTGCCCTCGGGCGACGCGCCGTACGCCGTCCGCGTGCGCGCCAAGACCCTCTTCCCGCAGTGCGCGGGGGCGGGCATCGACGACATGTTCGTCCCGTGGGCGCGCCCCGTCGGGCTGCCCGGCACGGCGCCGCTCCAGGCCGACGGCAAGGGCGCCTACGCGGGCGAGATCCCCGGCCAGCACGGCCCGACGGCGCTCAACTACCACGTGACCGCCACGGTCGGCGGGCTCGAGTACCTCCTGCCCGACAACCCCGCCGACCCCGAGTACCAGGCCTTCGTCGGCGAGGTCGAGCCCATCTACTGCAACGACTTCGAGCACGACGCCGACGGCTGGGCGCTCGGCAACGGCGGCAGCAACGACTTCGCGTGGGGCAGCCCGAACGGGCAGGGAGGCGATCCGCCGAAGGCGTTCTCGGGCACGAAGGTGATCGGCGACCGCCTCGACGGCGACGGGCTCTACAGGGTCGGCCGCAAGTCCTCGGCGATGAGCCCGAGCATCGACGTCACGGGCAAGTCGAACCTGCGGCTGCAGTTCCGGCGATGGCTCACCGTCGAGGACGGCGCGCTCGACCAGGCGTCGATCACGATCAACGACCAGCCCGTGTGGGAGAACGCGGCGACCGACGCCGAGTCCGCGGGGCTCGAGCACGTCGACCGCGAGTGGCGCTTCGTCGACCTCGACCTCGCGAGCTACGTCCCGCCCGGCACGACGTGGATCCGGATCCGCTTCGAGCTCAAGAGCGGGATGCGCGGGCAGCGCGGCGGCTGGACGATCGACGACCTCTGCGTCGTGTCCGCGAAGAAGCCGCCCCCCGCGCCGCCGACGGGCGCGGACGCCGGCGTGGACGGCGGCGACGCGGCGACGGCGCCGGCCGACGCGGGCGAGTCCTCGGGCTGCGCGGTCGCGCCGGTCGGCGGCGGGCGCGGCGGCGCGGTCGCGATGGTGATCGCCGGCCTCGCGCTCGCCCGGCAGC
>CAIVJW010000450.1 GCA_903906315.1 uncultured delta proteobacterium | reverse complement strand
GGTCGGCGTGAACGTGCCCTTGCCGGTGCCGGTCGCGTACCACTCGTTCGGCGGGTGGAAGCGATCGCTGTTCGGCGATCTGCATGCGTACGGGCCGGACTCGGTCCGCTTCTACACGAAGCGCAAGACGATCACGCAGCGCTGGCCGTCGGCGGGCGTGCGCGAGGGCGCGATGTACTCGTTCCCGTCGACGAAGTGATCCCGCCTCGGGGGGGGAGCGGCCCCTCTCGCGCTTGAAAGCCGGCGCAAAGGGGGCCAAGTTGCCCGACCTTCGGCGGGGCTCGGGTCGATCCGAGCCCTGCTCGACAGGGCTTCTTGGCGGCGAGATCGAACCCGTGGTCAGGCGGCGGAGGGAGGGGGGCCGCCTTTGGCGCCAGGGGCGGAAGCGGTGACCGGGGCGCGGGGCGTCCACCCGTTCGCGGCCCCGCCCTTTGCCTCCTGCTGGCGCGCGCGGCCTGCTCCCCGCGGGGAGGTCAGCCCTTCAGGTTCTGGAGCGCGAAGTCCCAGTTGAGGAGCTTGTCGATCACGGTCTCGACGAACTTCGGGCGCAGGTTGCGGTAGTCGACGTAGTAGGCGTGCTCCCACACGTCGATCGTGAGGAGCGCCTTCTTGCCGTGCTTCATGGGCAGATCGGCGTTGCTCGTCTGCATCACGGCGAGCTTGTCGCCGTCGAGCACGAGCCAGCCCCAGCCGGATCCGAACTGGGTGACCGCCGCCTTCGTCAGGGCCACCTTGAGCTGGTCGTAGCCGCCGAAATCGCGGTCGATCATGCTGGCGAGCTCGCCCGTGGGCTTGCCGCCGCCGGTCGGCGAGAGGCTGTTCCAGAAGAAGGTGTGGTTCCAGATCTGCGCGGCGTTGTTGAACACGCCGCCCGACGACCCGAGGATGATCTCCTCGAGCGACTGGGTCGCCTCGGGCTTGCCGTCGAGGAGCCCCTTCAGGTTGTTGGCGTAGGCCTGGTGGTGCTTGCCGTAGTGAAACTCGAGCGTCTCCTCGCTGATGTGCGGGGCAAGGGCGTTCTTGGCGTACGGAAGGGGCGGAAGCTCGAATTGCACGGGGTGTCTCCTCTCGTGGGTCGGCCCGGAGCATCCGGGCGCGGGCTCGCTAGGTCCGCCCGGATCATCCGGGGGCTGGCCTCGGCGCGCTCGGCCAGGGGGCCGCGGCGCCGACCGCGAAGTAGTAAGCACGGCGATCAGACCTCGCCATAGGTAACGTTCCGATGGCCGAGCGCCCGGCCCGGGTCCCCGGGGCGGCTAGTCGCCCACCGGAAGGGTGACCGTGAAGCGGCTGCCCTTGCCCGGCTCGCTCTCGACCGCGACGTCGCCGCCGAGCAGCGCGCTGAGCCGCGACACGATCGCGAGGCCGAGGCCCGTGCCCTCGAAGCGGCGCGTGGAGCTGCTGTCGACCTGCACGAACGGGCGGAACAGCCGGTCGCGATCCTCGATCGAGATGCCGATGCCCGTGTCCCAGACGATGAAGCGGACCGCGGCGTCGGCCTCGTCGTGCTCCACGTCGAGCCCCACGCTGCCGCCGGTCGGCGTGAACTTGACCGCGTTGCCGAGCAGGTTGACCAGGATCTGCGTGAGCCGCCGCTCGTCGGTCCGGATCGCCGGCGGCGCGCGATCGACGGAGAGGGCGGTCCGCAGCCCCTTCTTCTCCGCGGCGTCGTGGACGAGGTGCAGGCTGGCCTCGCACACGGACCGGAGATCGATCGCGGCGATCTCGACCTCCATGCGCCCCGCCTCGATCCTCGAGAAATCGAGCAAGTCGCTGATCAGCGAGAGCAGCAGGCGCCCGCCCTGCTCGATGCGCAGGACGCCGTGCCGCTGGCGCTCGTTGAGCTCGCCGAGCACGCCGTCGGAGAGCGTCTCGGAGAAGCCGAGGATCGCGTTGAGCGGGGTGCGAAGCTCGTGGCTCATCGTGGCGAGGAAATCGCTCTTGGCGCGGTTTGCGCTCTCGGCCTCGTCGCGCGCCCGCGTGAGCGCGAGCTCGTACCGGTGGCGGTCGGTCAGGTCGACGAACGTGCTGACCTGCTCGTCGCCGAGCAGGACGAGGTGCGCGCGCACGAAGCGCGCGGTGCCGTCGCGCGCGGTCACGCGCAGGTTCATCGGCTCGATCGGCGCGCCGGTCCGCGCCGCCGCGGCCTTGCGCTTCGCCCAGTCGCGCTCGATGGTGGCGCGGTCGTCCGGATCGGGGTGGGCGAGCCGCCGGAAGTCGGAGGCGTAGGGCACCATCTCGACGGTGTAGCCGAACATCTCGACGAGCTTCGGGTTGACGTAGGTGATGCGCTGCTGTGCGCCGGCGACGATCGCGACGCCGACGGGCAGCTGCTCGAGCACCGCGCGCTGCTGCCGGTGAGCGGCGTCGGCCCGATCGCGCGCGCGCGTCGCCTCGGCCGCGTGCTTGCGGGCGGTGATGTCGCGGACGACGCCGAGCACGCCGGTGACCGCGCCGACCGCGTCGCGGATCGGGGTCGCCGTCAGCTCGATCCAGGCGTCGGCGCCGCCTGCGCGGCGCACCAGGTAGGCGTGCGGCGTCGGCCGGAAGGGCTCCGCGGCGAGGGCCTGGAGGCAGCCCTTCAGGTGATCGTGGCACGCGGGACCGACCACGTCCGTCGCGCGCTTGCCGACGAGCTCCGCGGCCGACGCGAGGCCGAGGACCGTCGCGGCGCGATCGGAGGCGTACGTGTACCGGCCTTCGGGGTCGAGGACCGTGACGCCGTCCGGCAGCGCCGCGACGAGCTGCTCCACGGTGACGCGGGCAACGGGGGCTGGACGGGCGGCCGGGACCTCGTCGGGGGGCACCCCGCCACCATAGACGGGCCCGCGGCCGAATGCGCGCCCGAACCGGGCCGGGCGAGGGCGCTCGCGGCGCGCCGCGGCTCGGCGATCAGGCGCACGCGCGCAGGACCGCGTGGATCTGGGTGTCGACGAGGCCGAGCTTGCGGCACGCGGCGGCGCATTTCTCGTCGAGCTTGCCGCCCGAGGACCGCGCGGCGAGGCGCACGAAGAGGTCGCTCATCATGGCGACGCGGACGGGCATCGACGTCGCCTGGCTCTCGTCGTGGTGCAGCGTGCAGGCCTGCACGATGTCCGAGTGGAGGCTCCACTTCTCGGCGAGCTGCGCGCCCGCGCGCGTGTGGTAGCGCTCCACGAGCGCGAGGATGGCGCCGTTGCCGCCCGGGGGCGTCGGCAGCGCCGACAGGATGCGCAGCACGCGTGCCTCGCCGAGATCGTGCAACAGGCCGCAGAGGAACGCGGGCTCGTAGCGCCAGCCGAGCTCGCGACAGACGGCCTTCGCCGCGCGCGCGGCAATGATGGCGCGCTCCGAGCAGCGCTCGAGCAGCTCGTGGTACTTGGGCAGCGTGGTGCCGTACGCGATGCTCGACAGCACGTCGCGGGTGCCGTCGAGGCCGATGCGCACCATCGAGTCGCGCACGGACGCGGTGCGCCCCGCGCGGCAGAAGAGGACCGAGTTGCCGACGGCGAGGAAGCGGGCGGCGATGAACGGGCACTGGGTGCAGAGCTTCGCGAGCGAGGTGATGTCGACGTTCGGCTTGCGGGCCATGCGCAGCGCGGCCATCGCGACGGCGGGGATGACGGGCAGGGTGCCGTGGCCCGCGTTGATCTGGCGGACGAGCTCGGCCTCGAGCGCCTCGGCGGCGCTCCGGCGGCGCGACTTGGGCGCCATGGGGATGAGGCTCTTCGAGATCGCCTCGGCCAGGTCGGCGGAGGTCTGCTCGGTCGGGCTGCGCTCGAGCCGCGGGGCCACGACGACGCGGTTTCGGCCCGTGCGCTTGGCCTCGTAGACGGCGGCGTCGGCCCGCTTGAGCAGCGCGGCCATCGACGGGTCGGGCACCGCGGGATCGAAGGCGGCGAGACCGATGCTCGCGGTGATGCGGTCGGGGTGGTTCTTCTCGGGGAACTTGATCAGCGCGATCTGCTCGCGGTGGCGCTCGGCGATGCGGGGCGCGACGGTGAGATCGCAGCCGGCGAGGCAGACGACGAACTCCTCGCCGCCGTAGCGGCCGGCGACGTCGTTGCCGCGGATGGACCGCCGCAGGTACGCCCCGAGCGATCGCAGGACGGTGTCGCCGACGTCGTGGCCGAAGCGGTCGTTGACGGACTTGAAGTGGTCGAGGTCGAGGAACATCACGGCGAGCGGCTCGCCGCGGGCGAGCGCGCCCGCGAGCGCCTCCTCGAGCGCGCCGCGGTTCAGCACCTTGGTCAGCGGGTCGACCGTCGCCTTGACCTTGAAGTCGTCGCGCTCGTTGCGCAGCGACCGGAGCTGGTCGAGCTGGCGCTTGGTGCGCAGCTGGACCGCGATGCGCGCGCCGAGCTCGCCGGGGCCGATGGCCTCGCGAACGACGTCGTCGGCGCCGGCGCGGAGCGTGCGCTCGATGAGGTCCTCGTTCGGCTCGCCGTGGACCACCACGACGACGGGCAGGTTGCGGCCCGCCTCGAGGAGCTTGAGGTCGCCGCAGACCTCGATGGCCCAGGTGTCGTGCGGCTCGATCGCGAGCATCGCCACGTCGGGCGTGTGGACCTCGAGGAGCGTCACGAGGTCGACCGGCCAGACGACGGCGATGGCGTCGTGACCGGCCTTGCGCGCGTGGGCGGCGCGCGCCTCGGACGTCGCGCAGTCGCTGGCGAGCACGAGGATGCGCGCCTGGGCGTCGAGGCCGCGCGCGTCGCGGCGCAAGGCCCCGCTGCGGCGGGTGCGCGGCGGCTCCGTCGGGCGAGCCGCCGGCGCCTGCGACCGCCGGGCCGCCGGCCTCGCGGTGGTCCGCGCGCGCGCGTCTTTCCCGGTCACGGCACCCATGCAGGACGAACGATCGGCGGTTTGGCGCAATTCTTGAGGAGCCCCGCGCGCCGGCGCCGCCCGGCGGGCGCGACGGCGGCCGGGGAAGTGCGGTAGTAGATCCCCGGCCCATGAAGCTCGCCGCGCTCCTCGCCGCCGTCCTCGCGCTCGGCTGCGCGAAGAGCGAGACCTCGCGCGTCCGCCAGACCGCAGCGACCATGGAAAAGGAGCAGCGGCCGGAGGTCCTGCTCGAGCGCGGCCGGGCGCTGGCCGCCATCGGCGACCTCGTCCGGGCCGAGCAGTACCTCACCGCGGCGATCGATCGCGGCGCCGACGAGGCCAAGGTCACGCCGGTGCTCATGCGGGTGTGCCTCGAGGGCAAGCGGTACCGCGCGGCGATCGACTACGGCGAGGCGTACCTGCGCACGCACCCGAAGGACGCGCGGCTGCGCTACCTGATCGGCACGCTCCACTACGCCATCGGCGACGCGAGCCGCGCGCGCGCCCACCTCACGCAGGTCACGACCGAGCTGCCCGACCACGCCGACGCGCACTACGCGCTCGCGGTGGTCCTCTTCGACGGCGAGCACGACGTCGTGTCGGCCGACAAGCACTTCCGGGCCTACGTGCAGCTCGCGCCGACCGGGCTGCACGCCGACGAGGCCCGCGCGGCCATGCTGCGGAGCGTGCCGTGATCCCGCGCGAGGTCTTCGCCGAGACGCTGCTCGAGTTCTTCGCGCCGATCCGGCCGCTGCTCGACGACCCGACCGTCAACGACATCATGATCAACGGCCCCGATCAGGTGTTCGTCGAGCGCGGCGGGCTGCTCGAGCTGACGGGGGTGCGCTTCGAGAGCCGCGAGGCGCTGATGGCGGCGCTCCGCAACGTGGCGCAGTTCGTCGGCAAGCACGTCGACGCGGAGCGGCCGATCCTCGAGGCGCGGCTGCCCGACGGGTCGCGCCTCGAGGCCATCCTGCCGCCGGCCGCTCCCGAGGGGCCGTGCGTGTCGATCCGCCGCTTCTTCAAGGAGACGCTCACGGTCGACCGGCTGCTCGGCTTCGGCGCGATGACGCCGGACTGCGCGGAGGCGCTGCGCGCGCTCGTGGCCGCGAAGCTCAACATCATGATCGCGGGCGGCACGGGCAGCGGCAAGACGTCGATGCTGAACGCGCTGTCGTCGTTCGTGCCCGACGGCGAGCGGGTGGTCGTGATCGAGGACTCGAAGGAGCTGCAGCTGCAGCGCGTGCACGTGGTGCAGCTCGAGGCGCGCCCGCCGGACGCGAAGGGCCGCGGCTCGGTGAGCATCCGCGACCTCTTCCGCGCGACGCTGCGCATGCGGCCCGACCGCATCGTGGTCGGCGAGATCCGAGGCGGCGAGGCGCTCGACCTGATCCAGGCCATGACGAGCGGTCATGGCGGGTGCATGGCGACGCTCCACGCGACGCACCCGCGCGACACGCTCGCGCGGCTCGAGACGATGGCGATGATGAGCGACGTGGACCTGCCCCTGACGGCGCTGCGCGTGCAGGTCGCGTCGGCGGTGAACGTCGTCGTGCAGGTGTCGCGGCTCCTCGACGGCAGCCGCAAGATCACCCACGTCACCGAGGTGCTCGGCTTCGACCTCGACGCGGGCCAGTACGTGACGCAGGACCTCTTCGCGCGCGAGGTCCACGGGCTCGTCGGCGGGCGCGTCGAGAGCACGCTCGCGCCGACGGGCGTGCTGCCGCGCGCGATGGACGCGCTGCGCGAGCACGGCGTCGACCTGCCGCGCGCGATGTACGACGCCGCGTGGCGGCGGGAGCACGGCGGGTGAGCGGCTTCACCGTCCGCGTCGCGGCGGGGCAGGCGTCGCCGCCCGTGCGCGTCTTCCGCGCGGGCGCGCCCGAGGGGCCGATCGGCGTCGGGGCCGAGGGCAACTGGGTGGTGCGCGCGCAGGGCGTGCTGCCGGTGCACGCGTTCCTGTTCTTCGACGGCGAGACGCTCTTCGTGGCGAGCGCGGACCGCGGCAAGCCGGCAGAGATCGCCGGGGCGCCGCTCGCGCTCGAGTGGACGGCCGTGGAGCCGGGCGAGGAGATCGCGTTCGGCGGCGCGCGGATCGAGGTGCGGATGGCCGGCGCGCAGGCCGCGAGGCGCCCGGCGCCGGCCTCTCCGCACCGGTCCCCGGCGCCCGCGCCGGTCGCGCCGGTCGCGCCGGTCGCG
>CAIVJW010000449.1 GCA_903906315.1 uncultured delta proteobacterium | reverse complement strand
GCGGCGTGCGCGATCGGCGCGCGCGCACGGGGTACATCGACGGCCGCGACCGGCGCGCGCGGCCGGGGCGCGGGGTCGCGAAGGCGCCGGGGGCGACGAGCGACTCGACCGCGGGGGGCGTTCCGGACGTGGGCGTGAGCGCCTCGAGAAGGTCCGGATCCGCGGGCGCCGCGGGGTCGGCCGCAGGGGCATCGCCCGCCGCGGCGCGGAGGGCCTGGGCCGCGGCGCGCAGCACGGCGGCGTTCTCGAGGCGCGCCTCCTCGGTCATCGAGGACTCGTCGAAGGTCGGCTCGTCGAGGAAGCGCGGCGCGGTCTTCGGGCGCACGATCGGCGAGAGCACGGCGACGGGGCCGTGCTCGATGGCGCGCAGCGCGCGCTCGCGGCCGCGGCGGGCCTCGACGATGTCCTTGCCGAACCGTTCGGTGAGCCACTCGCCGAAGCGCAGCGGGCTCGCGACCATGCGGGCGCGGCCGGCGTACTGCTCGAGGTCGCGCAGCATGGCGGCGGCGGACGGGTAGCGGTCGTCGCGCGATCGGCCGAGCGCGCGCGCGCAGATGGCGTGGATCAGGGCCTCTTCCGGCAGCCCGCGGGTGGGCAGCGCGGGGACGTCCGCGCGACGAGCGAGGTCGAGGAGCGCCTCGCCGCCGACCTCGGCGCCGCCCTTCTGGATCTTGTAGAGGCGGCGGCCGGCGAGCAGCTCCCAGAGGATGATGCCGGCGGCGAAGACGTCGGCGCGGCCGTCGATGGTCTCGCCGCGCGCGTGCTCCGGGCTCATGTAGCCGGCCTTGCCCTGGATGGTGTCCTCGGGCAGCACGGGGGCGACCTCGTTGGCGCGGGCGATGCCGAAGTCGCAGAGCTTGACCTCGCCCTCGAAGCTCACGAGCACGTTCGACGGCGAGACGTCGCGGTGCACGAGGCCGAGCGGCTCGCCCGACTCGCCGCGCAGGCGGTGGGCGTAGTCGAGGCCGCGCAGGGTCTCGATGAGCACGAGCAGGGAGAACTCGACGGGCAGCGGCACCTTGTCGCGGGCGCACCGGCGCAGGAGCTCGCGGAGGTCGAAGCCCTCGACGTACTCCATCGCGATGTAGAGCACGCCGGACTCGCGGCCGAGGTCGTCGGTCTTGACGACGTTGGCGTGGGCCACGCGCGCCGCGATCTTGGCCTCGGCGATGAGCATCTCGGCGAAGCGGTCGTCGGCGGCGAGGTGGGGCAGCACCTCCTTCACGACGACGAGACGCGAGCCGCCGAGGCCGGTCTTGGCCTTGGCCAGGTAGATGTCGGCCATGCCGCCGCGACCGATGTGGTCGAAGAGGGTGTAGCGGCCGAGGCGCTGCGGGAGCGTCCGGCCGCCGGCCTTGCCGGTCCCGGCGGAGCGCGGGATCGGGCCAGCGGTGGGGATGGGGTCGTACGCCAGGGCCACGGCACGCCGACTTCGCAGAAGCCGGGGCGCCGGGCCAAGATTCGGGCGGCGGGGCTACCCGAGCGTCGAGCAGACCCTCTGGATGCAGCGCTTGCTGAGGCAGTCGCCGTCGACCGCGCAGCGCTGGCCGTCGGGGCACTTGGCGCAGCTCGGGCCGCCGCAGCCGTTGCCCGTGCTCATCGAGGCCGGCACCTTCTCCGGGGGGAGGCACTCGATGCAGAGGCCGCTGCCGTCGCAGGTCGTGCCAGCGCCAACCGAGCAGGCGGCGCCGAGGGCGCGGGGGCCGTCGCCGCACGCGCCGTCGACGCACGTGGCCTCGAGGCAGGCGGCGGCGGGGACGGGGCAGTCGGCGGGCGCCGCGCACTGGTTGGGCGCGGCCTCGTAGCCATCGACGCCGAGGATCAGGTTGCAGGCGCCGACCGACCCCGAGAGGAGCACGGCGGCGAGGGTCGTGACCGGTCGCTTCACTGGAAGCTGCCTCCGAGCGAGAGGCCGCCGAGGCCGGGGCCCACGAGCGGGGTGACGCCGACCTTGGGCGCGGCGGGGGGGGCGTCCTTGGGCGCGCTTCGCCAGGGCGCCCAGATCACGAGGCCGGTCACGAGCAGCGGCACGCCGAGGGCGAACGAGAGGGTCGATCCCCAGGCCTCGCTGCGCGCCGTGTCGACCTTCGCGAGGCCCGCGGGCGAGCAGCGCTTCGCGGGGCAGAGCTTCGGGTCGGCCCGGGCGTCGTCGAGGGTGTTGATGGCCGCGATGCCGAGGCCGGCGCCGAGGACGAAGCCGACGCCGCCCGCGACGGTGCCCGCGATGCCGATCGACCGGCGGACGGGCGAGACGAGCTTGTCGCCGGCGCGCAGGGTGACGATGCCGGACGCCTCGACGTCGACCTCGGTCTGCCACGGGTCGAAGCCGGCCTGCGCGACGCGGAAGGTGTGCCGGCCGCGCTCGACGACGAGCTGGAAGGTGCCCGGCAGGCCGCGGGGATCGGCCGGCACGCCCGGCACGTGGAGGCGCTCGCCGCCGACCGTGATCGGGCCGAGGGGCTGGCCGTCGACGGTGACCATCGCGCCGGGCGCGCCGAGGTCGACGCGGACGCGGCCGAGCAGGGCGAGCGTCGCGTCCGCGTGGCGACGCGCGTGGGCCGCGAGCCACGGGGGCGCGGCGCCCTTGTCGGAGATCACCTCCTGAAACAGGGCGAAAGCGCGCGCCGGGACGCCGCGCTCCTCCTCGGCCCGGGCGAGGTCGTAGCTGCGCGCAGGCGAAGGGCGCGCGGCCTCGAACGCGCCAGCGGCGTCGAGCCAGCGGCGCTCGTCGAAGGCCCTCCGCCCCTCGAGGAAGCGGGCCTCGTCCTCGCTCGACGACCCCGGGGGCGCGGGCGCGATCGCCTCGCGTACGATGCGCTCGACGAGCTCCTCGGGGCCGGTGACGCGCACGGCCTCGTCGATGCGGGTGTAGCCCGGCAGATCGACCAGGATCCGGTGCTCCTGGTCGGGGGCGACGCGCACGGGAGCGCCGGGGTCGACCGCGTCGCCGTCGACGGTGAGCGGCAGGGCGACGCCAGGGGGGCCGTGCAGGCGCACCGTCAGCGTGGGCAGCGCCCGCAGCTCGTCGAGCGCCTCGGTGACGTCCTCGGCGGAGGCCTTGTCGAGCGCGTCGAGCTTCACGCTCTCGAGCTCGCGGCCCACGGACCGGGCCTCGACGCGCTTGCCGCCGCGCCAGAGCGCGCGCGAGAGGAGCGCGGTCGCGGCGGCGAACGGGCCGGCGCCGCCCTTCACGTCGCCGAAGAGCTGCCGCAGCCCGCGGGCGACGGCCTCCGCGCCGGGCGCGTCCTGCGCGTCGAGGCGCGCGCGGCCCGCGTCGAGGCTGCGGCGCACGAGGTCGTCGAGCTTGGTGCCGGCGTCCGCGACGGCGCCCCTCCACTCGGGCGGGAACCCGGTCGCGTCGAGATCGCGCACGCCGACCAGGAGCGCGATGGCGTCGCGGAGCGCCTCGGGCTTGCCCGCGGCCTGCTTCTCGAGGGCCCGCGCGAGCACGACCTCGGCGGGCGGGAGGCACCGGACCGTCGCGGCCCCGCCGGCGCGGCGGATCACGTCCCGGAGCGCGGCCTCGGCCTCGGCGTCGCGACCGCCGCGCGCGATCCAGAGCCGCGCGCGCTCGGTCTCATCGGAGAGCGTGCGCACGAGCCTCCGGTCGCCCCGCGCGTCGCAGGTGCGTGGCGGCGTCTGCGCGCGGGCCGCTGGGGCCACGAGCAGCGCGGCGATCGCCAGCGGCAGGGTCGTCCGAAGCCACCTCGGGGTCGTGCCCCGCCTCGGATCCGCCGGGTCGTGCAGCGCGTTCATCGCGGCGATGCTCCCTCTGCACGGACGCCCGCGCAACCGCTCTGCACGGGCGCGGGCGCGCTCCGAGCCGCGGTCGGGGCCGGGGCCGGAGCGATTCGACCCGATCCGATCAGTGTTCCCCTCGCCCGGATTTTGATAGGTACCTTGGCCATGACGTGGACGCGAGATTCGGTGCGGACCGAGCTCTTGAAGGTCTTCCGGCGGCACGCGGAGGACGGAGCCGACGTGACCGAGGGCAGCCGCCTCGTGGCCGACCTCGGGATCGACTCGCTCGGCGTGATGGAGGTCATCGCAGACCTCGAGGACAAGTTCCACTTGCACATCCCCGACGAGGCCCTGCGCGAGGTCGACACCATCCGGGACGTGGCCACGGCCGTCGAGTCTCGGCTCCAGAACGACGGAAGGCTCGAGGGTTGACCATGAGCCTCCGCACCGTCGTTCAGGCGATCGAGGACGCCGCCGCCAGCACCAAGACCGGCTATCGCTTCGTCGACGAGACGAACGACGCCGAGCCCTTCTTCACGCACGCCGGCGTCGAGCGGCAGAGCGCGCGCTTCGGCGGCGCGCTCCAGGCCCTCGGCGCCAAGAAGGGCGACCGCGTCGCGCTGATCCTGCCCGACAACACGGACTTCGTGTTCGCGTTCCTCGGCGCGATCCGCGCGGGCATCGTGCCCGTGCCGATCTACCCGCCGACGGGCCTCGGCAAGCTCGCGGGCTACCTCGAGAACACGCTCCACATCGTCGACAAGAGCGGGGCGAAGCTCTGCCTCACGTCGACCGAGATCAAGCGCATGCTCGGGTCGGTGCAGGCCAAGGCGCCGCGCCTCGAGAAGGTCGTCGCGGTCGAGACGCTGCGCGCCGCGCGCGAGGAGCTCCGGCCCGTGAAGGTCGATCTCGACGACGTCGCCTTCCTTCAGTTCACGAGCGGGTCGACCTCGCGGCCGAAGGGCGTGGTGCTCACGCACGGCAACCTCGCCGCCAACGTGCGCGCCATCATGGAGCAAGGCCTCGCGGCCCGCGACGGCGTCGACAGCGGCGTCTCGTGGCTGCCGCTCTACCACGACATGGGGCTCATCGGCTTCGTGATCGCGCCGCTCTACCACCGCAACACGGTCACGTTCCTGCCGCCGCTCCTCTTCCTCAAGCGGCCGGTGCGCTGGCTCGAGACGCTGACGCGCCACCGCGGGTCGATCTCCTTCGGGCCGAACTTCGCCTACGCCCTGTGCGTCAAGCGCATCCGCGAGAGCGAGATGGAGGGGCTCGACCTCTCCAGCTGGCGCATCGCCGGCTGCGGCGCCGAGCCGATCCGCGCCGAGAACCTGCGCGCGTTCGCCGACAAGTTCCGGTCCGTGGGCTTCAGCGATCGCGCCTTCGTCTCGTGCTACGGCATGGCCGAGTCGACGCTCGCGATCGCCTTCAGCCGCGCCGGCGCGGGCGTGAAGACCGACGTCGTCCTCGGCGAGTCGCTGTGGTCGAAGGGCCTCGCGGAGGCGGCGCCGCCCCCGGCCGTCACGCCGCGTCCCGCCATCCCGCCGGCCACGCCGTCGGCCTCCGCGGCGCCTTCCGTACCGGCCGTGGACGAGGGCAAGGGCGAGCGCGGGGCGGTCGTCGGGGGCCGGGACCCGAACAACACGACCGAGGGCCCGCCGGAGCGGCCGAGCACGATCGAGATCGTGCAGTGCGGCCCGGCCTTCGACGGCCACGAGGTCCGCGCGTTCGCGGTCGACGACGACGACAGCGCGCACCCGCTCGGCGACCGGCAGGTGGGCGAGCTGCGGCTGCGCGGGCCGAGCGTGATGCGCGGCTACTTCGACGACGACGAGCTCACGCGGCTGGCCTTCCCCGGCGGCTGGCTGCGCACGGGCGACCTCGGCTACCTCGCCGACGGCAACGTGCACATCTGCGGCCGATCGAAGGAGGTCATCATCGTCAACGGGCGCAACTACTACCCGCAGGACCTCGAGTGGGAGGCGGGCACGGTGCCGGGCGTGCGCCGGGGCAACGTCATCGCCTTCGGCACGATGAAGCCGCACAACGATCGCGAGCGCGTCGTCCTCGTCTTCGAGACGGCGGTGGTCGATCCGGCCGAGCACATCCGGCTCAAGGGCGAGGTGCGCAAGGCCGTGCAGCAGTCGGTCGGCCTGACGGTCGACGACGTCGTCGCGGTCGCCTCGGGCGTCCTGCCGAAGACCTCGAGCGGCAAGCTCCAGCGCGCCAAGACGCGCGAGGCCTACGAGAACGGCATCCTGCTCGGTCGCTCCTCGGCGCGCGAGGTCGACCGGCTCGAGGTGCTGAAGGAGCTGGCAAAGAGCCAGATCGGCTACTTCCGGCACGCTCTCGTGGGCAGCCGCGACGAAGAATAAGCCCGGCCGCGGGAGGCAACGACATGAGCCGAGCCGCCAGCGCGGCCAGCGACGACAGGCCGTCGCAGGACCAAGCAGAGGAGCTCGCGCCCGTCGCGGCTCCGTCCGAACCGGCGATCGCCGACGTGGAGGCCGAGGCGCCGCCGCTGCGCGCGCCCGTCCCCTACCCCTGGCCCACGCAGCCCAGGCTCGTCCAGTGGGGCTACCCGCTGCTCGGCATCGCGCTCTTCGCCGCGTACGCCGCGACGGCCGCGCGCGGGATCACCTTCTCGGACGGCGGCGAGATCCTGTCGGCGATCACCGCGCTCGGGGTCGCGCACCCGACGGGCTACCCGGTCTACACGGTCCTGGCGCACTTCTTCGCGCGGCTCCTGCCCGACGCGATCATGCAGTGCGTGAAGGTCGAGCTCTTCAACGCGCTCTGCGGCGTGGGCGCCGCGCTGTTCACCGCGTACGCGACGCGGCTCGTCGCGCTGCGCCTCCAGGGCGCGATCGCCGATCCCGACCCGATCGACGCGCAGCCCTGGCCCCGCTGGTCGGACGAGCTCGACGCGCCGCCGCCCGCGCCGCCGCGGCCCTCGGCGAAGAAGACCTACGACGCGGACCTCGCGGGCCTGGTCGCGGGCGCGCTCCTCGGCGTCGGGCCGCTGCTCTGGTCGCAGGTGCGCATCCCCGAGGTCTACCCGTTCCACATCGTGCTCGTGGCGTGGGCCGGCTGGGCGTGGACGCGCTTCGAGATCTCGCGAAAGAACGGCTACGTCTACGTCGCCGCGCTCGCGATGGGCATCGGGCTCGCCCACCACGTCACGATGGTCTACTTCCTGCCGGCGTCGTTCCTCTATCTCTGCGTGCGCAAGCCGTACTTCCTCTTCGGCTGGGCCGCGGACCCGATCGCCCGCGTCGGCCGCCGTTTCCGCCCGGGCTTCCTCGACGACACGCGCTGGGAGCCGACGGGGGGCTTCGTGCTCGCGTGCGTGCTCGGCCTGATCCCGCTCGCGAGCTACGGCTACCTCGTGTGGGCCGCGAGCCACTCGACCGGCCTCCCCTGGGGCGACACGCACGACTGGCCGACGCTGTACGCGCACATGACGGGCAAGCAGTACCGCCGGTTCATGGGCGGCATCGACCTCGCCGGCCTGCGCGGGCGGCTCTTGCAGGTCTCGGCGATCTTCGACATCCAGTACCTGCCGATCGGCACGGCGCTCTTCGTCCCGGGCGTGGCCGCGACCGCGAAGCGCGCGTGGCCGTACCTGCTGCTGCTCGGATCGTACATGCTCTTCAACGTCGGGCACGCCGTCACCTATTCGGTCGGCGACTTCGGCACGTACTTCCTCCCGGGCCTGTGGGCCTGCGCGATCTTCATCGGGCTCGGGTCGTGGTGGGTGGCGCAGCACGCGCGCGCCGAGGAGCACGCGCGCAAGGTGTGGATGGCCTTCGCCGCGCTCGCGGCGGTGCTCGCGTTCGCCGCCGGGCTCACCGTCTACTACGCGCGCGCGCTCAAGCGCGTCCCGTGGTTCCTGGGCACGCACGGCGGCGCGCCGCTCGCGATCCCGCTGCTCCTGGCCGCGGCCGCGGCGGCCGTCGTCGCGCTGCGCGTCCGCGCCGGTCGGCCCGGCGACGCCCTCGGCAAGCCGCGCGCGCGGCAGCTGGCCTCGGCGCTGCCGATCGTCGTCCTGTCGATCTTCGGGCTGGCCGCGGTCTCGCGCGGACAGGACTTCGCGCGCGAGCCGGTCATCGGCGAGAGCTTCGGCGCCGAGGTCGCGGCCGCGGTGCCCCCGGGCGCCGTCTACATGACCCAGGGCGACGGCTTCCTCTTCACGCTCTGGTACGAGGCGCACGTCCTCGATCGCGGCAAGGACTTCATCACGCTCGACATGGGCAACCTCGGCACGCCCTGGTACCAGCGATACCTGCGCGAACACTTCCCCGCCGAGTGCGATCCGCTGGCGCCCGAGCTCGGCTCGGCGGCCGCGTACGCCGCGAAGTGCGACACGTTCCGCAAGCGCATCGACCTGCGCGGCAAGCAGCCGTGGGCGAAGATCGCGCTCCACGGCGTCCACAGCGGCAAGGAGAGCGTGCGGCAGGCGCCGTTCACCGGCACGATCGCGCGCGGCGGCGACCCGCGCTGCGACGACCTCGAGTTCTCGAGCACCCACACCGACGAGTGCAAGTGCTCGCTCGTGCGCAAGAACGCATACGCGATCGACGAGGAGTGCGTGGAGTCGATCGAGGAAGGCGGCATCGTCCCGCGCGCCCCGATCGAGATCCACGCGCAGCGGGTCATCGAGGACCACCTCGACGAGCGGCCCGTCTACGAGCGCAACACGCTGACGAACCTCGAGAACGACGTGAAGCAGAACCCGCGCGGCTGGGCCGGGCCGTCCTACCAGCGGCCGTCGGCCGACTACGCGCTCGTGAACCGCGGGCGCGCGAACCAGATCGTGTACGCCGACGACGTGAAGGGGCAGGACCCGTGCGCGTCCGACACGTACGCGCCGATCAAGCTGCGCCCGCACAAGCCGCGCCAGCCGCGGAGCGTCGCGGCCGATCGGCGGCGGCCGTACAAGCCGAGCGACTGGCCGACGCTCGTGTCGGGCAGCTACCTGCTGCGCCAGGCGAAGGGCGGCGACGACGACGCGACGCGCGTGTTCTGGCCGGGCGACACCGTGCACGCCCACTTCGACTGGTTCGAGCGCTTCCGCTGGGACGGCAGCCGGCCCGACAAGCGCGCGGGCGAGGTCCGGCACGGCCTGCGGATGTGCTGGTTCGACCCGAGCGGCCGGCGCGTCGCGGTGGAGAGCGCCGTCAGCGGCGGCCCGACGCCGAAGCTCCGGCTCGCGCTCGCGGCGGACGCGCCGGCCGGCGTGTGGCACGTGCAGGCCTGCTCGGTCGGCGATCTCGACCGAATCCCCGACGATCCGGCCGATTTCTCGCTGCCGGACGACCGGCGCTGCGTGCGGCCGCTGCTCGAGTACGGGTTCGAGGTCAAGGCGCGCTGACGTCGCGCGCGAGCTAGCCCGCCACGCGATCCGGCTGCTAGGCTCGCGGCCGCTTTCCCGGAGGCCCGCATGCGCTCGACGTCGCTCGCCCTGACCCTCACGATCACGCTCGCCGCCGGCTGCAACGCGCGGGAGAGCGCGCCGGCCCCGTCGCCGGTCGCCGCGCCGACCGCGGCGCCCGCGGGCGCGATCGCGCCTCCGGCGCAGGGCGCGACGGTCACCGCCCCGGCAGCGCCGGTGTGGGTCGTGTACGCGCGCATCGTGGCGAAGCAGCCGCGCGAGGTCGCGGCCATCCTCGAGGACGGCACGCGGCCGATGGCGCGGCTGTCGCGGCCGGGCGTCGACTCGACATTCGCGGGCGTGCTCGCCGGCCACCGCGTGCTCGTCGCGGCGCACGGCCCGGACGGGGCGATCACGGCGATCGATCAGGTGAGCGCGGACGGGTCGGGCCGGCGCGAGATCGCGGCGCTGCCGAAGGGCCGGTACGCGAAGGTGCTGCGCGCCGAGACGGACGGCGGCGCGACGGTCGTCGAGCTCGCGCGGGCCGACGCGCCGACCGTGGTGGACGTGGTCGCGATCGGCGCGGGCGCGGGCCCGGTGACGGTGGGCGAGTCCGCGCGGCTCGTGGCCGTGGCCGACGGGCGCGTGGGCTTCGTCGCGCGCGGCGGCCTGCAGAGCGCGCGGATGGACGGCGGCGACGTGCGCGCGCTCGGCGGCGAGGACGGGCAGGACCGCGTGGTCGAGGCCCGCGGCGCGCGCGTGCTGATGACCCTGCACGGCAGCGGCGCGGGGGACGTGCGGCTCACGGACCTCGCGGGGGCGCACGTGGACGTCGGCGCGGCCGGCGTCGACGATCGCGCGGTCGGCTTCGCGGGCGAAGGCCACCTGATCCTCACGCGCACCGCGGGGGGCAAGCGGCAGCTCGTGGCCGTCGGGATCGACGGCAAGGGCGAGCGAGCGCTGACGCCGGCCGACGTGGACGCTTCGCCGGCGGCCGTCGCGCCGAGCGGCGACGTGCTGTTCACCCGCGCCGACGGGGCGCTCGCGGTAGCGCCCCTCGCGGGCGGGGCGATGCGCGTGATCGATCCCGCGCCGGGCGCCGATGCCCACGTCGCGAAGATCGTCGGCGACCGCGCGTTCACGATCGGCAGCGGGCCGACCGGCGGGCTGCTCCGCGCCTCGAAGCTCGACGGGTCGGCCACGACCGAGCTCTGCAACCAGCCGCTATGGCTCCCGTTCTTCGGGACGGTGACCGCCGACGGGCGCGCGATCTTCTACCGCGCGCTCGCGGGGCGGCCCGACGGCGGCCTGCTCTACAGCGTCAAGCTCGACGGCACGGACCTGCGCCCGGTCGGCTCGGTCGCGCGCGACGCCGACGGCACGGATCTCGGCGCCCCGGCCGACCAGGACTTCGAGGCCGTGACGCCCGCGGGCCGCGTCGTCCTCGAGGCCGAGCTGCAGGGCACCTCGTCGCACCTGTTCGTCAGCGGCGGCGGCGCCGACGCGCACCGCATCAGCGACCGTGAGCACGCGCGCTTCGCGGCGCTCACCCGCCCGTGACCCGGGCGCCGGGGCGCGCCGCGGGGGCGCCGTGAACGTCCCGCTCCGCGGCGCCGCGCTGCTGGTCCCGCTCGCGATCGCCGCAGCCTCCGCGAGCTGCCGCAAGCCCGCCGAGGAGCCCGCGATCGCCGTCGCCGCGGCCGCCGACCTGACCCTCGCGTTCGGCGAGATCGGCGCCGCCTTCGAGCGCACGACCGGCCGGCGCGTCACGTTCTCGTTCGGGTCGACGGGCCTGCTCGCCAAGCAAATCGAGGAGGGCGCGCCGTTCCGCGTGTTCGCGGCGGCGAGCGTCGCGTTCGTCGACCGCGTGGTGCGGCAGGGCGCGTGCCTCGAGGACACGAGGGCCCTCTACGCCCGCGGGGCCCTGGCGATCTACAGCGCGGAAGGCGCGCGCGCGCGGCCCGTTCGCCTCGCCGACCTCGTCGACCCCGGGGTCGCGCGGATCGCGATCGCGAACCCGGAGCACGCCCCGTACGGCGCCGCGGCCGTCGACGCGCTCCGGCGCGCGGGCGTCCTCGACGCCGTGCGCCCGAAGCTCGTCCACGGCGAGAACGTGCGGCAGGCGTTGCAGTTCGCCGCGACCGGCAACGCCGACGTCGCGATCGTCGCGCGGTCGCTCGAGGGCACGAGCCCCGGCACGTTCGCGCCGATCGACACGGCCCTGCACGCGCCGATCGATCAGGCGATCGTGGTGTGCAAGGGATCCGGGCCGGACGCGGCGGGCGAGGCCGGGGCGCGGGCCTTCGCGAGCTTCGTCGCGTCCCCCGAGGGGCGCGCGATCCTGGCGCGGCACGGCTTCCTCGAGCCGCGCTGACGGCCTCGCGGCGGCGCGCGCGGGCGTTCGATCTGCCCGCTCTCAGCGTCGGACGACGCCGCCGCGTGCGCGCGTCGCGGCGTCACTCCCCGCCGCCGGCCGCGTGGACGGCCTCGCAGCACCCGTGCGTGCAGCCCGCGCGCAGCCCGCTATGCGGGTTCCTGCACAGCTCGGGCGGAGGGGTGTCGGCCCCGCGGAAGCGGGGGCTTCCCAGCGCGTCGCGGCGCACGGCGACGGCGTCGCACGGCATCGGGACCTCCGCCCTCCCTCAGGGTCGAACGACGCAGCCGCCCACGACGTCGCCCGACCAGCGCGCGCGCAGGGCGGCGCGGAAGTCGGCGAGCGGAAACCCGTGCGAGACGTGCGGGCGGATCGCGCCCTCGGCGGCCCAGCGGAGCACGGCGGCGAGGCGCGGCGGACGCAGCGCGGGGTCGAAGAGCGTCGAAATGACGGCGGGGCAGCCGAGCACGTCGAGGCCCTTCATCATGACCAGGTTCGTCGGGATCGCGTTCGCGTTCGGGGCGCCGCGCAGGCCGAGGCCGCGCGCCACGTAGGGCGTCGAGGCCCAGCCGACGACGAGGAAGCGGGCGCCGAAGCGCACGCACCGCAGGCTCTCGAGCGAGACCGCGCCGCCCACGGGGTCGTAGACGACGTCGACGCCCCGCCCGCCCGTCAGGGCCTTCACGTCGTCGCGGAAGCGGCGCACGCCGCCCGCGCCGTCGCCGACGAGGATCACGTGGTCGGCGCCGTGGTCCTTCACGACCGCGAGCTTCGCCTCGGATCGGCCGGTCGCCAGGACGCGCGCGCCCGCGAGCTTGGCGACCTCGACGGCGGCGAGGCCGGTCGCGCCCGAGGCGCCGTGCACGAGCACGACCTCGCCCGGCTGCACGCGCCCGCGGGCGACGAGCGCGTGGTACGCGGTCTCGTAGGCGCCGAGCAGGCCCGCGGCCTGGTCGAACGACAGCGCCGCCGGGATCGGGTGCAGCGCCTCCGCGGGCGCGACGACGTACGACGCGAAGCCGCCCCAGCGCTGGTGGTCGCCGAGCGAGCGCGGGCCGACGAGCAGGCCGTCGACGATCACGCGATCGCCGAGGCCGACCGCGTCGCCGGCCTCGGGGCCCTTCCACGCCACCACGCCCGCGGACTCGAGGCCCGGCGTGTAGGGCAGCGCGGGCTGGTGCTGGTACTGCCCGCTCGTCATGAGCAGGTCGACCCAGCCAACGGCCGCCGCGCGCACGGCGACGATGACGTCGCGCGGGCCGATCGACGCGCGATCGGGGGCGGCCATGGGCTCGATCGCGATCGACGTCGCGGAGTCGAGCGCCTCGGGCGGGCTCTCGGCGAGCGCGGAGACGACGACGCGGTGACCGGGCGGGAGGGCGGCGGCGGAGGGGGTCAACGACGCGAGGATACCCCGGCGCGCGCCGCCGAGGCGGTCCGCGGCGCCCGGTAGCCTCGCGGGGGCCGCCGTCGGGGTCGGCTGCGCGCGGGCGCCGGTGCGCGGCCGCGGGTCACGAGAAGCCGCGCACGAACAGCAGCGCGCCCCCGATCATGGCGGGACGATTTTGCCCGAAATGGGCGAGGGGAACGTCCCAGAACAGGCTCGCCTGGGCGCGCCAGGGTCCGGCGAGGAGCAGCCCGCCGGCCAGCACGAGGCGCGTGCGCGATCGCTGGCTGTCGGCCACCGGATCGCCCCCCTCGCGCGTCGCGAGGTCGACCGCGTACGAGGCGGAGATCGCGACCATCGACTCGCGAGGCAGGTAGACGCCGGCGCCCGCCAGGGCCGCGAGCGACAGGCCCGGCTGCACGCGCAGCGGCCCGACGTCACGGGGCGATCGCCAGGCGCCCGTGCCGGTCGCGTGGACGAGCACCGGACCGAAGGCTCGCTCGACGGCCGCGCCGAGCGAGACCTCCGTGGCCCCGGCGCCGGTCGCGTCGGTCGCGAGCGGCTTGCGGGCAGATTCGGGCGGAACGCCGGTCGGCAGCGTGACGGCCGCGAGGGCGGCGAGCCCCGGCCAGCGCCCCGCCTGGCCGGCGAGGGTGAAATCCCAGCGCGCGCCGAGCTGCACGTCGCCGTAGCCGCCGGAGGCCTCGCTCCGGCCCGGCACCTGCCGGAGGGTCTCGACGAGCGGGACGAGCAGCGACACCTGCCCGCGGGTGAGCACGCGCAGCGCGGCGACGACGTCCTGCTCGAGCTCGACCTCCCGCGTGCCCCGCGGCGGCGCGACGACCGCGCCCCGCGCGTCGAAGGACCGCACGACCCCGGCGGCGCGCGCGGAGACGCCGACGAGCGCGTCCTCGTGCAGCGTGAGCCGCGCCGGCGCGAAGGCGCTCGCGCCGCCGCAGCACGGCTGCGCGCGCGCGGAGCCCGCCCACGCGATCACCGCGCACGCGGCGACGACCGCGCCGATCGCGCTACGGCACGTCGAAGACGACGGTCGCATGATCGCTCGCGGGCCCGGTGAAGGTCGTGCGCAGCTCCCACCGCCCCGCCATGGAGAGGTCGATCCCGCGCGCGACGTACCGCCCTTCGCCGGTCTCCGACACCGTGGGCGTCCCCGACGCCCCGTGCCCCATCGCCGGCATCCACGCCACCAGCTCGACGACGAGCCCGGTCACCGGCGCGCCCTTCGCGTCCGACGCCCGGTACTCGACCGCCACGGATCCTCGCGACGGCGGCTGCGTCGGCGACGTGCGGACCTCGAGCGAGAGCGCCCGGGCCTCCGTCGACACGGTCATGAGCGGGTCGGCCGGGAACTCGCCGATCGCCGTCTCGGCGGCCGGGTCGAAAGACGAGCAGCCGATCGCGAGGGGCGCGAGCAGCAGCGCGGCGACGAGGCCGCGGAGGGGAGTGGCGAGGGGGATCGGCGCGCGCGAGATCATGGACACCTGCCGGCTGGGAGGATGGGTCTACCCGATCGCGCGGCGCCGCGCGCTGACGTGCGTCACCTGGTCGCGGGCCCCCGGCCGACAGGTAGCACGAATCGACCATTGGGTAGCACGGGCTCGTGCCGGCCCGGGGCGCGCGCATAATCGGCCCGTGACCGACCTCGTCCGCTTCGGGATCGCCGTGGATCAGGACCTCATCACGCGCTTCGACGATCACATCGCGCGGCGCGGCTACGCGACCCGATCGGAGGCGCTGCGCGACCTCATGCGCGCCGACCTCGTGCGGGACGCCTGGGACCGCGGCGACGAGACCATCGCGACGATCTCGCTCGTGTACGACCACCACGTCGCCGAGCTCACCGAGGCGCTAAACGAGCTGCAGCACTCGCACCACGACTACGTCCTCTGCACGACGCACGTGCACCTCGACGCCGATCACTGCCTCGAGGTCGTGATCACCCGGGGCCCGGCGCACGTGCTCAAGCGCCTCGCCGACCGGCTGACGAGCGCGAAGGGGGTGATCAACGGGTCGGTCACGGGTACGTCGCTCGTCGGCGCCGGGCTCGACCCGCGCGCCGGCGCTCACGCGCACCCCCACCCGCACGCTGCCGAGGCCGATCGGCCGGCGCGCGCCCCGCGCAAGCCCCGGATCCCGGTGCGGCGCCGCAGCTAGCGAGGTCGCGGCGGCGCACCCGCGGGGGTCCGGGCGCGCGCGGTCGTGCTAGATCGCGCCCGTGCCTCCGCCTCGATCGGCCGCCCGCGCCCTCGCCGCCGCGCACCTGGTGGCGATCGCGACCGCCTGCTCCGACCCGCGCGACCCGGGCCCGGGCGGGCCCGCGACGTCGTCGGGCAGCGCGCAGGCGATCGCGGACGCGGCGCCGCCGATCGCCTCGGCGTCCAGCGCGCCCGTGCCCGCGGCGACCGCGATCGCGCAGGCGATCGCGGACGCGGGCGACGCCGGCGAGGCCGCGGGTGACGATCCGATGGCGCGGCACTTCGAGGACCTGGACGCGATCCTCGGCCTCTTCTCGATCAAGCGTCCGCCGAAGCCCGGCGCGAACGCCGACATGTTCCTGCAAAAGACGTTCGGCTACGGCGGGCCGTGGAAGTCGAACCAGGGCAACCGGGACCTCTCCCACCACGCGGTCTCGCGCGCGAGGTGCGTCGAGGGGCTCGCCGGGATCGTCTTCCAGACCGAGGATCAGAGGGCCGCGTGCGGCGGGCTGCCCAACATGGTCCCCATCTACAAGCCCGGAAAGAAGCCGAAGGCGTGCATCGACGTCTTCGAATTCCCGAACGAGCCGTGCGAGCTGCCCATGGTGTGGATCGCGCCGACGCAGGCGCGCCGCGTGTGCGAGCTGCAGGGTAAGCGCCTCTGCTCGCAGGAGGAGTGGACGCTCGCGTGCCGCGGCGATCCGGACGGCGGCGCCGATCGCAAGTACGCGTACGGCGACGACCTGGACCTCGCCGCGTGCAACACGAACAAGTCGGCGAAGGGGCAGAAGCCAGGGTGCGACGACGACTCGTCGAAGACGGCGTGGAAGACCTGCCAGTCGAACACCGAGCCCGCCGGCGCGTTCCCGCAGTGCCGATCGCGCTTCGGCGTCTACGACCAGCACGGCAACGTCGCCGAGATCATGACGCGGCTCGACCCGGACGGGCACACGTACAGCCAGCTCAAGGGCAGCGCCTTCTTCTACGCCGACGTCGCGCGCAGGCCGGAGGAGCGGCAGAAGGAGGGGCGCGAGACGTACCCCGACCACTGCGCCTACGACGCACGCTGGCACGTCGAGCCGATCGAGAACGCCTGGCACGTGAACTACCACCTCGGCTTCCGCTGCTGCCGAACGGTGAAGTAGCCGCGGTCGAGGCGCCGGCGACGATCGCGGGGCGTCGGCGCCGCGATCGCCCCGCGCCGAGGGGTCAGGCGACGTCGGCCGCGAGCAGCCCCGCGAGCGAGCGCGCGTCGAGGACGTCGATCGTGCCCTCGCCCTCGACGATCAGGGCGAGCTCGGGCGCGAGGGCGTCGCGCGCCGCGGCGCCGTCGCCCTGGGCGAGGTGCCAGCGCGCGAGATCGCACGCGATGCGCAGCGCGAGCGAGCGGGCCCCCGAGACGGCCGCGAGGGAGGCCGCGATCTCGAGCGCGTCGCGCGCCTCCTCGCTCCCCACGCCGCGGGCCTGGTCGACGAGGGCCGCCCGCAGGCGGTAGAGCTCGGGCTCGGCGTGCAGCTCGCCGCTCTGGGCGGCGAAGGCGAGCCCGTCGGCCACGAAGGAGAGGCCGCGATCGACCTGGCCGACCGCGAGGCACGCGTCGGCCGCGATGGCGTGGAGCTGCGACAGCTCGAAGCGGATGCCGTTGTCGCAGTAGCGGGCGATCGCCTCGCTCGTCGAGGCGGTGCGGTCCTCGCCGCGCTGCGCCTCGACCCACGCCCGGCCGACCGCGACGAGGCCGACCAGCGACGGCAGCGCGCGCGCGCCGGCGCGGGCCTCGAGGCCCTCGAGCGCCCGCTCGGTCGCGCACGGGTCCCGACGCTCGTAGTGAACGAACGCGAGGGCGGACTGCGCGAGGATCTCGGCGTGCGCGAAGCCCATCGCTCGAGCGATCCGAAGGCCGTCGTCGGCGCGCGCGACGGCGCGGTCGGGCATCCCGAGGTGCCAGAGCACCCGGGCCGCGAAGCCGCCGGCGAACAGGCGAGGGTCGACCGCCACGGGCGCGTCGGGCCCCGCGGGCGGCAACCAGTCGAAGAGCGCGATCGAGCGATCGAGGTCCGCCCGCGCCTCGACGAAGCGGGCACCGGCGAAGAGGGCCATGCCGCGCTGAGCCCGCGCCAGGGCCTCCAGCCTGGGGCTCGTGGCGCAGATCGGATCGGCGAGGGCGCGATCGGCATCGGCGAGGGCGCGACCGTACTCGGCGCGGCTCGCCGCCTGCGTCCCGATCATGCGCGCGACGAGGAAGGCGTGCGCCGCCTCGCCGCGCGCCACGTGCAGCGCGTGCATGCGCGACAGGGCGGCCTCGGTGTCCGGCGAGGCCATCCCCCGCGTGGCGACCAGCGCCGAGACGAGCCCGCGCTGCACGCCGATCTCGAGATCGCCCCTCCGATCCGACGCCGGGACGCCGGAGAGCTCGCCGGACGCGAACCGGAGGAGACGGACGGCCTCGACGGGGGCGGAACGCGCGAACGCCTGGCGGCTTGCCCGTTCGGCCCAGGTCGCGGCCTCGAGCGGGCGACCGGCCTCGGCGTAGTGTCGGGCCAGGCTCTCGGGGTGCGCCTCGGCCTGCGCGCCGAAGCGCGCGACGAGCGCGTCGGCGAGCGTGCCGTGCCAGGCGCTCCGCACCTCGGGCAGCATCGAGTCGAGCGCGACCTCGCGCAGCAGGTGGTGCGCGAACTGGTAGGACGACGACGGCGGCACGCCGCGCTGATAGACGAGCCCGAGCCGGATCATCGCGTCGAGGTCGCGGCCGAGCGCTTCCTCGCCCCACGGGGCGACCGCGACGAGCAGGTCGAGGCGCACCTCGTGGCCCGCGATCGCGGCGAGCTGCGCGGTGCGCTTGGCGCCGCCGAGCGCGTCGAGGCGGGCACAGAGCAGGCCCCGGACCGTCGACGGGATCGAGGCGAGCGCCGGCTCGGCCCCGGGCGGTCGCAGCGCGCGCGTCAGCTCCTCCACGAAGAGCGGCACGCCGTCCGCGGCCGCGACCACCCGGTCGACCGCGTCGTCCGAAATCGAGCCCGGGAGCGAGGCCGCGCGCGCCAGCTCCGCGCCCTGCGCGGGCGACAGCCGGCCGACGGCGATCTCGTCGGCGCCTCGCAGCCCCGCGGGCAGCGCGATCTCCGCGCGCGCGGCGAGCACGACGAGCAGGCGCGCCCCCGGCCGCTCGACGGCCGCGCCGAGGAGCTCGAGCGTCGTGGGATCGCACCACGAGGCGTCTTCGATCGTGATGAGCATGGGCGGCGCGCCCGTGCGCGTCGTGAGCAGCGAGACGAGCGCGTCGACGCGCGCCTCGAGGGCGTCGGTCGGGCCCGGCGAACGGTCCACGAGGAGCTCGGCGAGCAGGGCGACCTCCCCTGGGCCCCCGAGCGCGGCCGCGACCCCGCTCGCGACGAGCTTGCGTCGAGCCTCCTCGGGGTCGTCGCCGAACGCGAGGCCGGCCTGCGCGCGGGCGCGCTCGAGCAGGGGGAAGAGGGGCGTGTTCGAGGCATGCGGCGAACAGCCGCAGTCCACCCAGCGGCCACCGCCCGCCCGGCACGCCTCACCGAGCGCCTGGAGCAGGCGCGACTTGCCGATGCCCGCCTCGCCGACCACGATCGCGGCCTTCGAGCGGCCGGCGCGCGCGTCGCCCCAGAGGCGGAGCAGGGCCGCGATCTCGCGCTCTCGACCCACGATGGCGCCCGTGGCGAGCCGCGCCGGCACGGCGTGCGGGCGGATCACTCGGTGCGCGGCGAGGCTCGCGCCGTCGCCCTCGGCGCGGGACGCGGGCTCGCACACGAACCGCCCGCGGATCAGGCGCTCGGTGCTGTCGTCGGCGAGCACGGCGCCGATCGCAGCCGCGCGCGCGAGCCGGGAGGCGCGCAGGTGGATCGGCGTCGCGCGCGCCGAGGCGAGCGTGGAGACCCCCGCGCGCGGATCGGCCACCAGGACGCCGCTCGCGAGGCCCGCACGGGGGGCGGACCCACCGGGCACGGACGAAGCGGCGAGCACGAGGGCGACGTGCGCCGCGCGCGCCGCGTCGTCCTCGTGCGCGATCGGCACGCCGAACAGCGCCACCACCGAGCCGTCCGGATCGACCTCGGCGAGGCCGCCTCTCGGACGAAGCACGTCGCGCACCCAGTCGTGCAGCACGACCGGCGGCGCGTCATCGGGCGCGACGACGAGGAGGGTGACGTGCCGCCTCTCGAGCCCCGACCCGAGCGGCGACAGCGGCGCCGACGAGGGCGCGAGGTCGGGCCCCCGCAGCGTGACGGCCGAGTCCGAGCTGAGCGACAGCCCCGCGACGTCGATCCCCGCGAGCTCGGCCGCAAGCTCGGCCGCGCTGGCGACGCGATCGGCGAGGCGCTTGGCGAGCGCGCGTGCGATCAGCCGCCCGAGCGGGTGCGCGAGCAGCGCGGAGGGGATGGCGACGGCGTCGTCGCGGAGCTGCTTGAACGCGACCTCGTAGAAGCTCTTGCCGGTCACGACCGGGCGGCCGAGCAGGCACTCGAGAAACAGGAGCCCCCAGGCGTAGAGGTCGCTCTGCGGCACCGTCTGGCCAGCGAGCTGCTCCGGCGCCATGTACGCGACCGTGCCGGGCGCGGCGCCGGAGGGCGTGAGGCGGGCGTCCTCCGCGAACGCGGCGACGCCGAAGTCGAGCACCTTGGCCGCGCGATCGGGCGCGTCGCCGACGAGCATCACGTTGCCCGGGTGGAGGTCGCGGTGCACCACGCCGGCGTCGTGCGCGCAGGCGAGCGCGCGCGCGACGTCGAGCATGACGGACTTCGCCTCGGCGGGCGCGAGCGGCCCCCCGTCGGCGAGGGCGCGAGCGAGCGTCGGCCCCACGATGAGCTCGATCACCACGTAGCGGTCGCCTCCCGGGAGCCGACCCGCATCGTGAAAGCGCACGATTCCGGGGTGGTCGAGCCGCTCGAGGACCCTCGCCTCGCGATCGAGCCGTTGGGCGTCCCCGGCGACGGAGTCCAGCCGCTTCAGGGCGAAGCGCACGCCGTCCGACAGGCGCGTGACGGCGAGCACGACGCCGTGAGCGCCCTCGCCGAGGACGCTATCGACCCGGTAGCGTCCGTCCAGGATGGCTCCGGCGCTCGGTACAGCTTGCGTCATGTCGGGTCGCCTGGAAGTCCGCGGTGAGCGACCGCCGGCTCGAGGCCCCATTGCCCCCGAGCGAGCCCTCTCACGTTATCGCGATGGCCCGAAAGAATCCTCCCATTCTTTCCGACCGCGACGCACTCCGGCATTACCCGAAGATCGCCAAACGCCCCCGTCGGCGCGCCCTAGATCATCGAGATGCGCTTCATGAGCTCGCCGCAGAGGTCCGACCCGGGGCTGCGCAGGCGCTCGGTCGCGAGGCCGGCCTTGAAGATCGCCGACGCGGCCTGCTCGTGCCCGAGCGCCAGATGACACAGGCCGAGCATCTCGTGGTCCGCCGGCTCGCCGAGCGTCGACACGAGCTCGGTGAGCGGCACGAGCGCGGACCGCATGGCATCGAGCATCGCCGGCGTGCGCGGGTTCGGGACGTTCTTGGCGAGCACCATCAGCCGCAGCGCCTGGCGCTGGTCCTCGGGGCGGTTCTGCACGAACTCGGGGCTCGAGAAGAGATCGCGGTAGCCGAGGTACGACTCCTCGAGCTTGCCCGCCCGCCCGAGCGCGACGATCTGCTTGACCTTCTGCACGAGGGCCTGTTTCGACATCGGGCGGAGCGTACCTCAACGGCAGAGAAGTTGCCGGGCGCGCGCGCGAGCGCGACAAACCTCCCGTGCGCACCAGCGATCCGAGCCGAACGGCCGCCACGATCGCGCTGGCGGCCGCGCTGCTCGCCTCGGGCTTCGCGACCGGCTGCGCGGCCGAGGCCCCCGGCGGAGGCGGCGCTCGGTACGCGCCCTCGCCCTACGCTCCGGGCGCGCCCGCGGGCGCCTGGCCAGGCCCCCCGCCCGCCTCGCCCGGCGCGGCGGCCGCGATCGCGTTCGCCCGGTCGCGGCTCGGCACGCCGTACTGCTGGGGCGGCACCGGGCCGAGCTGCTACGACTGCTCCGGGCTGACGCAGGCCGCGTGGTGGGCCGCGGGCAAGGCGATCCCGCGAACGAGCGCCGCGCAGGCGAGCCTGCTGCCCGAGGTGCCGCTCGATCGCGTGGAGCCCGGCGACATCCTCTGGCGCCCCGGGCACGTCGCGATCTACGTCGGCGACGGCTTCACGATCACCGCGCCAAGCGAGGGCGGGGTCGTCAAGCTCGCGCGGGCGACCCGCTACCAGAAGGCCGTCCGGCCGTAGCCCCGAGGCGGCCGCGAAAGGCCCGCTCAACGGCCGAGGGCGCGCGCCACCCCGCGGAAGAAGCCGAGCATGTCCTCGTACCGGTAGTGCGCGTTGCGCCCGCTCGGGCTCGGCACCACGAACACGCGCGCGGCGTCGATCGCCTCCTGCTCGCCGCACACGACCACGCCCTTCACGCCGGCGAACGCCCGGTAGGCCGTCACGCCGACGAACACGACCGCCCGCGGCCGCAGCACCGCGAGCCGAGCCGCGAGGCTCACGCGCCCCCGCTCGAGGTCGGCCGGCGTGAGGTCCGAGACGCCGCGCGTGACCCGGTCGACGAGGTTGGTCAGGCCGAGGCCGTGCGCGATCAGCTCGCCCTCCTCGTGGGGCGCGAGCCTGCGCGGCACGAGGCCGCTCTCGTGCATCAGCCGCCAGAAGCCGTTCGACGGATTCGCGAAGTTGTGCGCGGCGCGCGCCGAAACGATCCCCGGGTTGACCCCCACGAAGATCGCGTCGAGCCCGGGCGCGACCACGTCCGGCACCGCCGTGCCGGGCCGATCGGTGCTCGCGCCAGCCCCGCGTGTGCGCGGCGCGGCCACGCCTACTTGCCGCGGAACTCCGGGCGCCGCTTCGCCGCGAACGCGGCCAGCGCCTCCAGCCGGTCCTCGCTCCGCAAGGTCTCGTCGTACCGGACGCGCTCGATCTCGAGCCCGAGCGCGATCGGGACCTCGTACGAGTCCGCGATCGCCGCGAGCGCCGCCGCCTGCGCGATCGGCGCGCCCTTCGCGATGGGATCGATCCACGCGAGGGTGTCCTCGAGCACCGGCACGCCCTCGGGCGACACGCGGTTGACGAGCCCCCACGCGAGCGCCTCGGCCGCGCCGATCTTGCGGCCGAGGAGGATCAGCTCCTTGGCCCGCGCCTCGCCGACCACCCGGGGCAGCCGCTGCGTGCCGCCCGCGCCGGGGATGATGCCGAGCGTCGTCTCGGGAAGCGCGAGCTCCACGTGCGGCGCGGCCACGCGCAGGTCGGCGATCAGCGCGAGCTCGAGCCCGCCCCCGAACGCGAGGCCGTTCAGGGCCGCGATGACCGGCTTCGGGCTGGTGTCGAGGACGCCGAGCTCGCTCCGGTAGAGCCCGACCTGCCGCCGCACGTCGTCGAGCGTCATGCCCTGGCGCTCCTTCAGGTCCGCGCCGGCGCAGAACGCCTTGTCGCCCGCGCCGGTGATCACGATCGCGCGGACCTCGGGGTCTCCCACGAGCTCGCGCCCGAGGCGCCCGAGCGCGAAGATCGTGTCGCGAGAGAGCGCGTTGCGACGGTCCGGGCGGTCGAGGGTGAGCACGCCGACCGCGCCGCGGCGCTCGAGCAGGACGGGATCGGACATGGCGTGTGGGTGCCCTGTCCACCGGCGGGCGACAAGAGGCCAGCGGCCCCCCCACGGTCCGACCGAACGACGCCTCTTTCCCCGTCGGCTTCACCCTTCGGGGCCGGACGCGATAGGCTGCCCCCATGCAGAGCCTCCGCTCCCCACGCTCGTGGGCCTCGCTCGCCGCCCTCGTCCTCTCGACCGTGGCGCTGCCCGCCCTCGCGCAAGAGCCGCCCGCGGCCCCGACGCCGGTCCAGCTCACCGAGGCCAAGACGCACATGCAGGCGGGGGCTGCGTTCTACAACGACCCAAGCGGCCACAAATGCGAGGAGGCCTATCGCGAGTTCCGCCAGGCCTACGAGCTATCGGGCTCGCAGAACGCGCTCAAGGGCATGGGCGTGTGCGCGCTCGAGCTCGAGCGCGACGGCGACGCGATCGAGCACTACGAGCGCTTCCTCGAGAAGGGCACGAACATCTCGGCGGGCGATCGCACGCAGATCGAGAACGACCTGAAGGCGCTGAAGGCGGCCGTCGCGTGGGTGACGGTCCTCTCGGACCGCCCGAACGTGAAGGTCATCGACGTCCGCACGCCCTCGAAGGGCTTCCCTGTCACGAACCGCTACGCCGCCCAGAGCGGCGCGACCAAGCTCGGGATTCACCCCGGCGTCCACATCCTGACGGCGAGCGTCGAGGGCGAGCCCGAGCAGGTGTGGAAGGTCGACATCGCGAACGGCGCGACCTACTCGCACAGCTTCACGTTCGCCGCCAAGCACGTGACGCCGGCGCCGGTGCCGGTGCCGGACAAGCCCGCCGAGACGAAGCCCGCCGACGGGGCCAAGCCCGCCGACGAGCCCAAGGCGCTCGAGAAGTACCGCCCCACGCCCACCGCGACGTGGGTCTTCACCGGCCTGACGGTCGCGCTCGCCGTCCCCACGGCGATCCTGATGGTCCGCGCCAAGGGCGTGAACTCCGACTACAAGACGGCCAACGGCACGATGGGGGCCGCGGACCTCGAGGCGATGCGGTCGGACGTCAAGTCGGCCAATCTGCTGGCGGACATCTTCCTCGGCGCGACGGCGGCGAGCCTCGTGACGACGGGCATCATCTACCTCGCGCGGCCGACGAAGACGCGCGAGAAGGTCGGCAGCACGTTCACCGTCGCGCCCTCGTTCGCGCCGCAAGGCGGCGGAGCGGCGGCGTTCGGCACGTTCTGATCCTCGGTGGTCTTCCGGGCTCGGGGTAGCTCCGCGCCTGGTCGAAAGGGATAATCGGTCGGATCATCGTGGAGCCCGCAGCCGGAACCGTCGTCGCGACCCGCTACCGCATCCTGCGCCCGCTGGGTCGGGGCGGGATGGGCGAGGTCTGGGCGGCCGAGAACATCCGCACGGGCCGCGTCGTCGCGATCAAGCTGCTCCGCTCGGAGTCGAAGGCGAAGAGCTCGGCGATCGAGCGCTTCCGCCGCGAGGCGCGCGCCGCCGGGTCCATCAACAGCGACCACGTGACGCAGGTCCTCGACATCGACGAGGACCCCGAGCACGGCATCGCGATCGTCTTCGAGCTGCTCGAGGGCGAGTCGCTGATCGAGCGCCTCAAGCGCACGGGGCCGATGAGCTTCGAGGAGCTCCACCCGGTCATCGAGCAGGTGTGGCTCGGCCTCGCCGACGCGCACCGCGCAGGCATCATCCACCGCGATCTCAAGCCGTCCAACGTGTTCCTCGAGCGGCGCCCCGACGGCGTGACGCGCGTGAAGATCCTCGACTTCGGCATCTCGAAGCTGCCGAAGGAGCTGACGGGCGACACGCTGACCGAGATGGGCCAGAGCCTCGGCACGTTCTCGTTCATGCCGCCCGAGCAGATCGGCAAGGCGAAGACGGTCGACCACCGCGCCGACATCTACGCGACGGCGACGCTCATCTACCAGGCGCTCTCCGGCCAGCTCCCGTACGAGGCTCGCAACATCCTCTTGATGGTCGAGCTGAAGTCCAAGCAGGAGCCGCGCGCGCTCGCCGCCGCGATGGACGGCGCCGTGGATCCCGCGCTCGAAGCGTTCCTCGCCAAGGGGCTCGCCCGCGATCCGGGGCAGCGCTTCCAGAGCGCGAACGAGGCGCTCACCGCGTGGCGCGATCTCGCGCCGACGGCCGCGCAGAGCCGGCCGACCCAGGACCGGGGGTGGGGCCCGCCAGCGCCGATCGAGGCGACCCCCGCACCGCAGACGCCGTCGGGGGCGCCGCCCGCCGGCCCCGCCGGCTGGCCAGCGACGATGCCGATGGGCCCGGCGCAAGCGATGGCGGCGCGCGAGCAGATCGCCACGGCTCAACAGGCCGCCGCCGCGCAGCAAGCGCTCCGCCAGGCCAACCCCGCGGCGGCCGCGCAGCTGCGCCCGGGCCCGCCCATCGGCACGCGGCCGACGTTGATCGAGAGCCCCTCGCCTCGGCCGGCCGAGCCGCCTGCGGACTCCGGGCCGCGCGAGAGCACCACCGTGCCGAGCATGATCGCGCCGGTCATCGTCGATCCGGACACCTCCGACGGCATCCAGACGATCGCGATCCCGTACGGCGCACGCCTCCACCGCCTCGCTGGCGGCGACCGCGGGTCGCACGAGCCGCCGACCGCGCCTCGACAAGCCCAGGCGGCGGTCGGCGCGCCCTCGATCCAGCTTCCGGTCGCGTCGATCGAGCCGACCTCGCAGCGAGCCGGCAACGGCACGCTCGTGATGGAGTACGACCCGCGCACCGGCCTCGCGGGCGCCGCATACACGAAGAGCCCGAACCGACCGCTCGCGTCGCCACCGAGCTACCCGCAGCCGATCGCGGCCGACGCCGCGCGGCAGCAGCAGTACTACGAGGAGCAGGAGCGCGCCCGGCAGCAGCAACAGCAGCAGCAGGCGCTCGCGTACAGCGCGCCGCAGCCGCCGTTCCCCGCTCAGGACGTGCGTCGCGCAGCGCCGAGCCGCAGCCTCGCGCCGCTCGTGCTCGGCGCGATCGTGTTCGCTCTCGTGGGCTTCGGCCTGGTCGCGCTCGCGCTGCGCTACTTCAACCTGTAGCCGAGCGCCGGCGCTTCACGCGCGCGGCGCGGCGACCGGCGGCGCCGCGGGCGTACGGGTGTCGTCCGCGCTCGCGCCATCGAAGGCGGGCAGGTGGATGCGGAACCGCGTCCCGCCGCCCTCGCGCGCCTCGCAGGCGATCGCGCCGCGGTGGGCCTCGACGATCTCGCGGGTCACCGCGAGCCCGAGCCCGGTGCCGCGCTGCTTGGTCGTGAAGAATGGGTCGAAGATCGACGCGCGGACGTCGTCCGGAATGCCGGCCCCCTCGTCGTCGACGAGCACGTCGACGCCGCCCCCGGCCGCCGACCGCACGGAGATCCACACGGCGCCGCCCCTCGGCATGGCCTCGCGCGCATTGCGCACGAGGTTGAGCAGCGCCTGCCGGATCTGCGCCTCGTCGAGCGCCACGTCCGGTAGCCCCTCGTCGACCGCGAGGCGCACCGTGGCGCCCGCCCGCTCGACCTCCGGCCGGACGAAGGCGACGAGCTCGCGCACGAGGTCGTCGACGCGCTCGCGCTCGAGGCGTGGCGCCGGCCGCCGCGCGACCGAGAGGTACTGCTCGGCGATGCGGCTCAGGCGATCGACCTCGCCCTTGATCGCCGCGAGCAGCTGCTTGGCCTCCGCGCCGGCGTCGTCCGCGACGAGCTCCTCCTCGAGTAGCTCGAGGTTCAGGCCGATCGACGACAGCGGGTTCCTGATCTCGTGCGTGACGTGGGCAGCCATCTTGCCGATCGTCGCGAGCCGCTCGGCGTGAACGAGCTCCTGCCGGGCGCGCTGGATGGCCGCGACCATTCCCTCGAACGTCGCGGCGAGATCGCCGATCTCGTCGCTCGAAGGCGCGATCTCGCGCGGCGTGAGATCGCCCTCGGCGACGGCCTCCGCGCGCCGGGTGACCGCCGAGAGCGGCGCGAGCACGCGGCGCGCGTAGATCGAGGTGACGATGCCCACGATCGCCGTCACGATCGCGAGCCCGGCGAGGGCGCGCATCGAGTCGCGCTCGCGGCGCTGTGCGCCCAGCGTGAGGCTCTCCATGCGATCCTCGACCCGGCCACGCACGCCACGCAGCCGCTGAGCGGCCTCGGTCTCGCGCTTCACGAGCTCGTCGCGCGCCCGCTCCGCGGCGTCCGCGTCGCCGACGGCGAGCGCCTGGAACAGCGCGCCGAAGCGCTCCGAGTCGGCCACGAGCGACCGCTCGATGGCGATCACCTCGCCCACGACCTCGACGCGGAACCCCCCGACCTCGGGATCGACCGCGTCGGAGAGGCCGCGGTCGGCCGCCTCGCGCACGTGGGCGAACGTCACCGGACGCGTGCGTCGCGCCGTGTCGATCCACTCGCGGGCGTCACGCGGGTTCTTCGCCGCGGTGATGTGGTTCAGCTGCGCGTTGATGACGTTCTGCTCGGCGAGCGCCTCGCCGATGCGCAAGAGCAGCGGCGCGTAGCCTCCGCGAAGCAGCTCGGAGTCCCGCGCGGCCGCCCGCAGCGAGAGCACGCTCCAGCCGACGGTGACGGCGAACGCCCCGAGCACCAGGAGGAAGCTCGCGAGCAGCCGGCCGGCGACCGTGCGGCGCCTCCGCGTCATGGCTCGCCGGCCGCGGGCGGCGCGATCGGCGACGACGCCCCGATCGCGCGCGCGACGAACGTGACGAGATCTTCGGCCGGCTCGCCCCGGCTGCGAAAGCGCCGGAGGCTGCCCGCGCAGCCGGTGACGAGCACGCCGCCCCCCCGCGCGCGGTGTTCGGCGACGCGCTGGTCGGCGAGGGCGCGCGAGGCGTCCGGGCGCGTGACCGGCAGGAGGCCACCGCCACCGCTGCACTCGGCGTCGGCGCGATCGCGCAGGAACGTCGTCGGCGTGCGCCCGGTGATGCGCGCGAGCAGCGTGCGCGGCTCGTCGTAGCGACCGAGGCCACGCCCGAGCTGACATGGGTCGTGCCAGCGCACCGCGCCGCCGCCGCCGGGAAGCGACGGATCCGGCCCGGGACGCAGCCGATCGATGGACGCGTACGCGAGGTCGACGAAGAGCTCGGCCGGGCGGACCTCGACGCCGAGGCGCGGGTACTCGACCTCGAGGGTGCGCGCGCAGCCCGGGTCGACCACCACCAGCCGCGGCGCCGACCGGACCTCGTCCGCGAGCGCGCGCGCGGCGGCCAGGAACCCTGCGCGATCGCCCGCGTGCAGGAGCGGCAGGCCGCAACACGCCCGCACGGGGCGCACCGGACCGCCGACGAGGGCCGCGACGGCGGCGAGCGCGTCGCGCGCGACCTCCGGCGCGTGCCGCGCGTAATCGCAGCCGACGAGCACGGCAGTCGCGCCCTCCGCGCCCGGGCGGACCACCTCGAGGCCCGCGCCGATCGCGTCGATCGCGCGCGCGGCCTCGGCGCTGCGCTCGGCGAAGCGCGCCGCGACGGTCCGCGCCGCCTCGGGGGCGACAGCGCGCGCGAAGAGCTCCGCGCGCGCGTCGGAGAGCACCGTGGCCACCTCGTTCTTGTGCTCGCAGCGGTCGCGGCAGGCGTAGCAGGACGTGCACGCCCACGCCGGGTCCGCGTGGACCGCGTCGGCCGGCACGTCCCCCCGGCCGAGGAAGTACGCGATCGACATCTTGCCCCACGGCGTCAGCGTCTCGCTGGCCTCGGCGTTCGCCACCGGGCACGCGGCGCGGCAGAGCTTCGGGCAGAAGACGCACGTCTCGAGCGCGTCCTTGTGCGGGGCGAGGAGCGGCAGGCGAAGGGCGGGCGAGGTCACGCGCGGAGGATAGCGCCTGCGGGCCGCGCGATCGCCGCGCGAAGGAGCGAAGTCGGGTAGAAGGCGCGGCCGCCGACCCGTCAGGCCTGCCCCGCCGGGCTCGGCCTCCCGCGACCGGCCGGCGCGGGCGCGGCGGGCTCGCGCACCTTGGCCTTCGCAGGCCCGGGTGGCTCGTGCGGGATGCGCACGGTGAACGCCGCGCCTTTCGGGGACGACTCGACGCTGATCGAGCCCAGGTGCTCGTCGACGATCTTCTTGACGATCGCGAGCCCGAGGCCCGTACCGCGACCGCTCTTGCCGGCCGTCACGAACGACTGGAACAGGCGCCCCTCGACCTCCTTGGGGATGCCGCGGCCCGTGTCCGACACGGTGACGACGACGTCGCCGCCCTCGCGCACCACGCGAATGCCGATGGTGCCGCCCTCCGGCTCCATCGCCTCGATCGCGTTTCGCACCAGATTGTGAAGCGCGCGCGTGATCTTGGCCTCGTCGAAGCGCGCCACGCCGCGGTCCTCGACCTGCATCGCGAGCACGACGTCGGTCCCCTCGAGCTCGTGCTGGATCTGCTTCGCCAGGTCGTCGAAGTACCGCGCGAGGTGCACCCGGCGCGGCAGAATCCCGCTCTCGCCGCGGGCAAACGCGAGCACCTCGCGCTGCATGCCGTCGATGACGTCGAACTGCTTGAGCGCAGCCTTCAGGTGCTCGGCGCGCGCCGCGGGGTCGGTCGCCGTCGCCATCAGCTGCGCGTTGCCGCTGATGACCGCGAGCGGGGTGCGCAGGTCGTGGATGATGCCCGATACCACGCCGCCGATCGAGGCGAGCCGCTCGCTCCGCTCACGCTCCGTGCGCGAGCGGAAGAGCCGCACCGCCGTCGAAGCGTTCGCCGAGACGAGCCGGAGGAGCGCCCGATCGTCCTGCGAGAATCCGGACATCGCCGCCGAGTTGTAGAGCGCCATCGCCCCGATCGCGTCGCCCGCCTCGCCCTCGAGCGGCACGGCGATGGCCGAGACCACCGCGAGGTCGAACAGCTGCCCGAGCCGAGCCGAGACCGGCCCCTCGAGCTCCGACCGGTCGCCATCGTCGCGGTTCGGCACGCAGACGGCCTCGTTGTTCTGCATCGCGCGCCCGATGACGCCCTCGCCGCGCTTCACGGTGACGCGGCGTACGACCGGAGCGGCGAGCATGACCGGCGGCAACGACGAGTCACGCCGCTCGCCCGCGATGGCCGCCCCGATCGGCGTCGAGCTCGGCGCCGCGTCCGCCGGCAAGCCGCGCAAGAACGGCGCGTCGAACGCGGCGAACGGCCCCAGCGGTGCGGCCGTCGCGCGCCCCACGTCCACGAAGTAGAGCCAGACCCCGCCCTCCCCCTCGTCGACGACCAGCCCGCCGGCCTGCGCCTGGCACGCGCGCGCGGCCTCCACGACCACCGCCCGCGCGAGGTCCTCCAGCGTCGCCGCGCGCCCCATCGCCCGCTCCAGCTCGAACAGCAGCTTGAGGTCGGCCACCCGCCGCTCGAGCTGCTCCTTCGTCTCGACGAGCTGCATGTTCTTCTGGATGACCGAGAGGAACAGCCTCGAGTTATCGATCGAGATGGCCGCCTGGGTCGCGAGCGCCTCGAGCAGCTCCTCGTCGTGCTGCGAGAACTCCGCGTCGGCGCCCGCCTTGTTGAGGACCTGGATGACGCCGATCGTGCGGCCGACGTGGTTCTTCATCGGCGCCGCCAGGATCGATCGCGTCCGGTAGCCCGTCTCGTCGTCCCACTCGCGCCGGAAGCGCCGATCGCGGTACGCATCCTTGATCCGCAGCGTGCGCCCGACCTTGGCCACGTAGCCGGCGATGCCCTCGCCGAGCGGCAGCTCGATCGATCGCACCTCCTCGCCGATGATGATCCGCGACAGCAGGCGCCCCCGCTGCTCGTCGAGCAGGTAGAGGGTCGCCCGATCGGCCTCGAGCAGCTCGGTGATTTGCTTCAGGATCAGCTCGAGCAGCTGGTCCAGGTCGAGCGTGCTCCCGAGAGCGAGGCCGACCTCGCGCAGGGCCTGAACGGTGCGCTCGGCGCGCGAGAGCCCCGCCTCGAGCTCGGCCACGCGCGCCCGGAGGGCCATTTCGCGCTCCGACTTGGCCGCCACGCCCCGACGCTACCACCCCCGGGAGGGCGGTGTCGATGCGGCCTACTGGTTCATGCTCTCGAGGAACTCGAGGTTCGACTCGGTGCGGCTCACCTTGTCGAGCAGGAACTCCATCGAGTCGATGACGTTGAGCGGGTGCAGCAGGCTGCGCAGCAGCCAGACGCGCGACAGCGCCCAGTCCGGCATGAGCAGCTCCTCCTTGCGAGTCGCGCTCTTGTTGATGTCGAGGCAGGGGAAGATGCGCTTCTCCATCAGCTTGCGATCGAGGTGGATCTCGCTGTTACCCGTCCCCTTGAACTCCTCGAAGATCACCTCGTCCATGCGCGATCCCGTGTCGACGAGGGCCGTCGCGACGATGGTGAGCGACCCGCCCTCCTCGATGTTGCGCGCAGCGCCGAAGAAGCGCTTCGGCTTGTGCAGCGCGTTCGAGTCGACGCCGCCCGAGAGGATCTTGCCGCTCGCCGGGACCACCGTGTTGTAGGCGCGCGCGAGGCGCGTGATCGAGTCGAGCAGGATGATGACGTCCTGCTTGTTCTCGACGAGGCGCTTGGCCTTCTCGATCACCATCTCGGCCACCTGCACGTGGCGCGAGGCCGGCTCGTCGAACGTCGAGCTCACGACCTCGCCCTTCACCGTCCGCTGCATGTCGGTGACCTCCTCGGGCCGCTCGTCGATGAGCAGCACGATGAGGTGCGCGTCCGGGTGGTTCGTGCTGATCGAGTTGGCGAGCTGCTGCAGGAGCACCGTCTTGCCGGCGCGCGGCGGCGACACGATGAGGCAGCGCTGGCCCTTCCCGATCGGACAAAGCAGGTCGATGATGCGCGTCGAGAACCCCTTCGGCCCCGTCTCCAGGTTGAACTTCTGGTGCGGGTAGAGCGGCGTGAGGTTGTCGAAGAGGATCTTGTCGCGAGCGTCCTCGGGCGCGCCGCCGTTGATCTTGTCGACCTTGAGCAGCGCGAAGTACGCCTCGCGCTCCTTCGGCGGCCGGATCGGGCCGCTGACGAGGTCCCCGGTGCGCAGCCCGAAGCGACGGATCTGCGACGGCGAGACGTAGATGTCATCCTGACCCGGCAGGTAGTTGTAGTCCGGCGCGCGCAGGAAGCCGTAGCCGTCGCCGAGGCACTCGAGGACGCCGTCGCCCCACACGGCCTGGTCGTTGGCGGCGTTCGCCTGCAAGAGCGCGAAGATGAGGTCCTGCTTGCGGAGGCCGGCGGCGTTCTCGACGTTGAGCCCCTTCGCCATCTGGACGAGCTCGGCCATCGGCTTCTGCTTCAACTCACGGAGGTGCATCGGATCGAAAGCTCCACGCTCGGGTTATCCCCGGGGGCTCGACGCAATCGCCGCCGCGCGGGCGGCGCGGCTCGAAGGCACGGACCTCGAGGGACGTTGGACTTCGCTTGGGTGTCAGGAAGAGGCGCTGCGACTCGGATCGAGCCGCAGTTCGGCTGCGGAGGCAGGCGGCGCTGGCGCGTCACCCCGCGCATCACCCGCGAGGTGGGCAGCGCGCGATCGACGGGCGGCGGGAATCGCGCCGGTGCGGCGCCCCCGCGCTCGTCGTATCCCGCGCGTCGGACGGCGGAATCGGCGCGGACTCTACCAAGCCGCCCTTCCCTGTCAACGCCGTCGCCGCGCGCCCGCAGGGGCAAGAAGCCCTCCCCCATCGTTGCCGAAGTTGCCTCGCGTCCGCCCGACGGCTAGGAATGGCCAGGGCGTCCACGGTGCCCGGCGGCGCGGCGACAGGGACGAGCAGGGTCTTTCGCTCATGGGTCTGAAGCAGGTGCAGGTCGTCGTTCGGGGGCGCGTCCAGGGCGTGTACTTCCGAGCTTCCACGCAACGCGAGGCCAAGCGCCTCGGCCTCACGGGCTGGGTGAAGAACCGCCCCGACGGCAACGTCGAGGTGCTCGCCGAAGGCGAGGAGGAGGGCCTCAAGGACCTCATCGCGTGGGCGAACAAGGGCCCGAGTGCGGCACGCGTCGAGCGCGTGGAGGTCCGCTGGCGCGGTTTTTCGGGCGATTACGCGGACTTTCGCATCGTCGAGTAGCTACGAAGGCGCCGCGAGCGGCCCTGGGCCCCTCGGCGCAGGGCGCGCCTCGATGGGCCTGCGCCTGGCCCCAACCCGGCCGGCTCCGGGGGCGGGAGCCGGCGTGGAAGCAACCGGGCGCGCGGGACGTTTCGTCCGGCGACGCGCAGATTCTCCGCGCGCCCCAGCGAGCCGGCAGCCGGCGGACAGGATCGCGTGCGCAAGGCAGCAGCAACGTTCGTCACCATCGCATCCCTCGTGGCGCTGGGGATCGCCCTACCGGGAACGGCGCGCGGCGACGGACGCGACGTCGCGACCACCGCGGCCTCGGGCGCCCCGGGAGCGGCGCTCGCCGAGCTGCCCAAGCTTCCGCTCATCGCCCGCCCCGAGCCCGAGCCCCAAGCGCTGAAGGACCTCGACCGCCTGATCGAGCGCCTCACCTCGGAGGACGAGCGCTCGCGAACGAACGCGCGCGCGGCCGTCTCCGAGGTCGAGCCGGCACTGGTCGCCGCGATCTCCCACCGAATCCAGGACGTGCGCGCGTCGCTCGACCGCGAGGCGGCGTCGCGCCTGCTCGAGGAAACGCGCAAGGCCGGCCGCAAGAGCCTCAAGAAGGGCGACTCGAAGACGGATCGGCCGGACGCCAAGAGTGACGCCAAAGGCGACAAGTCCGACGGCAAAGGCGACAAGCCCCGTCGCGCGAAAGACAAGGACCGAGACCGCGACGAGGATGACGGCGACTGGCTCGACTTCCTGCTCGCCAAGGCGAAGCCCAAGGACAAGACCTGGCGCGACCTGGTCACGCTGACCGCGATGAACCGGATGCTCGCCGCCATCGGGACGACGCCCGCGATGCGGCAGCTCGTCGCGCACTATGCGTACTTCGGCGAGCTCGTCCGCGTCGACCTGCAGCGCCTCGTCGCCAAGGTGCGCGATCGGGCGGTCCCCGCGCTCATCGAGGCCCGACAGCACGACGCCAAGAACGTCCAGCGTTGGGCCGCGAAGCAGCTCGACCTCCTCGGCCGAGCCATCCCCGGCGAGGCCGTCGCCACGAGCGACACGCAGGTGCTCGCTGACGTCCTCCGAGCCTACGGCCGGGTTCGCGACGTCGACGCCGTGCGCGTCATCTTGTCCTTCTGCAACAGCGAGCACGTCACCCTGCGCGAGGCCGCCCGCGAGGCGGTCGCGGCCATCGGCGACCCGGGCATGTGGCAGCTGCGCGACGTCTACCTCGGCATGACCGGCGGCAAGCCGCCGCGCGACTGGACCTGGGACCGCCTCGCGCGCGAGCTGTTCGGCCTCTATGACCGCGCTCGCCAGGCGGAGGTCCACAAGCTGATGGAGGACGGCACCGCGGCGGCGAAAGACGCCAAGTGGAAGGAGGCGACGGACCTCTTTGATCGGGTGCTCGCCCACGCTCCGCTCTTCGACCGACGCAAGGACATGGTTCCCGCGTACGTCGAGCGCGCGAAGGCACTCGAGGCGCCCGACGCCGAGTCGGCGCTCGCCATGCTGCGCAAGGCCCTCCGGCTCGACCCGAAGTCGCCCTCCGCCAAGAAGACGGAGGCGCAGATCGACGCGCTCGAGGCGGGGCTCCTGGCCGACCGCGGCACGCCCGACCGGCACCTGCTCGCGCGCGCGCTCGAGCTCGACCCATCCAACGAGCTCGCTCGCGCCGGCCTCGCCTCCCTCGACCCCAAGGCGATTCCACGGCAAACCGACCTGCGACGCTACGCCGCCGCGACGTCGATCGCGCTCGTCGCGCTCATCGCGATGGTCCTGCTGGCGCGCCGAAGGAAGGAGCCCGTGCCTCCGCCTCCGAGCGGCGCGCCGGCACCCGGGCCAGTGGGGCCCGCATCGACTGCTCCGGCCGACGCAGCCGCGGACGACGCCGACCGCCGACCGCACGAGTAGCGCGCCCTCGGTCTCTCGCCGCGCCCCTGGGTCTCAAGCCTTCGGCCAAACGCGAAAGGGCGACGCACCTCGCGGCACGTCGCCCTCATCGCACCCCCGCCGGGCCGAAGCCCCGTCGGTTCAGGACGCCGAAGCGGCCTCGGCCGGCTCGGCGGCAGTGATGGCCTCCGGCGCCTCCGGCAGGGACTTATCCATCGGCGCAGCGGCGTCGACGAACTCGATCACGACCATGGGCGCGCCGTCACCGCGACGCGGTCCGAGCTTCGTCGCGCGGGTGTAGCCGCCCGGACGCCCCTCGAAGCGCTTCGTGAGCTCCACGAGCACCTTCTCGACGACGTCGATCTTGGTGCCGTCGGTCTTCACGCCCCAGCGCGGCACGTACGCCGAAAGCATGCGCTCGACGTGGAGCCGCTTCGCCTTTTCGGCCGCCGTGAGCTCGGCCTGCGGCGTGTGCGCGGCCTTGCCGAGACGCGCCGCCTTGGTGATGAGCCGATCCGCGATGCGCCGGAGCTCCTTCGCCTTGGCGTCGGTCGTCTCGATGCGCTCGTGGGTGATCAGGTTCGCGGCGAGGTTGCGCAGCATCGCGCGCCTCGACGACGTGTCCCGACCGAACTGCCTCCCGCTCTTCTTGTGACGCATGGCTGAATCCTTCTCGTGATCGTGCGGACGTCGCCTAGGCCTGCGCCTGCTGCGCCTTCCAGCGCTCGAGGAGCTGCGGCCAGTTGTCGATCTTCATCCCCAGCGAAAGGCCCATATTCGCGAGGATCTCTTTGATCTCCTTCAGCGACTTGCGGCCGAAGTTCTTCGTCTTGAGCATATCCTGCTCGGTCCGCTGCACCAGCTCGCCGATGAGCGTGATGTTCGCGTTCTGCAGGCAATTCGCCGATCGAACCGAGAGCTCGAGCTCCTCGACCGAGCGGAAGAGGTTCTCGTTGAGAGGCTCCTCCTCGCCCGACGTCGCCTGGTAGCTCGTCTCCTCGGTCTCCTCGAAGTTCACCCAGATGCTGAGCTGCTCCTTGAGGATCTTCGCCGAGAACGCCACCGCGTCCGAAGGCACCACCGAACCGTTGGTCCAAACCTCGATGGTGAGCTTGTCGTAGTCGGTGACCTGCCCAACGCGCGCGTTCTGCACGGTGTAGTTCACCTTGCGAATGGGCGAGAAGAGGGAGTCGATCGGGATCGTCCCGATGGGCATCGTGGGCGTCTTGTTCCGCTCTGCAGGGACGTAGCCGCGGCCCACGTTCACCGTGAGCTCCATCGACAGCGGGCCCTTCTTGTCGAGGAAGGCCACGAGATGGTCCGGATTCAGAACCGTCAACCCCTCAGTGAGCTCGATGTCCTTCGCGAAGACGGGGCCGGGCCCCTCCTTCTCGATGCGGATCGTGTACGTCTTCGGGGTCGCCGCTTTGAAGACGACCTCCTTGAGGTTCAGGATGATGTCGCTGACGTCCTCGACGACGTCCGGAACGCTCGTGAACTCGTGAAGGGCGCCGTCCACCCGGACAGCCGTGATCGCCGCACCCTGCAGCGACGAGAGCAGCACGCGACGCAGCGAGTTACCGATCGTGATGCCGAACCCGCGCTCGAGCGGCTCACAGGTGAACTTCGCGTAGAATTCGGTCGACGACTCCGTGTCGATCGAGATTCCCTTCGGCCGAATCAGGTCGCGCCAGTTGCGTGCGATCATCGTCATGGTGCCGGTCGTCATCGCTGTGCCTCTCGGAGGGTGGTTTCGCGCGGAGGTCACGTGACGGCACCGCACTCGGCACTCCGCACACCGCCTCCTGCCCGCATCGCCGCGCGGACGCCAACGCCCGCGGCATCCCTCGCCCTCCGATCGGAAGAGCGATGGCCACCTCGGGCGAAGGTACTGATATCCCCTTCCAGCATCGGAGCGACCTCCGATCTGGAAACATGCGAAACCCGCCGGGAGGGATCGAGGGCTCGCCCTTTCGGGAAAGCCCCACCGGCGGGCTGCGGACGACTAGCGCGAGTAGTACTCGACGACCAGCTGCTCGCGAATCTCGGGCTCGTTCAGGTCCTCACGGACCGGACCGCTCTTGACCGTCCCCGTGAAGTTCGCACGGTCTGCGTCGAGCCAGCTCGTCGGCGGGCGCTTCTCAGCCCCGGCGATCGCAGCCGCGACCAGCTTGAACTTCCGCGCCTTCTCCTCGAGCTCGAGCTTGTCGCCCACGCGCACGACGTAGCTCGGAATATCGAGGCGCTTGCCGTTCACGAGCACATGGCCGTGACGAACGAGCTGTCGTGCCTCCGAGCGGGAAGCCGTGAGCCCGAGACGGTAGATGGCGTTGTCGAGGCGACGCTCGAGCAGCGCGAGCATCTCCTCGCCGGTGCGGCCCTTGCGACGGCTGGCTTCCTGGAAGTAGCCGTGGAACTGCCGCTCGAGCACACCGTAAACGCGGCGGACCTTCTGCTTCTCACGAAGCCGGACCGCGTACTCGCTCAGCTTGATACGCCCCTGGCCGTGCTGGCCGGGCGGATACGGGCGCCGGGTGTACGCGCACTTCTCGGAGTAGCAGCGCTCGCCCTTGAGGTAGAGCTTCATCCCCTCACGGCGGCAGAGCTTGCAGACGGGACCAACGTAGCGAGCCATGTCGATAACCTCTGAATCAGACCCGGCGCCGCTTGGGCGGACGGCAACCGTTGTGCGGAATCGGCGTCACGTCACGGATGAGCGTGACCTTGAAGCCCGCCGTCTGGAGGGCGCGGAGCGCGCTCTCGCGGCCGGCGCCGGGGCCCTTCACGAACACGGCGACCGAGCGCATCCCGTGTTCCTGCGCCTTGCGAGCGGCCTCTTCGGCGGCGAGCTGGGCAGCGAACGGAGTGGACTTGCGCGAGCCCTTGAAGCCGCGCGCGCCGGCAGACGACCACGAGATCGCGTTGCCGTTGATGTCCGTGATCGTCACGACGGTGTTGTTGAACGTGGATTGAATGTGTGCAATCCCCGCCGCGACGTTCTTCTTGACCTTCTTCTTCTGTTTGGCCTTGCCGGCCGTCTTCGCTGCTGCCATGGGCGCCTTCCGCTCTTCGGTACGAAGCCGCCTCGCGGCCTCGGGGTTTGGGGTCGCTAACGACCCCATCGAGCATCACGGTTTGGGGTCGCTGGCGACCCGGTCGAGGACTACGACTTCGGAGCCGATGCGGCCGGGCGCCGCTGAACCATGCCCTTGCGCGGCCCCTTGCGGGTACGCGAGTTCGTGTGCGTCCGCTGGCCGTTGACCGGCAGCCCCTTGCGGTGCCGCAGCCCACGATAGCAGCCGAGATCCATCAGCCGCTTGATGTTCAGCTGAACCTCACGCCGCAGATCGCCCTCGACCTTGTAGTCCGAGTCGAGGATGTCGCGGATCACCTTGACCTCGGCGTCGGAAAGCTCCTCGACGCGCTTGCTCTCGGCGATGTTGGCCTTCTTGCAGATCGCCTTCGATAGCGTGCGCCCGATGCCGTAAAGGTACGGGAGCGCGTAGACGATGTGCTTACGGCGAGGGAGGTCGACGCCAGCGATACGGGCCATGGCTCAGTTTCCTTGACGCTGCTTGTGACGCGGGTTCTCGCAGATGACGCGGACGACGCCACGCCGCCGCACCACTTTGCACTTGTCGCAAATCTTCTTGACGCTAGGTCGCACCTTCATGGCACTGGCGCTCCGACGCTGCTCTCTACTCTACTTATGACGGTACGTGATCCGGCCGCGGCTCGGGTCGTAGGGGGAAACCTCGACCGTCACCCGGTCGCCCGGGAGAATCTTGATGTAATACTGACGCATTCGTCCGCTGATCGTCGCCAGGACCTGGAGGCCGTTGTCCGCCTTCACGCGGAACATCGCGTTGGGCAGCGCCTCCTGGACGACCCCGTCGAACTCGAGCTTGTCGCCCTTAGGTTCTTTGGGGCCGGTGCTCTGATTTCGCGAACGCCGCATGAGGGGTCAGTTTCCTATCGTCCGAGAGCGCTGAGCACTCTCGCGGTGACGTCTTCTGGCTTGCCGACACCGTCGACTCGCCGCAGAAGACCCTTATTCTCGTAATACGGCAGGAGCGCCGCGGTCATCGCCTCGTATGCGTCGAGACGTTTGCCCACCGACTCGGGCCGATCATCGGCGCGGTGCTCGAGCTCCTCACTACCCACGCTGGGGGGCGGGGGATTGTAGAGGAGATGGTAGATCTGTCCAGTCTTTTTGTCGGTACGACGGTGAACGAGACGCTCTTCGAGCAAATCGCGCGCGACGTCCAGTTGGACGACAGCGTCGGTCAGTCGCCCTCGCTTTGCAAGGAGCTCCACCAGCGCGTCCGCTTGCGCTACCGTCCGGGGGAAGCCGTCCAGGAGGAAACCAGACCCGCAGTCCTCCGCATCGATCCGCTGGTCGATGAGGCCGATGACTGCCTCGTCGGGCAGGAGCCCACCGGCGTCCATGACGTCTAGGTAACGCTTCTCGAGCCTACCGCTCCGCTTCGCTGCGCGCAGCATGTCGCCCGTCGAAATCTGTGGGATGCCCCACTTCGCGCAGACCACTTGGGCTTGCGTTCCTTTGCCCGACCCCGGAGGGCCCACGAGAATTACGATCATCGTCGGCTCCTTCCCCTGCTAGCTCTCGGGCAAGCGCCGCGCACGAATGCGTCCCGCACCGGGCCCGGTGAGCCCCTCGTAGTTGCGGGTGATGAGGTGCGCCTCGATCTGGTTGGCCGTATCGAGCGCCACGCCGACGACAATCATCAGCGAAGTTCCGCCGAAGCGAAACGGCATGTGGATCAGGTCGCCGAGGATCGAGGGCAGGATACAGATGAGAGCGACGTACATCGCGCCGCCGAATGTGATTCGCTGAATCACGCGGTGGATGTAATCGGCCGTCTGCTTCCCGGGGCGAATGCCCGGGATGTTCGCCTGCTGCTTCTTGAGGTTCTCCGCGACGTCGACCGGCTGGAACGTGACGTTCGTGTAGAAGTAGCAGAAGAAGACAATCAGTACGGCGTAGCCGGTGTTGAAGACCCAGTCACCGCGATTGATTATCCCCTGGATCCGATCCATTCCCGGGATGTTCATGTTCGCCAGCGTGGCGGGGAACATGAGCAGAGAGGACGCGAAGATCGGGGGAATCGTGCCAGCGGTATTCACTTTCAGCGGAAGGTGTGCCGCTTGCCCGCCGTAGATCTTACGCCCCACCTGCCGCCTGGAGTAGACGATCGGAATCTGCCGACGGCCATTCTCGAAGAAGGCGATGGTCGCGATCGCTGCGACTGTGAAGGCCGCGATCGCCGCGAGGGTCAGCGGCTGGATATCTCCGGCCTTCTGGGCGAAGAAGTTGCCGATCGATTCGGGGATTCGCGTGACGATGCTCGCGAAGATCAACAGCGAGATGCCGTTCGACACCCCTCGCTCGGTGATCTGCTCGCCGATCCACATGAGGAAGGCGGTGCCGGTCGTCAGCGTGATGATGGTCATCAGCTGGAAGCCGATGCCGGGATGATTGACGATGCCGGCTCCCGTTTCGCTGCTCGAGATGCCCTCGAGCATCTTGGCGATACCGAATGCCTGAAACATGCTGAGCGCGACGGTGCCGTAGCGCGTGTATTGATCGAGCCGCCGCCGGCCCTGCTCGCCCTCCTTCCTGAGCTCGTCGATGGGCTTGTAGACCATGCCCATGAGCTGCAGGATGATCGACGCCGAGATGTACGGCATGATGCCGAGGGCGAAGATCGACAGGTTCTCGAGCGCGCCGCCCGAGAACATGTTGAAGAAGGTGAGTAGGCTACCGGACTGCTTCGCGACGAAGTGTCGCATCGCGTTGCGGTCTACGCCCGGCGTCGTGACAAACACGCCGATGCGGTAGACCGCAAGCATCACCAACGTGAAGATCACCCGACGCCGAAGCTCGGGGATCCGGTGAAAGTTGGAGATGCCAGCCAAGCTCGCCATACGGACTCGCTACCCCGGACTACTTCTTGGCGCCACGAGCCGCGCGCGGCTCCGGGCGGGGGACCACGACAACCGTTCCGCCGGCCTTTTCGATCTTCTCGACGGCCGACTTGGAGAAGCGGTTGGCCGTAACCGTGAGCTTCTTCGTGAGCTCGCCGTCGCCCAGGATCTTGATCTGGTCGAACCGACCGAGGACCAGTCGCGTCGCGCGCAGCGCCAGAGCGTCGACGGCGGCACCACTATCGAAGATCTCGAGATCTCCCACATTGACCGCGACGACGACGTCCGCGAGCGGATTTCGGAAGCCTCGCTTCGGGAGCCGGCGCTGGATCGGGGTCTGGCCGCCCTGGAAGTGCTTCTTGTTGATGTTGCCCTTCGACCGGGCCTTCTGGCCCTTCTGGCCGCGACCGGCGGTCTTGCCGAGACCCGAGCCGACGCCGCGCCCGACGCGCAGCTTCTTCGTCACGGCGCCCTCGGGGGCCTGGAGCTTCGAGAGGATGTCCATTGCGAGTCTTCCTTACCCTGCTCGGCGTCGAGCTAGGCCTACTTGGCCTCGGGTCGGGTCGCGATCTCCTCGACCGCGACCAGGTGCATCACCTTCTTGATCATCCCGCGGAAGGAGGGCGTGTTCGCAACGACCACCTGCTTGCCCGGGCGACGGAGGCCCAGACCCTTGATGACCTTGCGGATTTCCTCGACCTCGCCGATGGTGCTGCCCGTCTGACGGACGTGGAGGTACGGCTTCACGACGCGACTCCTTCGGGCTTGGTGGCCGCGACGAGAGCGGCGGGCGCCGCCGGAGCGACGCTTGCGCGCCGCGCTCCGCCGGTGTTGCTGGCGCCGCGCCGCTCGTAGCCGAGGTCATCGACCTGCATCGAGCGCTTGCTGGCCACCTGCTCGGGGCTCTTCAGGTTCTTCAGCGCCTTCACCGTCGCGTGCACGACGTTGTGAGGGTTGCTGGTCCCGAGCGACTTTGAGAGCACGTCGTGGATTCCGGCCGACTCGACGACCGCGCGAACCGCGCCGCCCGCAATGACGCCGGTCCCGGGGCTCGCCGGCTTGAGGAGCACCTTGCCGGCGCCCTCATGACCAAACGACTCGTGCGGGATCGTCACGCCGTCGAGCGGGACGCGGAAGATGTTCTTCCGCGCCTGATCGTTGCCCTTGCGGATTGCCTCGGGGACCTCGTTGGCCTTGCCCAAGCCGACCCCCACGTGCCCCGCCTCGTCCCCGACGACCACGAGCGCCGAGAAAGAGAAGCGCCGGCCACCCTTCACAACCTTTGCGACGCGGTTGATGTGGATGACGCGCTCTTTGAGCTTTTCCTCGTCGAGCTGTTCGAACGCCATGATTCCTTCTCTCTTCTCAGAACTCGAGCCCGGCCTCGCGCGCGGCCTCGGCGAGCGCGCTCACGCGCCCGTGGTAGAGGTAGCCGTTGCGATCGAAGACCACCTTGACGATGCCCTTCGACTTGCAAGCCTTCGCGATGAGCGCGCCAACCTTCTTGGCTGCACCCGTCTTCTTGTCGCCCTCGAGGGCCCCCTTGAGGTCCTTCGACAGCGTGGAGGCGTGCGCGAGCGTCTTGCCGGTCACGTCGTCGATGACCTGGGCATAGATGTGCTTCGCGCTGCGAAACACGCTCAGGCGCGGGCGCTCGGGCGTCCCGTCGACCTTCTTGCGAATACGGAGCTTGCGGCGCTCCCGACCAACGATCTTCATGCCCATGGTCGTCTAGCTCCCTGACTACTTCTTGCCGCCCTTGCCGGCCTTGCCAGCCTTCTCGCGGACGCGCTCGCCGCGGTACCGGACGCCCTTGCCGCCGTACGGCTCGGGAGGACGGAACCCACGGATCTTCGCGGCCGTCTGCCCGATGACCTCCTTGTCGGCTCCATTGAGCACGAGGACGGTGCCCTTGGAGTCGCCAGGGATGGCCGCCGTGATGCCCTTCGGCAGCACGAAGGCGACGGGGTGCGAGAAGCCGAGTGCGAAGTGCAGGGTGGTGCCCTTCAGCTCGACGCGGTAACCGGTACCTTTGAGCTCGAGGATCCGCTCGTAGCCTTCGGCGACGCCCTTCACCATGCAGGCGATGAGCGCTCGCATCAGCCCCTGGAGGCGCGACGCGTCGCGACCCGGCGCTGTGGACGAGACGCGAAGGATCCCGTTCTCGATCGCTACGTCGACCGTGTCGACGAGCGGACGCGACAGCTGGCCCTTCGGGCCCTTGATGTCGATGATCCGGTTCGCGAGGGTGATGGTGACCGTCTTGGGCACCTCCACCGGTCGCTTGCCGATTCGGCTGGTCTTGGACGAGGAAGCGCTGGTCTCAACCTGCGGTTGCATCACCACACCTCGCAGATCAGCTCGCCACCGATCTTAAGCCGGCGCGCGTCGCGGTCACTCATGATGCCGCGCGACGTGCTCAGGATGGAGATTCCAAGGCCGGAGAAGACCTTCGGAATCTCGTCATGGTGCACGTAGATGCGGCGGCCGGGCCGCGAGATGCGGCGCACACCGTCGATGGAGCTCTGTCGATCGCGCCCATATTTGAGCACTATCGTGAGCTTCTTCGGGCCAGCGTCATTCTCGGAGGGGCGGACGTCGGCGATGTAACCCTCGGACTTGAGGATCTCCGCGACCGCCGCCTTGAGCTTGCTGGCGGGGATCTCCGTCCGGTCGTGCCGCGCGAGGGCGGCGTTCCGGATGCGGGTCAGCATGTCTGCGATCGGGTCGGTCATCATGGCGTCACCAGCTCGCTTTGATCACACCGGGCAGCTCGCCACGGAGGGCGAAGAGACGGAGGCAGATACGGCAGAGCTCGAAGTCGCGGTAGTACGCGCGGCCCCGGCCGCACACCTTGCAGCGGTTCCGGTGCCGCACGGCGAACTTCGGCGGCCGATTCAGCTTGGCAAATTCTTTCGCACGGGCCATCGAACGTCCCTCGAATCCTAATGCCGGAACGGCATGCCGAGCTCGGCGAGCAGGGCTCGCCCCTCTTCGTCCGTGCGCGCGGTCGTCACGAACGAGATGTTCATCCCCTTAACGACGTCGATCTTGTCGTAGTCGATCTCGGGGAAGATGATCTGCTCACGCAGACCCATGGTGAAGTTACCCTTGCCGTCGAATCCCTTGGGCGACACGCCCTTGAAGTCGCGGACGCGGGGTAGCGAGAAGCTGATCAGGCGGTCGACGAACTCCCACATGCGCTCAGCGCGCAGCGTGACCATCACGCCGATGGGGAGGTTTTCACGCAGCTTGAAGGTCGCAATGGACTTTCGGGCGCGCGTCACGACCGGCTTCTGCCCTGCGAGCGCCGTCATATCGGCGACCGCGGAGTCGATGATCTTCGGGTTTAGCACCGCGGCGCCGAGGCCCATGTTGATGACCACCTTCTGGAGGCGGGGCACCATCATCGGGTTCTTGTAACCGAAGCGCTTGGTCAGGGCCGCAGCCACCAGCTTGTGGTAGTGCGTGCGAAGACGGGGGACGTAGTTCGGGTCACGCGGGCGTGCCTCGGCCGGCGCCGCAGCTGCCTTGTCGGCCTTGCCCTTAGTGCCCTTGCCCTTGCCGGGGGCCTTCGCCTCCTTGGGGGCACCCTTGTCCTTGGGGGCGCCGCCGCCCTTGCCGTCTTTGGCGGCCTTGTCCTTGGCCTTGTCCTTCTTGTCGTCCGCCATGGCTGCCTTCAATCACTCGGCCGGCTACGCCGACCCCGGTTTGGGGCGACGCGGCCCCATCGAAACTTGCGCCGGCTCCGCCGACGGGGTGGAGCCGCGAATGGCCCCCTCAAAACTGGTGTTCGAGGCCCAGAGCGGCCCCGACCGAGTCAGATCGCCGCTCCGCTCTTCGCGACGCGCATCTTCTTCCCGTCCTCCGCCACCTTCACTTTGACGCGGGTGGGCTTGCCGGACGTCGGGTCGATCGGCATCACGTTTGAGCTCGCCAACGGCGCCTCCTTGGTGATGCGGCCGCCCTGTTGGTTGCGCGGCGTGGGCTTCTGGTGACGGGTGACGAGATTCACGCCTTCGACGAGCACACGGCCCTCGTCGACGAGAATCTTCTTCACTTGACCCTGCTTGCCCTTGTCCTTACCGGCGATGACCTGCACCAGGTCGCCGACCTTGAGGCGTTCCATCAGAGCACCTCCGGCGCGAGCGAAATGATCTTCATGAACTTCTTTGCGCGGAGCTCGCGAGCGACCGGCCCGAAGATTCGGGTTCCGATCGGCTCCTTGTCCTTGTTGATGAGGACCGCGCTGTTCGTGTCAAACTTGATGTAGCTGCCGTCGGTGCGAAGGTACTCGCGCGCGGTGCGGACCACGACGGCGCGGGCGGTGTCACCCTTCTTGACCTTGGCACCCGGCATCGCCTCCTTGATGGAGACGACGATGATGTCGCCAAGTGCGGCGTAACGGCGGCGCGAGCCTCCGAGAACCTTGATGCACTTCACGACCCGCGCGCCGGAGTTGTCGGCGACCTCGAGGTGGGTAGAGACCTGGATCATGGCGCCTACTCCGAGACCGGACGGGACACGAGCTTCGTCACCAGCCAGCGCTTGTCGCGAGAGATCGGGCGGTGCTCCGTGATCTCGACGCGATCGCCCGTCTTGTAGTGATTCGTCTCATCGTGCGCTTTGTAGCGCGCGCGCTGCTTCGTGTACTTGCGGTACATGGGGTCGGGGGTGTTGAGGATCACCTCGACCGTGACCGTCTTGTCCATCTTGTCGCTGACGACGCGACCGACGAGGGTGCGGCGGAACCCGTGCTGGCGCTCGGGCTTGGCCGCGCTCGCCTGCGCGGTGTCGGGGCTTTGCGTGGCCATGGCTACTCCGTGCCTCCGGACTCACCCGCGACGGCGGGCTGGGCCGCGCGCTGCGTGAGGAGAGTCTTGACGCGGGCGAGGTCGCGCCGCGTCTTCCTGATGGTCGACGTGTCGTTCAGGCGGTTCGTGTAGTTCTTGAACTTCGCCTGGAAGAGGTCGATGCCGAGCGTCTTCTCGAGTTCGAGGAGGTTCTCGGTGCTCCGCTCGTGCAGCTCCTTGGACTTCATCGCTGCCTCCGCCTCAGATCGCGCCGCGCGCGAGGAACTTGCATTGCATCGGGAGCTTGTGGCCTGCGAGTCGGAAGGCCTCGCGGGCCATCTCCTCGGGGACACCGGCAAGCTCGTACATCACGCGCCCGGGACGAACCGCCGCGGCCCATTCCTCCGGCGCGCCCTTGCCGCCACCCATGCGGACTTCGAGCGGCTTCTTGGTGACCGGACGATCGGGGAAGATCCGGATCCAGAGCTTGCCGGCACGCTTGCAGTGACGCTGAATCGCCATACGAGCGGCCTCGATCTGGCGCGACGTGATGCGAGCAGGCTCGAGCGCCTGGAGGGCGAAGTCACCGAAGGAGACGTCGCTGCCCGTGTACGCGATACCGCGGACACGGCCCTTCTGCATCTTGCGGAACTTGGTTCGCTTGGGGGACAGCATGGCTCTTGCGCCTCTCGACTTACCTTCGCCGGCCTGACCGGCGGGGGTTTGGGGTCGCTCGCGACCCCATCGTGACCAGCAGGGACGGGCTTACTGGATCCGGCGCGACTTGCGCTGCAGGACCTCGCCCTTGAACATCCAGACCTTCACGCCGATGATGCCGACCTTGGTCTTCGCTTCGGCGAGACCGAACTCGATGTCGGCACGAAGGGTGTGCAGCGGGACGCGACCCTCACGGTACGTCTCGACGCGGCTCATTTCGCTGCCGCCGAGGCGACCAGCGCAACGGACACGAATGCCCTTGGAGCCGAACTTCATCGCGGTTGCGACGGCCTTCTTCATGGCGCGACGGAAGGCGATGCGGCGCTCGAGCTGGGTCGCGATGTTCTCGGCGACCAGCTGCGCGTTGGTCTCGGCCTTCCGGACCTCCTGAACGTCGATGAAGACCTCGTTATCCGTGAACGAGGAGACACCCGGGAAGACGGTCTCGCCCTTGGCGGCGGTACCGACGTTGCCGCTCTTCAGGATCTCGATGCCCTTGCCACCCTTGCCGATGACCATCCCCGGCCGGGCGGTGAACACGATCACCTTGGCGCGATTGGCGGCACGCTCGATCTCAACGCTCGCGATGTTGGCGTTGTAGAGGTACTGCTTGATCGCACGCTTGATGCGGATGTCCTGGTGGAGCCACTTCTGGTAGGCGGCGCCGTCCTCGTACCACTTGCTGCTCCACGTCTTGATGACGCCAAGACGGAAGCCATACGGATGGGTCTTTTGTCCCATGGATCCTCTACCTGAACCTTACTTGCGCTCGTCGAGCTCGATGACGATGTGCGAAACGCCCTTGGCGATACGGGTCGCGCGGCCCATGGCACGCGGGCGCCAACGGCGGAAGAACTTGTTCGGCGCCTTGTCCACCATCGCCTTGCTGACAAAGAGCGCGTCGACGTCGGCGCCCGCCTGACGGGCGTTCGCGACGGCGCTCTCGAGGAGCTTCTTCAGGACGGGCGCGCCGCTCTTCATGGTGAACTGAAGGAGCTGGATGGCCTCGGCCGCGTCGCGACCGCGAACCAGATCGGCGATCATCCGGGCCTTTCGCGGGGCGATCCGCGAGAACCTCGCGCTGGCGTTGCTAACCATTCGAGTCACCTCTCACCGCGCGCCGTCGAGCCGGCGCTGCGGTACGTGTTCGTCCGAGCGTTCGCTCGGCTGGGGCCATCAAGGCCCTCTCGTCGGAGTCCGAAGCGGGGCCAGCCTGCTACGGGATTGGGACCGGGGTCCCGCCTGGCCCGAGGAGCGTCCTCAGGACCTACCGTCGTACGAGTCGGGGTCGAAACGCGACAGCCCGAAGACTGAGGTTCCTGCACGCGTCACCGGGGGGAGGCCCACGGTGGCCGGGCAGGCACGTTGCGAACGAGACGCCGTTACGGCTTCCGTCTGAAACAGAGCGCGGTTTCTAGCAAGGCGAGAAGGATCGCGCAAGGCTCTTTTGAGAAATCGACCTTGGAGGCGTTTTGGCGCGACCACCGAGGGCGACGTCTTCGGAGCGAGCCCGCTCCGGTCGAACGTTCCGCTTCCCGCTCCGCCTCGCGGACCGGGAAAGGAAGCGCCCGACACGGGGTGACGTAGTAGACTTCGCTGCGGCTGTCCACCTGAGTTTGGCTCGGCCCCCGCGATCGGGGGCCATGGGAGGAACTGAAATATGCTTTCGCACCGCTCGATCTTCGCTTCGGTCGCCTTTGGCACCGCGCTGCTCGCCTCCGGTTGCACCATCAAGGCGACGGAGACCAGCAACACCGTCGGAGGCGGCGCGGGCGGGGGCTACACGACGACCACCTCGACGACCACGACCACGACCACCAGCTCGGGGGCGGGCGGGATGGGCGCCGGCGGGATGGGCGCCGGCGGGCAGCCGGAGTGCCTCGGCACGCAAGGCAGCGGACAGACAGAGGCTGTCTGTGACGACTCGACGAAGACGCCGATCGCGGCGGCGACCGCCGTCTGCGACGACCAGGGCGGTGTGAGCGGCAGCAACCCGCCGCCCGGGATCGGCGCGTGCCACGGTGGGTTCCGGCTGTGGGTCGCCGGGGCGGCGGAGGAGCTCTGGTACTGCCTGGCGCAGATCGGCGTCGAGCCGGCAAACGCGTGCGACCTCGAGCAGGTTTCGAACTGCGTCGGCAAGGTGTCGGCGCTGTCGTGCACCGACGCGTCCTCGAGCGTCTGCGGGCAGCTCAAGGCGTACTGCCCGCAGGGCGACGCGACGTTCGACGAGCCCTCGTGCGTCGTCGACATCGCGCCGTGGCAGGACCAGCCCATGGTGGACCTAGGCGACTGCATGACGACGGCGCTCGCGGCGGTCCCTGCCCCGACGTGCCAGGAGGCGTACGTCGCGTGCTTCGACCAGATCACCGGCAACTGATCCAGCGCTAGGTCGGCGTCGACGCCGGGGTGGCCACGAGCCGCTCCGGCGTCGTGCCTTCGAGCGGCGGAGTTCGCTCTCGATCGGTGCGCGTGCGGGGCGGTACACTCTTCGGATTCGTGCGGTCGCGCCGGCGACGCCGGAGGCATGAACCCAGGGGAGCCCGCATGCACGCCCGCCTACGTATTCGGTCCGCACTGGTCGTGATTGCGCTCGCCTTCGCCGCGGGGCACCTCCTCGCCTCGTGCTCGCCCGGCGGCTCGTCCTCGACGGAGACGTCGTCGACCGCCGTCGGGCTGGGCGGCGCGAGCGCGACGGGCGGGGGCGGCGCGGGGGGGGCCGCAGGCGGGGCTCCGACGACTGGGGCGGGGGGCTCCACGGGGGCGGGAGGGGCCGGGCTGGGCGGTGCGGGCGGCGCCACGGTCACGGGGTGCGCGACGAGCGCCGACTGCAAGGGCAAGCCGGGCGGCGAGGTCTGCGACGTCGCGACGGGAGCGTGCGTGGAGTGCCTGCCGGCGAGCGACACGTGCGGCGCGGGCCAGTTCTGCGACCCGGTGGCGCTGTCGTGCAAGGCGGGCTGCAAGGAGGAGAAGGACTGCGGCGCGCCGCTCGTTTGCGACGTGATGGTGCACCAGTGCGTCGGCTGCGTGGACGACTCGAAGTGCGGCGCGGGCACGGTCTGCAACGCGGGCAACTGCGTCCCGGGGTGCTCGCCGACGCACGACTGCCTGCCGGGGGACTCGTGCTGCCAGGATGCGAAGTGCCACGACGTGCTCGCGGAGGTCGCGCATTGCGGGGTCTGCGGCAATGCGTGCGAAGCGCCGGCCAACGCGGAGGCCGCGTGCGCCGGCGGACAGTGCGGCATGGGAGCGTGCAAGCCGAATTTCGAGGACTGCGATCGCGACCCGGCGACGGGCTGCGAGCACAACACGCTCGCGGACGGCGCTTGCTTCTGCGCGCCCGGGACGACGGAGCCCTGCTACGACGGCGCGCCGGGCACGGAGAACGTGGGCCCGTGCAAGGGCGGCACCCGGACGTGCGACCCCGACGGCATGTCCTGGGGCGGGTGCGACGGCGAGGTGCTTCCGCAGCCGGAGGCGTGCGGGAACAAGGTCGACGACGACTGCGACGGCACGATTGACCTCGTCGCCGACCTCGACGGCGACGGCTGGACGGTGTGCGACGGCGACTGCTGCGAGACGCTGCAGCAGTGCGGAAACCCCGCGCAGGTGAACCCGGGCGCGTTCGACGTGACGGGCGACGCGGTCGACAACGACTGCAACGGCGTGGCCGACGACGTGGCGGCCGCGTGCGACCAGGGGCTGGCGAGCAACTCGGCGAGCGCGATCGACTTCGCGAAGGCGATCGATCTCTGCCAGATGACCGTCGAGATCCCTCCGCTCAAGGACAAGAAGTGGGGCGTCATCAGCGCGGGGCTGCTGAAGGCCGACGGATCGGCGAACCCGGCCCCGGCCTCGCACGCGATCCGGCCGGGCTTCGGCTCGAGCATCGTGCCGAAGAAGGGGGCGCAGATCGCCGTCCTGTCGACGGGCGCCGCGGCGGACGTGGCCGACAAGAGCCCGGCCTACGTGAGCTTCCAGGCGCAGGTGACGAACTCGTGCCTGCTCTCGGGCACGTGCCCGAACGACACGGGCACGAAGAGCAAGTACCCCGCCGACTGGCTGCAGGCGAACGGCGGCAACTTGCCGAACGCACCGGGCTGCCCGGATCCCGACCCGCTGAACGACGACGACCCTGCGAACCCCGCGAAGAACCCGATGATGCTCAAGGTGCGCGTGCGCGTGCCGACGAACGCCAAGTCGTTCAGCGTCGCGACCTACTTCCTCTCGGCGGAGTATCCCGAGTGGGTTTGCAGCCCGTACAACGACTTCTTCGTCGCGCTGATCGACTCCGCGTTCGCGCCCGCGCCAGGCGAGCAGCCGAACCCGAACGACAAGAACCTCGCGAGCTACGCGTCGCCGCAAAACAAGGTCTACCCGGTCGGCGTGAACCTCGCGTTCGGTGACACGGGGCTGTTCTCGGTCTGCAAGAACGGGCAGACGGGCTGCGCGAACGGCGCCACGCTCGGCGCGACGTCGAAGTGCGTGAGCAACGCCGAGCTCGCAGGCACCGGCTTCGAGCTTGTGAACCCCGCGCCGACGTTCGTCAACGACGTCGGCTACTGCGGCTCCAACAACCAGCTCGGCGGCGGCACCGGCTGGCTCGTCACGACCGGGAACGTGAAGCCGGGCGAGACGATGGAGCTGCGCTTCGCCGTGTGGGACACGAACGACCCCTGGTACGACTCGGTCGTGCTCCTCGACGCCTTCCAGTGGTCGCTCCAGGCGACCCAACCCGGCACGCACCAGTGAACGCCCCCGCACTCGCCACGAGGTCTCGCATGCTCCGCTCGCGCACGTCTCGCCCCGCACGGCTCGCCCTCCTCGGCCTCGCGCTCGGGGCCTCCGCCTGCGCTCCAACCAGCAACGCGAGCTCCGCGACGACAGGGGGAGACGGAACGACGACCACGACGAAGACGACGACCGGAACCGACACGAAGACCGTCACGACGACGGGGCTCGGCGGGCACGGCGGCAGCGGGGGCGCGGCGGGCCACGGCGGCGGCGCCGCGGGCCACGGCGGGGCGACCGGACAAGGTGGCAGCGGCGGCGCGACCGCGCAGGGCGGCGGCGGCAGTGGCGGGGCCACGGGCCAGGGCGGTGCCGGGGGCGTCGGCGGCGCGACGGGCCAGGGCGGCAACCCGGCCGACTCGGACCTCGACGGAGACGGCTGGACGCCGAACCAGGGCGACTGCTGCGACACGCTCGCTGGGGGCAACTGCGGCGACCCGGCGCTCGTGAACCCGGGCGCGTTCGAGTACCCGGGCAACGGGGTCGACGACGATTGCGACCCGACGACGAAGGACGACCTCCCCTTCCCCGACTGCAGCGGCAAGGCGCTCGCGACGCCGACGACGGCGCTCGCGCTGATCAACGCGATGGATCTCTGCCAGGAGACGACCGAGGCGCCGGCGCTCGCGAAGAAGAAGTGGGGCATCATCAGCGCGGAGCTCTCGCTCGCGGACGGCTCGAAGGCTCCGCCGCCGACCGATCTGCAGGTCGGCGTGCTCGCGGGCTACGGCGCGTCCGTCAAGCCGCTCGCGGGGACGACGATGGCTGCGCTGTCGAGCGGGACCGCGCGCGCGCCGGGCGATGCGGGCTACGTGCACCCGCAGAACGGGAAGAAAGCGGGGCAGCTCGGCAACTACAGCGCGGGCACGCAGTCGGCCGGCCCCCCGGACTACGTCGCCGCCCACGGCGGGCTGTTCCCCTCGCCGGCGAACTGCTCGTCGCAGTGCCAGGGCCAGGCGTGCAACACCTCGTACGACTCGGTGAACCTGAAGGCGCGGATCCGCGTGCCGACGAACGCGAAGTCGTTGTCGTACCGCTTCAAGTTCTACTCGGCCGAGTACCCCGAGTTCCTCTGCCGCCAGTACAACGACTTCTTCGTCACGTTGCTGACCTCGTCGTGGCTGCCGGACCCGAACGCGAACCCGCCCCAGGAGCCGCTGCCGACCGACAAGAACATCGCGTTCGACGCGAACAAGAACCCGGTCAGCGTCAACAACGCCTTCTTCCAGATCTGCTTCCCCGTCGCGGGGCAGCCCGCGAGCTGCCCGGGCGGCACGCTCGAGCTCGTCGGCACGGGCATGGGCGGCTGGGACGCGGACCTCACCGACGGCGGCGGCACCGTGTGGCTGACGAACGACGCGCCCGTCGTGCCGGGGGAGACGATCGAGATCGAGTTCGTCACGTGGGACGCGGGCGACCACAACGTCGACTCGCTCGTGCTGCTCGACAAGTTCCGCTGGAACATCACGCCCTCGACGGTCGGGACCCACAAGTAACGTCGTCCGACGCCGACTCGCTCCCGGGAATGGCAACCGCGAGAGCGGGCGTTCGAGGGTCGGACACAGCGACGCGCGGGAGAAAGCTCACCCGGGGCGCAAAATTCCAGCGGGAACGAATCACAAAAGCGTCATCGGGGGCGAGGCGGGTTGATTTCGGCGCTCCGGGCAGGCAGCCTCGACGTCCGTGCTCGGTCACGCCACGAAGAGCGCCGCGGACACCGACCCCTTTGCTTGGGGCGTGGCCGCGAAGACGGTCGGCGCAGTGGTCGCCGTGCTGGTCTTCCTCCCCGCGCTCGCGGGCTGCCAGTCGAGCTCGCCGCGCACCCGCGTCGTGGCGCCGCTGGGGGCGTTCGTGACGCCGATCGTCGACCCGACCGCGTCCGGGCCCGTCGAGAACGTGGGCGAGGCGGCGGGCGCGCTCGTCCTCGATCGCGCCGATCGCGAGCTGGACCGCGCGGCAGCCGAGCCGCGCGACCACTCCGGCCGCGTGAGCGCGTCGATGGCGCGCTGTCCCGCGGAGATGGCGCTCGTCGACGACGCGGTCTGCGTCGACCGCTGGGAAGCGAGCCTCGTGGAGCACGTCCCCGGAGGCGACCGGCCCTGGTCGCCGTACCTCCCGGTCGACGGCCGGGAGGCGCGCGTGCGCGCGGTGTCGCGGCCGGGGGTCGTCCCCCAAGGCTACATCAGCGGCTACCAGGCGATGCTCGCGTGCAACGCCTCCGGCAAGCGCCTGTGCCAGCCCGAGGAATGGGAGCGCGCGTGCCGCGGGCCGCAGGTGACGACGTTCCCCTATGGGAGCGAGCGACGCGCGGGCGTGTGCAACGACGACGTGCGCGCGACGCACCCCGTGCCGCAGGCTGCCGCGGCGGCCGGCATCACGGCGGACCGCTGGTGGAGCGATGGCATGAACCTGTCCATCATCAATCAGCTGCCCGATTCCCTGCTGCCGACGGGCGCGCGCAGCGAGTGCACGAACGCGTACGGCGTGCACGACATGGTCGGCAACCTGCACGAGTGGGTCGACGACCGCGACGGGACGTTCCGCGGCGGCTACTACATGGACACGAGCAAGAACGGCGACGGTTGCTCGTACCGCACGACCGCGCACAGCTTCGACTACCACGACTACTCGACCGGCTTCCGCTGCTGCATGGATCCCGAGCACGTCGAGTAGGCTCTCGCCGCATGCACCCTTCGGTTCGCCTCGCCGCCGCCCTCGTCGGCGTGTTCGCCGCTGCGGCCTGTGGCAAGAAGGACTCGGCTTCGGCCAAGACCGACGCGGGCGCGGCGGCGATCGTCGGCTCCACGCAGAACTACCTCCCGACCGGCCTCGGCTCCGCGCGGCAGCTCGACGGGCTCGCGGCACCCACCTCGACGCACTGGCAGCGGATCTTCGTGCTCGACGAGCGACGCGCGGTCCTCGCCGGGGAGTCGCCCGCCGAGGCCGACGCGCTGGTCACCGACGACGCGGGCAAGAGCTTCCGCACGCTGCGCGGCGACAAGCGCGACTGGGTCGGCTGGTCGGTCGCCGCCGACGGCGCGATCGTGCTCGCGACGGGGACGCGCGAGCACGGGAAGGCCAAGGGCCCCGCCGATCGGCCGATCGACGCGGTCGACCTGCGGTTCTCGGCGTTCGACGGACAGTCCCTCGGCGAGCCGTCGGGCGCGCTGCCGCTCGAGGGCAAGCTCGCGACGGCCCGCGTCCGGGCGGAGGTCGTGACCCCCGCGATTTTCTCGAAGGATCTCGCGGCATTCGCGGTGGACACGGGCAAGGGCGGCGCCGCCTCGTCGGTGTACGCGACGCCGCCGGGCGGTTCGGCGCCGGCCCCGCTCGCGCTGCCGAAGGGGGAGCGCGCGTTGCCGACACCGTTCGGGCGCCCCCCCGTGCTCGTCACGGTCAAGGGCGGCGCGCTCCTCGCGAGGCCGTGGAGCCCGACCGGCGAGAGCTTCGACGCGCCGAAGACGGTGGGGCCGTTCGGGGGCGCGTACGCCGAGCTCGCGGCGGCGACGCCCTGCGACAGTGACGAGTGGACGTTTCAGCGCGTGGGCGCGGGGGCGCCGCGCGGATCGGTCGTCGGCATCTCGGCCGGGCGCAGCGTGACCGTGCCGGTGCCGCTGCCGATCGCGAAGGACGCTCGCCTCGGCTGCACGCGCGACCGGGTCGCCGTGGAGGCCGTCGACCCGAAGACCCGGGGGCTACAGATCGTGACGTGCGACCTCGGCAGCGCGTGCGTGACGCCGGTGAACTCGCCGTTCCGGCCGTGGGCCGAGCCGCACGATCAGGAGGTCCTCGTCGCGCCGACGGACAAGGGGGTGGTCGCCGTGCTGATCGAGCGCGACGCCGCCCGGTGGGGCGTCTACGTGACCCAGTCGATCGACGGCGGGAAGACCTTCGAGCTCGCCCGCGTGCTCGGCGAGGGCGTCGGCGACCGCGGCAAGCTCGAGGTTGCGGCGCTGGTCGACTTCGGCAAGCGCGTGCTGCTGCTGCTCGTCGGCGACCTCGCGGGCACGAGCCGCCGCGGCTTCTACGCCATGGCGACGGACGACGGCGGCACGACCTGGGGCCCGCCGTAGCCCGCGCGCCGGGCTAGCCGTTCCCGCGGCCGACGGTGCTCGACGCCTTCGCGCCGACGATCGGGCCGGGTGCCGTCTGGCGGGCGGTGGCGCTGGCCTGCGTGGCGAGCTTGGCGTCGCCGGCGTAGCGCGCGAAGCGCCGATCGCCGCCCTGGAAGATGCGGCCTCCCAGCTTCAGCTCCTTCAACGCGGCGGCGGCGCGAGACTGCGGGAGCCGGGCGGCGCGAGCGACGTCGCTGGCGCTGAGGCCGGTGCCCGCCCGGACGATGCGCTCGACCGTGGCCAGCAGCTCCTGCCGCTCGACGGAGGACCCGCGCGGCGCGCGTGCGGGCGGCTCCCCACGCTTCGGCGCGGGCTTCGCGGGGCCGCGACGCGGCTCGCGGAACCCCGAGCTGGGCTGGCCGAGACGGCGGCCGACGACCTCGAGAATGACGTGGTCGGGCAGCCGGGACAGGACGAGGTCAATGATCTGGGCGGCGAATTCGCGGTTGGTAGCCATTGCGACTCCGGCGCCGGAGCGGGTCCGGCGCGCCTTTGCGAAGATGTCAGTGCCGGCCTGCCTCGCCCGGCAGGTGCGAATATGCCGATAACGGCCCATCGGCGCAAGCGAATAAGGAGAATGTAGTACCATTCACGGAAACCAAACGAGCTCCTCGAAAGCCGCGCCAGGCGCCGCCTCGGACTCGAGTTTCGCCGTTCTGGGAGACACCCCTTAACCCCCGATCTCGGGGGAAAGGGGGAGGGTTCGCGTCGAAGCGCCGTCTCCTCCCCTTCCCCCGGAAATCGGGGAAAGGGGCGGGGGGTAGGGGGTTCGCGAAGCCGCGATCGCCACAGAAATGAGCGAAATCCGCCTCGGAGCCTCGAATCGCCCGGCGCGGAGCGCGCCACTCGGCGCCGACGCGCGACCCCGACGACGCGCCGCGCTCGCGCGCTTGACGAAGACGAGCGGAGCGCGAAGGATGCGCGGCCATGCCGCTCCGGCGCGTGCTCGAGCCCGAGGTGATGGACTCCGACGAGGAGGCCCGCGACTACGACGCGATGGACCACGCGGGCGTGAACGCGGCCTTCTGCGACGACCTCACGGCGCTCGCCCCCGACCTCGGCGCGGTGCTCGACGTGGGCACGGGGACGGCGCGGATCCCGGTGGCGCTCTGCGCGCGCCGCGCGGACGCCCGCGTGACGGCCGTCGACCTCGCGCCGTCGATGCTGGCGGTCGCCGCCGAGAACGTGGAGCGCGAGGGCCTCGGCGACGCCATCCGGCTGCAGCGGATCGACGCCAAGCGACTGCCCTTCGACGACGCGACGTTCTCCGCCGTGATGTCGAACAGCATCATCCACCATGTGCCGGAGCCGGAGACGGCGCTCGCCGAAATGGTGCGCGTGCTGCGCCCGGGCGGGGTGCTCTTCGTGCGCGATCTGGCGCGCCCCGAGGACGAAGCCGCGGTCGCCGCGATCGTCGCGTCGCACGCGGCCGACGACACCCCGGCGCAGCGCGCGCTGCTCGAGGCGTCACTCCGGGCCGCGCTCACCGTCGACGAGGTCGTCGTGCGCGTGCAGCCGCACGGCGTCGAAGCGGCGGCGGTCCGCGTCACGAGCGACCGGCACTGGACGCTCGCCTGGCGCAAGCCCGCACCGGGGCGAGCATGAAGAGCGCCGCGGCGATCGTCTTCGCGTGCGGGCTCGCCGCGCTGGCCGCGTGCGACGAGGGCGACCCCCCTCGCCGCCCGACCGAGCTGCCCCCGGTGACGAGCCCGGGCCCGACGGGGCTCGACCTCGACGCGGCCCTCGCGGCGGCCGCCTCCGCCGCTGCGACGCCCTCGGCGTCCGCGTCGGCGGGCGTGGCCGGCGCGAACGCGACCACGCTCACGGGTAGCTGGGAGGGCAAGTACGAGGCGAAGAAGGCGACGCTCGCGCTGCCGCCCAAGATCAAGGACAAGGCGCGCACCGCGGACGGAGGGAAGGTCGCGGTCGGCGCGGGCACGATCTCGCTGACGGTCGCGCCCACGGGCGAGGCGCGCGGGCGCTGCAAGGGCGCGCTCGGCGACGGGGCGCTCGTCGGCAAGGTGGACGGCGCGTGGGTGCGCGTGACGCTGATGCCCGACGACCCGTCCGCGGCGAGCGCGATGACGGGCGTCGTCGTTGCGCGCATCGTCGAAGGCAAGCTCGAGGGCGAGCTGCGCGCGGCCGGACCGGACGCGCTCCTCGTGCGCGAGGCCGCCATCTCGCTCGCCAAGAAGTAGCCGCTCGGAGCGTCAGCTCCCGATGCCGGCGGCGATCCAGACGCGCGCCTCGACGAAGATGCGCACGAGCTCGGGGTCGATGTGCTGGTCCTTGACCTCGAGGTGCAAGATGTCGATCGCGCGGTCGATCGGTACGGCCTTCTTGTAGGGGCGATCGTGGGCGGTCAGCGCGTCGAAGATGTCGCTCACGCTCATGAGCTTCGACTGCAGCGGGATCTCCTCGGCGCGCAGGCGGTTCGGGTAGCCGGTGCCGTTCAGGCGCTCGTGGTGGGCGCCGGCGATGAGCGCGACGTGGCGAAACTGCTTGCCCCAGGGGATCTGCGAGAGAAACTGGCAGGTGTGCGTGACGTGGCTGCGGATCTCGTCCATCTCGCGGTCGGTCAGCGATCCGCGCGTGACCGATAGGCTCGCGAGCTCCGCCGGCTCGAGCAGCAAGCGGACGGCGCCCGAGAGGTCGGTGAAGCGCTCGCGCGCGATGGCCTCGATGCGCGCGAAGTCGCCGCTGCGCAGGACGGTGGGCTCGTTGGCGGCGAGGATGGCCTCGAAGCCGGCGTCGAGCTCGGCGCGGCGCCCGGCGAGCTCGAGGTCGAGCGCCCCGAGCTCCGTGGCGGGGGCGCCGCGCTCGAACACCCGGACCTTGCGGGTGAGCACGTCGACCTCGAGCGCGCGGATGGCGAGCTCGAAGCGGGCGCGGATCGTCGCGAGCTCCTCGGGGAAGAGCTTCTTCGCCTTGAGCAGCACCTGCTCGCGGACTCCGATCTTGCCGAAGTCGTGCAAGAGCGAGGCGTACTCGAGCTCCAGGAGATCGTCGCGGGTCCAGGTGATGCCGCGGTAGGGGCCCGAGTCCGTCTCCGCGACCGCGCGGGCGAGCGCGAGCGTGAGGTCGGCGACGCGGCGCGAGTGGCCGCTGGTCGTCGGATCGCGCTGCTCGATGGCCTCGACGCTGGCGCGCACGAAGCCCTCGAGCATGCGGCGGATCTCGTCGTAGAGGATCGCGTTCTCGAGGGAGATTCCGGCCTGCGACGCGAGCGTGCCGAGCAGCTCCGCGCTGCGCTCGTCGAACGGGATGACCTGCTCGTCGACGTCCTCGGGCGTCAGCAGGCGGCGCTCGGGATCGCGCTTCTTGTTGATGAGCTGCAGGACGCCCACGACGTCGCCGACGCGCGAGAGCAGCGGCGCGCAGAGCATGGACTTGGTGCGGTAGCTGGTCTTCGCGTCGAACGAGCGGTCGAAGCCGTAGGGCGCCTGCGCCGGCAGGTCGTAGACGTCGGCGATCGCGAGCGGCTTCTTGTGCAGCGCGACGTAGCCCGACATCGATCGCGCGCTGACCGGCACGGTGAACTCGCGCGAATCGAAGACGACCGAGGCGTTCTGCGAGAGCTTGAAGCGCAGCAGGCGCCGGCCGGGATCCGGGTCGTCGCCCTCGACGACGTAGATGCTGCCGGCGTCGGCGCCGGTGATGAAGCGGCTCTTCTCGAGGATCAGGCCGAGGAGCTTGTCGAGCTCGCGCTCGGTCGTGATGGCCTTGGCGATCTCGATGAGCTCGCCGAGCTCGTAGCGGTAGCGACTCAGCCACTTGCCGCGGCTCTCGGAGCGGGCCTTCGCCTCGAGCAGCTCGAAGGCGCCATGGAGCGCCACGAAGAGCTCGTCGGCGGTCGGCGACGCGGTGAGCAGGGAGCCGAGGCCGCGGTTCAGCGCCTGCGCGAGGTCGAGCTCGGCGGGCCGCCCGAGCAACAAGAGCAGCGCCTCGGAGGAGGCGAGCTGGTGGGCGAACGGGCGGAGCGCGTCGCGGCCCGCGTCCCACGCGACGGCGGGCGCGACGAGCACGGAGTGAACGCCGCGGCGCACGACGGCGAGCAGCGGGTGCGGTCGCACGACGACGTCGGCGGCGAGGCGAGGATCGGCGGCGAGGCGATCGAAGACGCGACCGAGGGCCGTGAGCGGGCTTTCCGCGGAGCTCGGCGCGACCGAGGTGGTCATGATCGTTCTCCGCGCCGGGCGGCCGGGCTGGAAGGGACCGAAGGGGGCGGAGGCGGGGGGCCAGCGCCGCGTGCGCGGGCGTCGTCGACGCGGACGCGGGCTTCGTCGGCGCGTGCGCGGGCCTCGGCGTCACGACGCTCGTAGGCGACGATGATCTTCTGCACGAGCGGGTGGCGAACGACGTCGATCTCGGTGAACTGGCAGAACGCGATGCCGTCGATGCCCGTCAGGAGGTCGCGCGCCTCGGCGAGGCCGCTGCGGGCGCCGGACGGGAGATCGACCTGCGTGACGTCGCCGGTGACGACGGCGCGCGAGGAAAAGCCGAGGCGCGTGAGGAACATGCGCATCTGCTCGCTCGTCGCGTTCTGCGCCTCGTCGAGGATGACGAAGCTGTCGTTCAGCGTGCGGCCGCGCATGAACGCGAGCGGCGCGACCTCGATCTGACCGCGAGCGACCAGGCCCTGCGCCTTGTCGACGTCCATCATGTCGTGGAGCGCGTCGTAGAGCGGACGGAGGTACGGGTTGACCTTCTCGGCGAGGTCGCCGGGGAGGAAGCCGAGCTTCTCGCCGGCCTCGACGGCCGGGCGGGTCAGGATGATGCGCTTGACCTGCCGCTCGAGGAGCGCGTGCACGGCCATCGCCATGGCGAGGTAGGTCTTGCCGGTGCCGGCGGGACCGATGCCGAAGATGAGGTCGTGCGCGCGGATCGCCTGGATGTAGCGCTTCTGCGCGAGGCTCTTGGCCGTGATGGGGCGACGGCGCGCGCTGACGAGGACCACGTCCTCGAAGAGCTCGCGCAGCGACAGGGCCGGGTCGTCCGACAGGGCCTGGATGGCACGGGCGACGTCGGGCGCTTCGAGGGGCGTCCCGGCGCGGACGAGCTGCGCGGCCTCCGCGAGGAAGCGCTCGGCGAGCGCGACCCGCTCGGCGCTGCCGGCGAGGCGGATGGTGCTTCCGCGCACGCCGGCCTCGACGCCGACCGCGCGACCGAGCACGCGAAGGAGCTCATTGCCCGGGCCGACGAGCGCGACGAGCGTCGCGTTGTCGAAGACCTCGACTTCGGCGGTGATTCGAACGGCCTCGGCCATGCGTGCTCGGCGCCTCCCGCGCCCGGCCGGCAGAGGATAGTCGCTTCCGCCCTGCCGGGCAGGGCTCGTTTGCGGGCCGCGGCCCGGAGGATCCGTCCCGCGGCTACAGCGCCACGGCGAACCGGAACATGAGCTCGTGCAGCACCGAGGCGGTGTTGCGCGCGTCGTCGTTCACGCCCTTGTCGATCGTGTTGCCGGGGGCGACCGCGCGCTGGTCCGAGCTCCAGGTCGGATCGCCCGCCTTCGAGGCGCTCGAGGGCGCTGCGCCGGGGAACATGTTGAGGCCGTAGTTCACGCTCAGGCGCAGGTGCTTCGTGGCCCAGTAGTTCGCGCCGAGCTCGAGGACGTTCACCTTGACCGACCCGTCGACGTTCTTGGCGTCGGGGGTGCCCTCGCGGCTCGCGCTCTCGTACTTCGCGTGGAGCTGCTCCCACTTCACGAGCAGCTGCAGCGCCTGGAGCGGCCGGCGCGGCGCGACCTTCTTGAAGTCGAGGTGCGCCGGGTTCTCGTAGCCGGGGATGCCGTTGACGTCGCGGTGGCCGAAGGGCCAGTAGCCGAGCGTGACGTAGTACGCCGTGCCCTTCATCGCGCCGAGGCGCTCGGTGTTCGTCGCCTGGAAGCCCTCGACGGCCTCGCGCGTGCGGTTGTTGATGTAGATGAGCTCGCTCGTGACGTCGAAATCGCCGACCGGAATGCGGATCTCGCCCGCGGCGCCGAGCTGGCCACCGGACGGCAGGACGTGGGTGAAGCCCTTCGACCCGTTGTAGATGGGGCTCCAGAACGCGTAGCCCCCCTGGGTCGTCATCGGGGTGTAGTCGTACTGGACGAAGCTCTGCTGACGCTCGCCGTAGCGGACGCTGCCGCCGAGGCGCAGGTCCTTCAGCGGGCCGCCGAACGTCGACAGCGGGTGGACGAACACGCGGCCGAAGAAGTCCGCGCGGTTGTCGACGTCGAGGCGGTTCTGCCCGTCACCGCCGAAGACGCCGGCGGCGTAGGCGACGTGCCGACCCTCGTCCTCGCCCCAGAGCATCGCGCCGAGCTCCTTGTTGGTGGGGACGCCGAACGCGCGGACGGCGAGCGACCGCTCCATGAAGGGCAGGTACTTGTCGCTGGTCCGGTTCTCCATCGAGAACGGCGCGTCGAACTGGCCGATCTGGAAGTTGAAGAGGGGGACCGCGCGGTAGTTCAGGAACACGTCGGTGACGGCGGCGCGGACGGCGGTGCCCTGCGCGGAGGCGAAGCGCGCGGTCGTCGCGCTCGGGGCCACGCCGGGGCGAGCCGCCTGGATCTCGTTCGTGCCGCGCGCGTTGTCGATGCCCGTCTGGCCGAAGTCGCCGGCGAACATGAACGACCAGCGCTTGAGGATCTCGCCGGAGATCTCCGGGCGGATGCGCCGGATCATGAGCGTCGGCTTGAGGGCGGTGTCGGAGACGCCGGGGCCCATCGGGATGAGCGCGTCGACCTGCGCGCGCCCCCCGAGATAGAGGCGGAAGTTGTCGTCGGTGTCGCGGAGGTAGAAGAGGCCGTTGTGGTACCCCGCGAGCGGGTTGCCGTCCCGGCCGACGCCGAGGCCCGCGGGAGGCGCGTGGCTGAAGAGCACGGGGGGAGGCGGAGGCGGCGGCGGCGCGACGCCGGGCGCCGCAAGCGGAAGGGGCAGCGGCGGACCCGCGACGGTGAGCGGAGGCGCCGGAGGGGGCGGCGGCGCGGGCGGGGGCGGAGCAGGCGGCGGGGCCGCTTCGGGTGGAGGCGGGGGGGCCGGAGCCGCTGCGGGCGGCGTCGCGGGGGGCGCGACCGCCGCAGGGGGCGGCGCGACGGGCGGTGGCACCGGCTGGGCGTGGGCGCTCGACGCGAGAGCGGCAAACGCGAGCGTGACGGTGAAGCCCAGGAACGTCCTGTCGGTGAGTCTCATGGTCGTGTCCTTCCGAGGCCCCGTGGCCGTTGGAGGGCGATCTGCCCTGCCCGTACGCGCGGATGGTGACGGGACGGCGACGACTCGGCGTCGCGCGCGCGCACGCTCGCATGCGTCCGCGAAGTGGGTCAAGCCAGGCCGCGTCCGTCCAGCCCGGGAACCGACCACGATCGGGCCACGCATTCTTGGCCCGAGGGCAGCGTAGAGGTTAACCCGAGCCTCGATGCGTCAGTGGATCGCCATCGGCGTGGCCGTCGTCCTGGTCGCCGCGTCGCTTCCCTTCCTGCGCCAGCAGGACTCGAAGCTCGCCGACATGCTCGCGAAGCCGAAGCAGGCTGCGGGCGTGCCGGCCATCACGCGACAGGTGACACCGCCACCCTTGACCGAGCTCGATCTGGGCAAGATCGACGACCGCGGGAGCCTCGCCACCGCGCCCGCCTACGGCGACCGGAAGGCCGAGCTCACGCTCGTGACGAAGTACCAGCGCGCGGCGCTGGCGCTGCTGCGGGCGGGCCACGTGCCCGAGGGCGCGATCCTGCTCTCGGACGTGAAGACGGGGCGCATCCTCGCGTGGGCGAGCTACGTCGAGGACGGTCCGTTCCACGACGTCGCGACCGAAGCGAACGCGCCGACCGCGAGCGTCTTCAAGATCGTCACCGCGACGGCGCTCGTCGAGCACGCCGGCGCCACGCCGAACACGCGGCAGTGCTACTCCGGCGGCGAGCACGCGCTGAAGGCCGCCGACCTCGTGGACAACCAGCGCCGCGACAAGTGGTGCGCCACGCTCGCGCAGGCGATGGGGCGCAGCCTGAACACGGTGTTCGCGAGGCTCGCGGATCGCAACCTCGACCGCGACAAGCTCGGAAGCGTCGCCGCGCGGCTCGGCTGGGGCCAGGATCTGCCGTTCGACGTGAAGATCGCGCCGAGCTCGCTGACGTTCCCGGACGACGAGCTCGGCTTCGCGCGCACGGCCGCGGGGTTCTGGAACTCGACGATGTCGCCGTTCCAGGCGCTGAACCTCGTGACGACGATCGCCAACGCGGGCGAGATGATCCGCCTCTCGATCGTGCAGACGGTGAAGGACTCGGAGGGCGAGGTCTACCACGGCCCGACGGCCCGACAGGTCGTGCGGCGCGTGATGGATGAGAGCACCGCGGCCTCGATCACGACCATGATGGAAGCGACGGTCGACGGGGGCACGAGCTACAAGTCGTTCCACGATCGCGCGGGCAAGCCGTACCTGCCGGACGTCCGCATCGCGGGCAAGACGGGCACGCTCACGAAGGGGGCGGTCGACGGGCCGTTCTACACGTGGTTCGTCGGCTTCGCGCCCAGCCGCAAGCCCGAGGTCGCGATCTCGGTGCTCGCCGCGAACCACCTGAAGTGGCGCGTGAAGGCGACGAACCTCGCGTCCGACATGCTGCGCGTGTACTTCGCCGACAAGAACGCGCCCGGCGTGCGCGACCCGAGCGAGCCCGCCGGGTCGACGGCGCGGCGCTGATCGGGACCGAGGCCGGCCACGCCGCGCGAATCCGCCGCGTCACTCGGCCGGGAGGGGGCGGCGCTCGACCAGCGTCGGGTCGTCGTCGCCCTCGTGGACGGTGCGCTGGTCGTCGCGCGGAACGAAGCAGATGCGGCAGCGCGCCTCGTACGCCTCGGCGCCACCGACGAGGACGGTCGACGTCTCCGCGATGAGGCGTTGCGAGCGGCTCGCCGGCGCGCCGCACACGGTGCACACGGCGTGCACCTTCGTGACCTCCTCGGCGATGGCCATGAGCTCGGGCATCGGCGGGAAGGGGCGGCCCAGGTAGTCCTGGTCGAGACCGGCGGCGATGACGCGAATGCCCCGGTTCGCGAGGCGCTCGCAGACATCGACGATGCCGCGGTCGAAGAACTGCGCCTCGTCGATGGCGACGACCTGGGTGCCGTCCTCGACGCGCGCCTCGAGGCTCTGGCTGGTCGCGACGGCGACCGCGTCCACCGCGAGCGCCTGGTGGCTCACGATGCGGGTGGCGTCGTAGCGGACGTCGACGCGCGGCTTGAAGGCCTGCACCTTCTGGCGCGCGTAGAGGGCGCGCTTGAGGCGGCGGATCAGCTCCTCGGTCTTGCCGCTGAACATCGAGCCGGTGATGACCTCGACGCTGCCGTGCAAGCGCGGGCGCCACGGCGAGGCCTCGGGGTGCGGAGGGCGCACCGGCTCCGAGCTCGTCGCGGCGCACGGGGCGGAGACGGCCTGCTCAGCGCGGACACCCTCGGCGGACACGGGCCGCAATCAGCCCTCGTCGCCGGCAGGGCGCAACGAAAAACGCTACGAAGGCCGCGGAGGGTGCGGAGTCGGGCCGGAGGCGACCTCAGCGCGAGCGGGGAGCGTGAGGCCTCCGCGCGGGGAAGAACCTCGTGACTCCGGACCGTTACGCGCCGAGGGCGGGCGACCTCGGAGGCGAGGTCGCGGCGGGTCAGCGCGCGGGCGGCGCCGCGAGACATGGACTCCCGCGCGAGCTTGTGCTCGCTCTCGACCTGCGTGCTACCATCGTGGGGTGCAGGTCGTGCTCCGCAAGCTCGGACGAGGGTCGCGCGCCGTCGTGGGTCGACTCGTCCGTGCACCGCGAAAAGGCTCGGTCGTCGTCATCGAGTTCTCGGACGGGATGCACGAGTACGTGACCACGCCGGTGAAGCGGGTGCTGCGGCTCGCGGGCCGCGAGGTCTTCTACATCGAGACGGTCAACTCGCGCTACCGCCTCGAGGTGCAGGGCCGCGAGGTCGCGCTGGACGGGGCGGTCGGCGGTAGCTAGACGCTCGCCGAAGGGGTCGATGGACCCCGAGGTCCGGTCCTTCTGCGAGGGCTGACCGCACCGCTCAGGCCCCACGTCGCGCGGGCCTGCGCCGACGGCGCGGCGGCCTCCGCCCAGGAGGTGATCGACCACCGCTTCGGCAGCACCGAGCCGGCGCCACAGACGGCCATCGACGCGTGCGCGGCCGTCGCGCTTCGAGGCGGCACCTTCGAGCACCGGGGCGCGGGTCGAACGGACGCCGGCACCGAGCGCTCACCAGATGAAGCGCGGTTCGCGCGCCGCCCGGGCCCATTCACCGCCGAGCACGCGGGGTTCAACGTGCAGGCCGCCGTGCGCATCGCCGCCGATGAGGACGCAGCCCGCGAGCGCCTGTTGCGGTACTGCGCGCGCCCGGCCTTCGCGCACGAGCGCCTCGAGCTCCTCGCCGACGGCTGCGTCACGTACCGGCTGAAGGTCCCGACCCGGCGCGCCACGCACCGGATCATGACCCCCGTCGAGCTCCTCGCGCGGCTCGCGGCCCTGGTACCGCCGCCCCGCTACCCGCTCGCTCGCTACCACGGCGTCCTCGCGCCCCACTCGAAGCGCCGCGCCGCGGTGGTGCCGCGCAGGCCGTCGCTCTCGGTCACGCCGACGTGCCCGCCGGGCGTGCCGGCTCGAGCCCTCCCGGTCTCGAGCGCGCCCGCACCGGCCGAGTCGGACCCGCGCCCGGCACCGAAACTCCCAAGCCCGCAGCAGCAGGCGCTGTCGTCCCTGGGGCCGTCGTCCGCGTTTGCGGCTTCCCCCGCGCCGCGCGCGATTGCACCGCCGGGGCCCGCGCCCGCACCGAGGAACGTGCCCGTCGACGTCGACGTCCTCGGCGTGAACCCGATCACGGTCCGGCCTGCGACGCGCCTCCTCGACGGCCTGCTGACCGCGACCTCACCGAGGCTCGACTGGGCGCCTGCTCCGACGCACCTGCGACGTCGACGTCCTCGCCAGTCCTGCGTGCCACGGCCGCCTCCGGCCGCTCGCCGCCATCACCGACCCGGCCGAGATCCGGCGCATCCTCCACCCCCTCGGCATCGAGCGCGGCGGTGCACCGGAAAGCCAGCGCCCACCGGCGCGCGGTCCCCGCCCCGCGCCAACCCCGGCGAGCTGTCGCCGTAGCGGAGGACGCGGCCGCCCCGGGGTCGACGGCGCCGGCGCCGCAGACGTGGGGTCCCACCCGGGCCCGCGAAGGCCGCGGTGTGCCCGCTCGAATCCGACCCGACGAAGCGCATCCGACGGTAGGCCTCATCGAAGCCCATGAGCTCGATGCGCCGGGTGGACAGGGTGAAGCAGCAAGGAGCCAGGGCGATGACTACGAGCGTCTGGTGTCGGGGCCCTGCTGCTGCCCCTCGCGGCATGCAGCAACAGCAACAACAGCGGCAGCACGCAAGCCCGGACGGGCGAGTCGGGGCTCTCCTCGACCCTCGTCCTCAGCGCCGCGACCGACGCCCAGAAGCGGTACCGTGTGACGACTACGCGGCCGGCAAAGGGTGCGTCGAGGCGAATGCGTATTCCTGCGACGCTGGTGTTACGACTTCGAAGTGGCGGCATGTATCTTGTTTTGCGGGCGATCCGCCGCCCCACGGGTGATCAGGCTACTGCGCGTCGCCCGTGGCCTTGCGGCGCATCACCACGGACTTCCAATACGGCAGCCGGCGGCTCGGCGACCGCTCCGGCATCTCGACCAACTCCCCGACCCCGGCGAGGAAGCGCCGGATGATCGCGCGCTCGGTGACCATCGCGCAGAGGCGCATGCGCCCCTGGCACCTCGGTGCCTAGCCCTGCCAGAGCACCGCGAGCGCGAGCTCGATCGCGTCGAACGGCTCGGCGCGCACGACGTCGTCGCCCTCGAACGTGTCGAGAAGCGAGTAGCGCCCGGCCTCGAGGCGATAGACCTCGAGCGTGCGCGGCGACGGGCAGAGCAGCCACAGGTGCCGGACGCCCTCGCGCCGGTAGATGCGCATCTTCTTGCCGCGGTCGGTGGCCTCCGTGCTGGACGAGATCACCTCGAACACTCAGT
>CAIVJW010000448.1 GCA_903906315.1 uncultured delta proteobacterium | reverse complement strand
GCTGGCACCACGCGCCGGGCACCCCGCCCGCGCCGCCGGCGCCCGTGGTGGTGGTCGACCCGCCCGCGCCGCCGGCGCTCGTGGTCGTCGCGCCGCCCGCGCCGCCGGAGGCCGTGGTGGTCGACGCCCCGCCCGCGCCACCGGAGGCGCTCGTCGTGGCCGCGCCGCCCTCGCCGCCGCTCGTCGTCGAGGACGAGGTCCCGTCGCCGCCCGCGTTCGCCCCGTCGCCGGACCCGCAGGCCGCGGCGGCGATCGCGAGGAGGGGGGCGAGCGCGAGGGCGGGGAGGAGAAGACGATCCATGCGCTCACTATCGGAGCGTGGCGGGCGCGGGTGAAGCACCAAATGGGCGGCGCGCCGCTTCGATCGCGGCGGAAGGCCGTTGCCTCTGCGCTTTCGCCCCGCAATCCGCTCCGGCACCGGACCCGGGGCGATGAGCCCGCCGCCCGGACGGCGAAGTCCGCGCGGCGGGTGGTGCCGGGACCCGACGTGCGGCCCCGCGGACCTCGGCCTCGCGTCGGTCGCTGGCGAGCGGATCCGGGCAGGCCAGCAAGGCTTCCGTCGGCGACGGCGCGTTCGTGATTGGGCCATTGCAGAGCGCCCCCGATCGAGCCAGCCCGGCCGGAAGCGGGTCGTCGACGGGCGTCGCGGTCCGCTCGCTGACTGCCATGTCCGGCGCCCCGCAGAGCGCGGCGCCCCCGGCGACCGCGATCACGGTTCCCGTCGTCGCTCCCGCTGCGTCCGTCGTCGCGCTTGCGGACTCGGCCGCCGCGCCGTCGGGGTCTTCGTCCGCCAGGCCCGCCTCCGCGCCGAAGCCGTCGTCCGCGCGCGCGAGACCGAAGCACGACGACGGAATCTGATTCGACCGCTCCTCCCTTGCGCGGGTCACGGAGCGCGACGGGCCAGGGGCCGCCGCGCCCAGCTGCGGGCCCTCGCGGAGGCGATCGCCCCGCCGGGTTGAGGGCTCCGGCGCGAGCGCCCGCCGCGTTCCGGGCGCTCACCACTTGCGATAGGGCACCTCGTAGCCGGGGCGCCGGAGCGTGTGCTCGTCGAAGAACGCGCCCAGCACGCCGAGGCTCTTGCGACCGTCGGGCACGTCGTCGAACACGTTGTGCTCCTCCTTCGCGTCCCGCGCGAGGTCGTAGAGCTCGACGCCGAGCTTGCGTGAGTCCTGGACGATCTTCAGGCCGTTCGACAGCACCATCGCGCGCTTCAGGCGCGCCTCGGCGACGATCGGCCGCGTCGGAGGCGCCCCCTCTCCGCGCGCCAGGCCGACGAGGCTCTGACCCATCATGCGACCGGGCGTGGCGACGCCCATGAGGTCGAGGATGGTGGGACCGAGGTCGACGAGCGACACGGGCGCCGCGACGAGGCGGGGCGTCAGGTCGGGCGACACGATCAGGAGCGGCACGCGCAGCAGCTCGTCGTACACCGTCGATCCGTGCCACGTGGTGCCGTGCTCGCCGAAGGCCTCCCCGTGGTCCGAGAACACGAGGAGCGTCGTGCGGGCCCACGTGCCCTCCGTCTCGAGCTTCGCCCGGAACCGGCCGATCGCCTTGTCGACGAGCGCGATCTCGGCGAGATACCCCTCGTACGGCGTCGCGAAGCGGCCGGCGCTCTGGTAGGGCGAGTGCGGATCGAGCAGGTGGGCGAAGCCGAAGGTGCGCGACGGCGCGCGGCCGAGGCGCCGGTTGAGCGCCCCGAGCACCACGTCGGCGGCCGGGTAGCCGCGGCCCTTGCGGGCGCCCTCCTCGATCTTGAAGCCGCGCACGATGCCGAACTCGTTCGTGAGCCAGCCGGTGGTGTCGATCGAGACCGTCCGCACGCCGGCCGCGCCGAGCAGCTCCGGGAAGCGCGGCGAGGGGTCGAGGTGCGGGAAGACCTCGGTGCTGCGCTTCGGGTGCGTCGTCCAGTGGAGCTGCGAGTAGTAGAGGCTCGAGAACAGGCTCGCGAGCGCCGGCGCGGTCGAGGCCCCGGCGCTGCGCGCCTCGGTGAACCACACACCCTCGTCGCGCAGGCGGAAGAGCTCCGGCAGGCGCTCGCGCTGCGCCTCGTCGGCGAGGAGCGCGGCGCGGACGGAGTCGATGCCGATGAGCAGGACGAGGTCGGCGGGCGGTCGGTCAGGCTGGGTCGGGGGCCGCGGAGGCAGGGCCGACCGATCGGAGAACCACTCCTTCTGTGCGGGCGGGACGACGCGCGTCGCCGCGAGGCGCAGGTGCACGCGGGCGAGGTGGGGCACGAGCACCGCGGCGGGCTCGGCGCCGAGCAGCACGACGACGGCGTTCGGAGGCCAGACGGCGACGGATCCGATCGCGAGGGCGGCCGCGATCGCGACCGCGCCGCGGCCCACCCAGCGCGGCCACCGGAGCGCGCGATCCGGCGGCCGGGCGCCCGCGATCGCGGCCGCGCCGAGCGCGCAGGCGATGAGCGTGGTCAGGAGGTGCAGCCCCTCGTAGCCCTGCGGCTGGAGCACCGCGCCCGCGGCGCCGATCGCGGCGGCTGCGAGCACGGCGGCCCAGCGAGCCCACGGGCGCGCGCTGGCGCGGCCGAGGGCGAGGGCGAAGGGCAGCGACAGCGCGACGATGGCGACGAGCAGCGGCTGCCCGACGGCGACGAGCAGCCTCGTCGAGTCCTCGAGCTTCTGCGCGGCGCCCGCGAGGTCGTCGCGGAGCGTGATCTGCCCGAACGGCAGCGCGATCCCGGCGATCACGAGGTACCCCGCGAGGCGCGAGCGCGGCGCGATCTGCCGCCATGCGAGCACGCCGGCCGCGGCGGCGAGGGCCATCGCGATCACGTGCCCCGCGACGTAGACCTCGACGGTCGCCCAGGTGCGCGCGCTCGCCCCGGCGGGGCGCCGCGTGACCATCGCGCCGGCCTGCGAGGCCGCGACGATCGCCGCAGACCAGAGGAGCGCGGTCGCGCCCTGGAGGCCGCCCGCGTCCGCGACGGCGACCGGCGGCACCTCGGGCTCCGCCGCGTGCGGATCGGGCTCGGGCGCGGCCTCGGGCGGCGCCGTCGCTTCGGTCGCCGCTGCGTCCTCGGCGGGTGCTGCCGCCGCGGGCGCGGCGATCGGAGGCGCCGCCTCGGCGGGGCCTCGCGGATCCGCCGAGGGCGTGCTCTTGCTGGGGTCGAGGGTCGGGTCGTCCACGGGCTGCGCTTCGCTCCAGCTGCCATCCGTCGGCAGCGACGGGACCCTTCGCCCCGACCGCGCGACCGTAGCAAATGGCGCCACGCGCGCGCGAACCGATCGGGGCGGGGGCGCCCGCGCCGGGCGGCGCTACTCGAACTGGGCCCGGATCAGCAGGAACTTGTTGTCGAGCTCGGGAGTCGTGAGCTTCTCGAAGCTCTTGGTGGCGCCGAGCTCGGTCGAGAGCGATCCGGCTCGGCCGTGCTCGGTGACGAAATAGAGCGTCTTCGAGCCCTTCTTGCGCTCTTCAGCGACGTAGTCGGTGAACTTCTTGCCGCTCGAGACGAAGGCCGGCACGTGGTTGCCCGTGTAGAAGTTCTCGCCCTTCCAGTTCATCTGGTACGCGACGAGCGGGCCGGGCCGGTCGACGGACGCGCGGTAGTAGGCGACGGTCGTCTCGCGCTGCCCCCAGTGGGGCGACGTCTTCACGAAGTACACGTCGAGGCCCCACGCCGCGAACGCGAGGCCGAGCGCGACCAGCGCGGGCACGACGAACCTGCGGTGCCTCGCGAGGACGAGCGCCAGCGTGAGCACGGTGGCGGCGATCGTGAAGGCCCAGAGCGGTCGCGAGAAATCGAGCGACGGCGGCCACGGTCGCCGGTAGTTGTACGTGAACAGGTGCAGCAGCCGGATGTGGCTCGGCTGGCCCTCGACGTCCTTGGCGAGGTCGCGGCCGACGATCGCGACCAGCCCGGCGCCCGACGCGGCCGCCGCGCCCAGCATCGCTCGCTCGAAGCGCCGTCGGAACGCTGCCGCCGAGCCCGCCGCCGACTCGCCCTCTCCGTCGGCGGCGCGCGCGAGGAGGTCGTCGAGGAGAATGCCAATCAGCATCGCCGCCGGCGGCACGGCCGGCAGGATGTAATGGTGAAACTTGGTCGGCATGAGCGAGAAGAGCGCGAACGAGCACAGAAACCACATGGCGAAGAAGATCGCCGTGTCGCTCTTCGCGTTCGCGGCCTCACGCCGTCGCAGCCACGCGACGAGCCCCGCCGGCGCGAGCCCCGTCCAGGGGAACATCGCGTAGCCGAGCTGCCAGACGTAAAAGCGGAAGCTCACGTCTTCGCCCTCGTTCGTGTCGTGCACGTGCGTGAGGGCGCGCTTGTACATGTCGTGGAAGATGAGCCGATCGGTGAAGGGCTGTCCGTGCCGCGCGTACATGGCGACGAACCACGGCAGCGTCAGCGTCACGAGCACGATCAGGCCCGAGGTCACCTCCATGCGCAGGAGATCCCGGTAGCGCCGCGTCGCGACGACGTAGCCGAGCGCCGCCACCACGGGCAGCGCGAAGCCGGCGGGCCCCTTGGCCATGGTCGACACGGCGGCGAAGAACCACGCGCCGAGGAAGAAGAGCCGCTGTGCGCGCCGCTCGCCCCAGTTGACGTAGAGCACGATGCCGAGCGCCTGCGCCCAGATCAGCGCCTGCAGCGCCGGCGTGAGCCCCTTCACGGTCGCGCTGACGGCGCGGCAGCCGTCGTTGCCCGGCAGGCCGCAGTTGCCCGGCGACCCGTTGCTGAAGACGTCGGGGTGGAAGCGCGGCCGGAAGGGCGAGAGATCGAGCGTGAAGTTGCGCGAAAGGAGGTAGAGGATCTGCGGCAGGGTCACGGCCACGATCGCGCCGATCACCAGGTGATACGCCGAGAAGCGGAGCTTCACGCCGAAGACGTCGAGCTCGTGGACACGGACCTCGCGATCCGGGTCCTCGCTCGCCCCGAGCAGGAAGAGGGCCATCGTCGCGGCCATCGTCGCGACGAACGGCATGTCGGTCATGGTCTGGTGCGAGACCAGGAACCACTGCGGCATCGTCGTCAGGACGAGCGCGCCGAGCAGGCCTGCGCGCCGGCCGTACGTCCGCGCGACGGCCTTGTAGAGCAGGTATCCGGCGAGCAGCGTGAGCAGGAAGATCGGCAGTCGCACGGCCCACTCGGGCCAGGGCTCGCGGCCCTCCGTGACGGCGGAGAGCATCCCGTTCGACCGGAAGCGCACGCCGAAGGTCGCCATCGCGAGCGCCTGCAGCCAGAAGTCGAGCACGGGCTTCGACCAGAACCAGCCGTCCTGCGCCCACCAGAGCGAGATCCAGTCGTTCCGGGCGAGGATCTCGCGCGCGACCTCGCCGTAGTGGGTCTCCCACGGATCGGAGAGCGAGTGGCTGCCGAGCATCGGCAGGTAGAGCAGCGTGGTCGCGCAGACGAGCCAGAAGCCGTGGCGGCGGTGGAGCGGCCGGCGCGTGCCGTCGGGATCGTGGGCGATCGCGCCGATCGCGTCCGCGACGCCGAAGCCGCCCACGACCAGGCCGAGGAAGGCCGCCGGGATGATCGCCGCCGACGCGGCGACGGGCAGGTACCCCGCGACCGCCGCGCTCACCGCGGCGAAGAGCGCGAGGCCGCAGCCGCCGAGGACCGCGAGCGGGCGCGCGAGGCCGCGGAGCGTGGCGCGGCTGGCCACGCGGACGTCGGGGTCGTCGAACGATCCGAGCAGATCGAGCAGCCCGAACGTGGCGAGGAGGACGCCGATCGTCGCGACGGGCACGCCGAAGCGGAACTGTGGGCCGATGGCCATCACGAGGAACGCGACGAGCGATCCGGCCGCCAGGGTCGCGCCGCCGCGCCCGAGCCGCAGCGGGTTGCCGCGCGGCAGGAGCGGGGGCGGCCCCTCGTCCGGATCGGCGTCCTCGGCGTCGTCGGCCCTCGGCTCCTCGTCGGTCGCCCCAGGGATCGCGTCCGGCTCGCCCGCGCGCTCGAAATCGCGGGGCTGGGCTTCGCTCTCGGCCGCGCTGGCCTCGGTCTCCGGCGTCTGGCTCATCGGGTGGCGCGGGCGTAGCAACTTATCGCCCCGGGACCAAGCGCCGCCGCGCCGTCCGGCGGCCCCTCAGCGCGCCGCTGGCGTGACGACGATCGCGCCGTCGCCCTGCGCCGCGATCACCACCCACGAGCCCCGGTCCGTCTCGACGTCGATCCGCCGTCGGCCGATCCGCGCGCGCCTAGCGCCCACGAAAGGCCCGCCGATCAGCGCTGCGGCGGCGCGTCGGAGGATCCGCTCGGCGAGGTCGGTCGTCGGCGTGACCTCGATCGCCACCCCGGTGATCGCGACCACGCCGTCTTCGGCCTCGGCGCCCGAGAGCCGCACCGAAAGGGCGTCACCGAACGCGATGCGGATCGGCGACCGCCCCTCGCGGCCCGACGACGGCAGCCCTGCCTCGCTCACGAACGAGAGCCAGGCGTCCGCCTCGAGGTGGACCTCGCGCATGGGGAACAGCCCGATGCGGGCCGCGACGGCCGCCGCGAGCGCGGTCGCGTCGCGCCTCCTCCAGACGTACGGCATGAGGTCGGTCAGCGCGCGGTCGACGTGCGCGCTCGTCGCCTGCACGGCGACGTCCCCGGTGAGGGCCTCGATCGCGCGCGACGTCTCGATCAGCGCGCACACGCGGCCCACGGCGTCGGGCGCGCGCGGGTCGACCGCCGCGAGCGCCTCGTCGACCGATCCGCGCCACGAGGCTGCCGTCAGGGGATCGATCGTGGTCGTCGCGTCGCCGCGCAGGTACTCGCCCGGCAGCCGCGGGCAGTGCGGCGCGAGGAGGCAGCGCGCGCACCCCGCGGGGCTCCGCAGATCCTGCGAGGTGCCCGCGCGGTACGCATAGCCCGCCGCCTCGAAGCGGTGCTCCTCGACCGACCCGCGGTCGGCCAGCGCGCGCACGTCCTCGGCGCGGATCGGCGAGGCGTGCAGGCAGAGCGGCACGTCGCTCGCGTGGAGCCCGACCCCGCGGCGCGCGGCCACCCCCGCCGCTGCGCGGAGCGGCCCCGCGATCGCCCGCGCGTCGAAGCCGAGGAGCGCGCGGATGGCCGGGTCGTTCGCCATCCCGCTGAAGCGCACGAGGTGCACCGTCAGGCTCGAGACGCCGAGATCCGCCAGCAGCGCGACCTCCTCGGCGAGCGAGGCGTACGAGAGGCCGCTCGTGACCACGTTCGCCGAGATCGTCACCGGGCGGCTCGATCGCGCGGCGTGCGCCTGCACGTTGCGCAGCCCCGCGACCAGCTGATCGAACGACCCCGGGGCCGCCGCGAGCCGGTCGTGGGTCGCGGCGTCGGGGCCGAGCACCGAGACGGTGATCCCGTCGAGGCCGGCCTCGAGCAGCTGCGCGGCGAAGCGCGCGTCCGCCAGGCGGCGGCCGTTCGTGACCACGCTCGCGTGATCGAACCCGAGCGCCCGCGCGTGCCCGACGAGCGACGCGAGGTCGGGCCAGATCGTGGGCTCTCCGCCCTGGAAGCTCACCTCGGTGAAGCCCTGGGCGCGCGCCTCGTCGAGCGCCTGGATCGCGGACTCGAGCGTGTACCGATCGCGGATGTGGCCGAACGTCGTCTCGGGGACCGAGAGCCCGAGGCGCCGTCGGGAGGCGACGAGGGCCTCGTCGACCTCGCGCTGGCCGCAGAAGAGGCAGTAGCTGTTGCAGCGCCGCTCGACCAGGAGGGTCAGGACGCGCCGTCCGCTCGATCCCGCCCGAACCGGCATGACCGCCTACGTGCCACCGCGCGCTCGCGAAGCGCAAGCCCTTCGTTCGGCGTCGGCTCGCTCGCCCCGCCTTCGTCGGCCGCCGCGCGAGCCACGCGCTGGAGCCTTCCTACGAGCCCCGGGTTGGTGGTATCGGCTGCGCGCCCGCCACTCGTCGCGCGGGCAGGAGACCGCACCCATGCACCGCTCGATCGTCCTCGTTTCCGCGTTCCTCGTCGCCCTCGCGGGTTGCAGCAGCAGCACCACGCCCGGCTCGACGTCCGCCACCACCTCCGCCACCACCGGGACCGGGACCGGGACGGGGACCGCCACGGGCGCGGGCGGCGCGGGTGGCGCGGGCGCCGGCGGCGCGGGCGCGGGCGGCGGCGCCGCCACAGCGGCCTGCACGAACGACGCCGACAAGGCCATCCAGAGCGCCGACCCCACGGCCTTCCACAAGAGCATCAGCGACTGCGCGACCACGTTCATCGGTCAGGACAAGCCGACCAAGGACTGCATCAAGGAGAAGACGGGCCTGTCGGACGCGTGCACCGCGTGCTTCGGCGACGAGGTGCTGTGCGCGGCCTCGAAGTGCCTCACGGACTGCATGGCCGACCAGAACGGTCAGGCGTGCACCGACTGCCGCGCGACGAACTGCGACGGCGCGTTCGAGGCGTGCTCCGGCGTCAAGCCCTGACGTAATCCGCGGGGGGGGGGCCGCGGTCAGAACGCGTACCGCGCGCCCAATCCCGGGGCGATCACGACGATCGTCTTGCCCGTGAGCGTCTCGTCGGGGAAGGTGCCGCTCCCGTCGCCGCCGGCGAGGACCTGCTTCTGATCCCCGACCCACTTCGGCTGCGACAGGGCGATGAGCACCATTGCCTGGACTCCCGCCGAGAGCTCCACGTGATCGCCGATCGGCAGCGCGACCCGGACCTCGGGCGTGAGGTAGAAGTAGCGCGCCGCGGGCGACTCCCCGACGTCGGCGACCGAGTACGCATGGGACGGCTTCGAGGCGCGCGCCTGGGTCGCGAAGTCCCCGCTGCGCTGGTCGCTCACGGAGCCGAGCAGCACGCCCGCGCCGAGGCGGAGGGTCAGCGGCGCCTTCGACCCGAGGCGCATCGCGGCGTTGCCGCCGGCGATCAGGCCGCCGAGCGTGAGCGCGTCGTGGGCCGTGCCGGGGTTGCGAAAGCCGGTCGGCGTGAGGGTCGTCGCGCGGTCGTCGACGGAGGTCTTGAGCAGCAGGTAGCCGGCCTCGACGCCGATCCCGAAGCCCGACCGGAACTGGTACACGCCTCTCCCGAGGGCCGCGAAGCCGAGCGCGGGGCGGGTCCGGCACGGGCTGGCGCAGCCGGCGACGTCGCCGCCGAGCTTGGGCGCGACCGCGAACGCCGCGTCGAGCTCGAGCACGAACCGGGGCCGGCTCTGGTTCCAGAGCGGCGAGCTCGGATCGCGCAGGAGCTCCGCGGCGATCACCTCGCGGTTGTCGTCCTCGAGGGTGACGACGCGCGCGAAGGGCAGAAACCCCTCCTGCGCGGACTCGATGGTGTGCCGGCCCTTGCGCAGCTTGCCCTCCCAGGTGCCTCGTCCGACGGTCACGCCGTCGACGGCGATGGTCGCGCCCGCGGGCGTGGGCGTGACGCGGACCTCCGCGGTCAGCTCCTCGGCCGCGAGCATGATCGGCGTCACCTGGTTGAGCTTCACGGGAGCGCTCGCGGGCTGCGTGCCGAGCGCGCCCGCGCCGCGCAGCACGACGGCGTGATCGCCGGGCGCGAGCGCGCCGTCCCAGGGCGTCTTGCCGACGACCACGTTGTCGACGACGACGTCGAGCACCCGGCCGTTCGCCTCGGTCACCTTGAGGCGGCCCGCCTGCATCAGCGGGCGGAGCGTCGCTCGCACCTCCTGCGCTTGCCCGCCGAGCACCTGCAGCCGGGCCTCGAACGGCTCGAAGCCGTCCTTGTAGACGCGCAGCGTGTGCGTCCCCGCGTCGACGCGGATCGGCCCCGCGAGCGGCGCCGCGCCCTGATCCCGGCCGTCGAGCGTCACGGAGGCGCCGGCCTCCGAAGCCGCGAGCGTGATCGTGCCGACGAGCGCGCGGAGCGTCTTGACCTCCCGCTCGGCGAGCTGCCTGTCCTCGGCGGGCAGGTTCGGGAACGCGAGGAGCTCCTCGAACATCGCCAGCGCCTCACCGAAGCGGTGCAGCTTGTGGAGGCACAGCGCCGCGTTCTTGGTCGCCGATCGCGTCGGGTACGTCGACCGCGACGTCATGAACTCGACCAGCGCGGCGTCCCAGGCCTCCTCGTCGAAGAGGGTGAGGCCCTTCTGGAAGTGCTCCCGCGCGGCGTCCTTCTTCCCCTGATCCTCGCCCCCCTGCGCGGCGGGCGTGGGCGCTGGCGAGGCCGGCGCGCCTGCGGGCTTCGCCGCGCCCTTGCCGGCGTGCGCGGGCTGCGCGAGCGCGGACCCCTGGAGGACGGTGCAGGCGAAGAGCGAGGCGGCGACCGCGGTTCGTCGAAGCTTCAAGGGCGATTCCTTCGCGGATTGGGAGAATCGGCGGCAGTCTAGCGGGGTCAGCCAGGCCGCGTGGCGCCAATGACGGCCGCCGCGCCGTTTGCGCGCGGCGGACACGATCCTGGCGCAGCTTGCGAGCGATTCGGTGAGCCTCTACGCTCTCGCTCGCTGATGATAGGGAAGCTCGTCGACGGCAAATATCAGGTGATCCGCGTGCTCGGCGAGGGGGGCATGGGCGCCGTCTACGAGGCGGTCCACGTCGGCACTGGCCGGCGCGTCGCGCTCAAGGTCATCGTCAGCGCGGACCTGGCCAAGAACCAGGACCTGGTCTCGCGCTTTCAGCGGGAGGCCCGGGCCGCGGGCGCCGTCGACACGCAGCACATCGTCCAGGTTCTGGACACGGGCCGCGACGGGGTCTCTGGCTTTCCGTTCATGGTGATGGAGCTGCTCGCGGGTGAGGACGTCCAGCAGCTCATCCGCCGCGTCGGGCCGCTGCCGCCGGACCTGGCGCTGCGCATCGCGGCGCAGGCGTCCATCGGCCTGCACAAGGCCCACGAGGCGCAGGTCGTCCATCGCGACATCAAGCCTGCGAACCTCTTCCTCGCGCGCCGCGACGCCGGGGAGGTCGTGGTCAAGGTGCTCGATTTCGGGATTGCCAAGGTCAAGATGGACCAGGCGAGCAGCAACGAGGGGCACGGCCTGACGCGCACGGGCGCGATGCTCGGGTCGCCCTCGTACATGTCGCCCGAGCAGGCCAAGGGGCTGAAGACGATCGATCATCGGACCGACGTCTGGTCGCTCGGCGCCGTGCTCTACGAGGCGCTGAGCGGGCTCACGCCGTATCACCGCGTCGACACGCTCGGACAGCTGATCATCGCCATTTGCTCGGCGCCGCCGCCGCCCATCCAGGAGGTCGCCCCGTGGGTGCCGGCCGAGGTCGCGGCGATCGTGCACGGCGCGATGCAGCTGGACGCGGATCTGCGCCCGCCGACCGCGCAGGCGATGCTCGAGGCGCTGCGGGCCTGCCTGCCTGGCGGCAGCGCGCTGACCGAGCAGGCGCTCGTCGGCGTCACGCCGCAGCAGAGGAGCTACGTGGCGCCGCGCCTGGCGATGGGCACGACGGGCGACGGGCTCGCCTCGCTCCGCGGGACGGGCGTGTCGGGGGCCACCGGCGGCCTCCCGGGACAGACGGGCTCCGATCAGGGGTTCGCCCAGCCCCTGACCGCGCCGAGGCGATCGGCGGCGATGGCCGTCGTCGGCGCCGTCCTGGTCGCAGGGATTGGCGGGCTCGCGCTCTCGAGGGTCGCCGGCTCGAGCGGGCCCGTCTCGGTCGCCACGGCGGCGCCGGCGGCCGCCGCGGGCTCCGCGCCCATCGTCTCGCCGGTGCCATCGCCTGCCCCCGTCGCGGCCGAGCCCGCCGCGCGCACGGTGAAGGTCGTCATCGTCCCGAAGACCGCGTCCGTCGAGCTCGACGGCGCGCCCGTCACGGCCAAGGACGGCATTCTGGACGTCTCTGGCACGCTCGGCAGCGTCCACCCGCTGCGCGTGTCCGTCGGCGCGCGCGAGACCCGCAGTGACGTGGTCATCGCCGAGGGGGGCGCCATCCCCCCGAAGGTCGAGCTCGGGGTCGGCGGACCCGCTCCCTCGAGGTCGGCCGCGCCGAGGGCCGTCGCGCCCGCCGCCGCGCCGCCGCGCCCTTCCGCCGCCCCGACGTCGGCGGCCGCCCGGAACTTCGAGTGATCTCCGCGTGATTGGCCAGCTCGTCGGCGCACGCTACCGGGTCGTCCGGCTCCTCGGTCAGGGGGGCATGGGCGCGGTCTACGAGGCCATTCACGAGGGGACCGGTCGCCGCGTCGCGCTCAAGGTCATCCTCGGCGGATCGTTCGCCGAGGCCATGCACGTCGCGCGCTTCCACCGCGAGGCGAAGGCCGCGGGCCAGATCGTCACTCCGCACGTCGTCCAGGTCTTGGACAGCGGCACCGACGAGCCGGGTGGCTTCGCGTACCTCGCGATGGAGCTCCTCTCCGGCGAGGACCTGGACCACGTCGTGGTCCGCCTCGGCGCGCTGCCCCTCGACGTGGCGCTCCGCATCGTGGGCCAGGCGTGCGTCGGGCTCGTGAGGGCCCACGAGGTCGGCGTCGTCCACCGCGACCTCAAGCCCGCGAACCTCTTCCTCGCCACGGGCGAGGCCGGCGAGATCGTCGTCAAAATCCTCGATTTCGGCATCGCCAAGGTCAAGATGGACCACCTCGGCGAGGACGGTCAGAAGGGCCTGACGAAGACCGGGAGCCTCCTCGGCTCGCCCGCCTACATGTCTCCGGAGCAGGCTCAAGGGCTCAAGACGATCGATCACCGGACCGACGTCTGGTCGATGGGTGTCGTGCTCTACGAGACCCTCGCCGGAAAGGCGCCGCTCCACGGGGTCACGTCGATTGCCGAGCTCCTCGTCGAGCTGTGCGTCAAGCCGCCGCGGCCGATCCGCGAAGTCGCCCCGTGGGTCCCCCCCGAGATCGCCGCGATCGTCCACCGCTGTCTGATGCGCGATCCGGCGGACCGCTTCCAGACGGCCGCCGAGCTCCTCGACGCGATCCGGCGCTTCGTGCCGGGCGGCTTCGGCCTTCGGACGTCGATGCTGGTCTCTGGACCGACGACGCCGGGCGAGGCGTCGCCGCTCTCTCGCCCCATCGCCTCCGGGCCCCAGGGGACGGTCGTCATGAGCCCAGGCCCGCGCGCGGCGCCGGGCGGGACCGAGGGGCCCGCGTCCGCGGCGAGCTCGTCGTCGGTGTCCTCGACGGACGCGCGCGGCGCGATGACGTCCTCCGGCGCTTCGGTTCCAGTGCGCTCGTCGGCGGTCGCTCCGATCGGCGCGGTGCTGGCGATCGTCGCGCTCGGCGGCGCTGCGTGGGTCGGATTCGGGCTGATCCGACCCGGGTCGGGCCCGCCCACCCCAGAGCAGGCTTCCACTTCGGCTCGGACGGTCTCCGAAGCCCCCGCGCGATCGACGCCCCCGATCCCGTCCGCCATGGCGACCGCACCCACCGCGGCGCCGTCGGCCAGCGGCTCCGCGTCGGCGTCGGCGGTCCTCGGCCCGAAGCGCACGGTGCGGCTCGTCGTCCTGCCCTCGACCGCGACGGTCGATGTCGACGGCGCGCGCGTCCCGTCGCGCGACGGGGTCGTCGACCTCACGGGGCCTGTCGGCTCGACCCGTCGCGTGCGCGTGCGCGCCGGGGCCCGCGAGGTCACGGCGGACGTGATCATCTCCGCGGACGGCGCGGTCCCGCCGGCGATCGATCTCGGTTCGTAGCGGCCTCGCCCGACCTCCGGCCGTCGGGCGGGAAGGCGCCGGGGCGTGCGCGGCGCCGGCGCACCCCGAGGGCCGCGAGGCCGATCGCGACGAGCAGCGCGGGGAGGCGTGGAGCGGACCCGCCAAGCGGACGCGCGGACACCGCACACCCGGCCGATTCGTCGCCGGACGCGCCCGGCGCCACGCAGCGGCGCGCGCCGTCGCAGACGCTGGGAGAGGCGCAGTCATCCACGGTGCCGCAGGTCGTCCGGCACGCTCCCGTGCCGTCGCAGTTGAACGGGGCACAGTCGACGCTGGTGCCGTCGACGCGGGTCGCCGTGTGGCCGTCCTTGCCGCAGGTCGCCCCCGCGACGCACGCGCCCGTCGACTCGTCGCAGCTGCTGCCCGACGCGCAGTCGGCGTCCGCGCCGCACGTGGTCTTGCACACCGCCTCCCCGCATGCGTACGGCGCGCACGGCTTCGTGATCACGACGGGGCACTCGCCCTTGCCGTCGCAGCTCGCCGGCAGCGTTTCCACGCCGCTCGCGCAGCTCCCTGCCCGGCACGACGTCTTGGATCCCACGAATCCGCCGCAGGTCGTCGAGGTGACTCCGTCGCACGTCGTCGCCGAGCAAGGAGCGCTCGCGTCGGCGACGCCGCACGTGGGCCGGCCTCCGTGCGGCGCACCGACGACCAGGGTGCAGGTCCCCTCCGTGCCGGGCGCGTCACACGCCGCGCATTGACCCGCGCATGCGCCATTGCAGCAGTAGCCGTCCACGCAGAGGTTGCTCATGCACTGATTGGCGCCGGTGCACGGGGCGCCATCGACCGCTCTGGTGACGCACTTGCCCTGCTGGCACGAGGCCGTCGCGACGCACTGCGCGTCAGCGACGCACGTGCTGGGACACGAGCCCTGGTCGCAAAGGTAGTTCTCGCAGCTGACGCCCACGGGGTCTGCGCTGCATTTCCCGCTCCCGCTGCAGATGTCGCCGCCTGCCTTGTTGCCGGGGAGGCACACGCCTGCGCCGCACGAGGTCCCGGCCGGGTAGTAGAGGCTGCACGCGCCCGCCCCGCTGCAGAGGCCGTTCGCGCCGCACGCCGCGGCTCCCTGGTCCGGGCAGTTGTCGCCGTGCGGGTTGGTCTGCGCCTTCACGCTGTCGCACACGCCGTCGCCCAGCGCCGACTCCTTGAGGGCCGCGCTGCAGGCCTGGCAGAGCGCGTCACAGGCCGTGTCGCAGCAGACGCCGTCGACGCAGTGACCGGTCGCGCACTCGCGGCACCCTCCTTCGAGGCAGTCGGCCCCCGCGGCGCCGCTGCACGCGTCGCCTTGGGCCTTCTGCACCCGGCACGCGCCGTTCGCCGCGCAGTAGTCGCCTGCGAGACAGTCGATGTCGGATACGCACGTGGCTGGGCAGATCACGCTCACTCCGTCGCACGCGAAGCCGTTGCCGCAGGCGGGGTCGCCGGCGTACGCGACGGCGGCCGCAGAGCAGGTGCCGTCCGTGAGCGCACCCAGCGACTTGGCGCATACGTCGCACGCCGCGCCGCAGGCCGTGTCACAGCAGAAGCCGTCGGAGGCGAGACCGTTCGCGCAGGTTGCGGGATCCGAGGCGGGCTGTCCGCTCGCGAGCTTGCACACCCCGTTCGGGTCGCAACGGTTCGACTTGACCCCATGGACGCCGTTCGTGATCGCCACGTTCGCGTAGTAGACGGACGCCGTCCGGGAGACGGCGTCGTCCTCGTCCACGACGTCCCAGCTCGCGATCGTCTTGCCGAGCACGCCAGCGGGAACGGCAAGGATCCGGTGGTACCACTGGCCGGTGGCGTACGAGGTGAGGTCGGTCGCCGGATGGGCACCGACCCCGTTCTGGTCTGCCCAGCCAGCCTCTCCACGCCAGTACGTCCCGTCGGTGTTCTGGATGTCGAGGCCGCCGGTGCCAGGAATGGCGCTCTCCAGGTAGACGTCGTACTCGACGTGGTCGCCTGCCTCCAGGACTCTCGACGCCGTCGAGAACCGCCAGTAGGCGTACTTGTTGGGGTTGCCGGGCGTGCCGTCGGTGGTGGCGATGAACCGCAGGGCGCTCTTGCCCTTGGAGCCGTCCGCCACCGCGGATTCGGTGACGAACCCGCTCTGGAAGTCGATCGCGTTCACGTCGGGCGACCCGCCATGGTAGGCGCCGACGAGAGCGTAGGTCGAAGGTCCGCAGCTGTCGGCGTCCACGGCGTCCTTCACCGAGGTGCACGCGCCCGTCCCTGCCGCGCAGGTCGTGCAGAGTCCGCCGCACGGGCCCACACAGCAGATGCCGTCGTTGCAGATGTCGGAGCCGCAGTCGAGCGCGGCGGCGCACGGAGCGCCGGCAGGCACGCCGAATAGCTCCGCGCTCGAAGTGATGTAGCCGCCCGCCACGAGCGTCTGGCCCGACGGCAGCAGCGTCGCGGTGTGGTAGGCGCGTCCAGCCGACATCGAGCCGGCCTCGCCGAAGCTCGTGTGCCCGTCGAAGAGCTCCGTCAGGGCGTACCCGCCGACGACGAGCACCTTCCCCGACGGCAGCAGGGTCGCCGTGTGATTCGAGCGCGTCGCGCCCATCGATCCGGTCGGGGCGAAGCTGCCGCTTCCATCGAAGAGCTCCGCGCTCGCCCCCCAGCCCGTGACGAGCACTTTCCCCGACGAGAGGAGGGTCGAGGTGTGATATTTGCGCACGGCCCCCATCGAGGAGGTCGGGGTGAAGCTCCCGTTCCCGTCGAAGACCTCGGCGCTCGACAGGTCTCCGCTGACGCCTCGTCCGCCCGTGACGAGGACCTTGCCAGAGGCGAGGAGCGTCGCCCTGTGGCCGTAACGCCCGGTCGCCATGGCGCCGGTCGGGGCGAAGCTCGCGCCTCCGTCGAAGAGCTCCGCGCTGGCCTCGAAAGCCACCTTGTTGCGGCCACCTGCAATGAGCACCTTGCCAGACGGCAAGAGTGTGGCTGTGTGCTCGAGGCGCGGCGCCGTCATCGAGCCGGTATTGACGAAGCTGCCAATTCCGTCGAAAAGCGCCGCGCTGCTCAGCGGGAGGGCGGCGTCGGTGTTGCCGCCCGCGATGAGCACCTTGCCAGACGGGAGCAGCGTCGCCGTGTGGTTTTCCCGAGGTGTGGTCATCCAGCCGGTGGCGGCGAAGCTCGAGCTCCCGTCGAAGAACTCCGCCCCGTTCGTGATCACGCCGCCGATGTTGCCGCCGACGATGAGCACCTTGCCCGAAGCGAGCAGCGTCGCGGTGTGCCGGTAGCGCGCAGTCGTCATCGACCCCGTCACCGTCCAGCTCGGGTCGACCAGCAGCGGATACCCCGTCCCGTGCCAAGCGACGCGCACCTCGCACCGCGAGGCACCAGCCCTCGTCACCGGTCGCCCCCAGGGTGCGCTCGGATCCGTGTCATGAGCGCACCCCAAGACAGCAATCGTCGCGGCGCTCTGCGTGCCGCTTTCGTCCACCACGTACGGCGGCGCCACGCGAAGGCGCGGCGCGCCGCCCTCGTCGAGGAACTCCAGCGTGCCGTTCACGAGCCGCAGGCCGGCCACGCGGGACACCTCGACCTCGTAGACGAGCTCCTCGCGCGCGGGCTTCGCCTCGAACACGACGAAGTCCTCCGTCCCCTCCGCGTGGACGCGGTGCACCACGTCGCTCCCCGCAAGCGCGCCGGCGTAAATCGCGATACCGTCGGCCACCGCGATCGGTGCGGCGCTGGCGTCGCGCAGTGCGAACCCGATGCTCACGTGCGTCGCGTCGTCCTCGACTCGCGCCATCGCGTCCGCGCGCAGCGGAAGCTCGACGCTCGCGGCTCGCAGGACTGCGCGCTTCGCCTCGTGCGGGAGGACTGCGCGGAGGCTTCCGGCAGCGGTCGCCTCGAAGGACGTGGCGGCGGCTTCGCCGATCACGGGCCTCGGCGCCGGCGTGGGGAGCGGCTCGTGCTCGGTGAGATCGGGCCAGGCGGCGGGCGTGACGTGGAAGCGCCGCCGGAGCGCCGACACGCGGGCCCGCGCCGCGTCCGACCGCGAGACGGCGGTTGGCGTCGAGGGCGAGTCGGTGGGACCGGAAGCGGGTTCTCGACGATCGGTGCCGCAGCTCGCCACGACGAGCACGGCGAAGGTCGTCCGCGCACACCAAACGATCCAGGCTCGCATCCGGTTGCTCCTTGCCGTGAGGAGGCCGACGCGCGGAGGCGCGCGTGGGCCGGTGACAGCGCCGTTCAAGTCACGAGGTCGGCTCGGCGTCGGCGAGCGGCGAGGCCCGCGAGCCCGAGGACGACGATCAGTGCCGGGGTGCGCGACGGGGAGTGCTGCGGCCGAGCCGCGCCGACCGTGCATCCGCCCGAGTCGCCGCCATCGCCGGACGCGGAGGCCGTGGGCGCGACGCAGTGGTGAAATCCATCGCAGACGTTGGGAGAGGCGCAGTCGTCGACGCTGCTGCACGCCGTCCTGCACGAGCCCTTGCCATCGCAGTTGAACGGAGCGCAGTCGGTCGTGGTGCCGCTGGCGCCGGTCGCCGTGTGGCCGTCCGCGCCGCACGTAGCGCCGGAGACGCACGTGCTCGTCGACTTGTCGCACGTGTAGCCTGAAGCACAGTCCGTATCGGCGGCGCACGTCGTGTTGCACTCGGTGGAGCCGCACGCGAAGGAAGCGCACGGCTTCGTGGTCGCTTCCGGGCAGCCCCCCTTGCCGTCGCAGTTCGCCCGGAGCGTTTGCAGTCCGCTCTCGCAGCTCGCCGCGCGGCACGACGTGCCGGAGCCCACGAAGCCCGTGCAGGTCGAGGCCGTGACGCCGTCGCAGGTCGCCGTCGCGCAAGGCTTGGTCGCGTCGGCACTCGGGCACATCGGGCGACCGTTGTGGGGCGCGCCGACGATCGGCGTACACGTCCCCTCGGTCCCCGTCGCGTCGCAGGCGGAGCACTGACTGTCGCAGGCGCCGTTGCAGCAACGCCCGTCGACGCAGAATGCGCTGGCGCATTGATTGGCGCTCTTACATGCAGCGCCATTGCTCGTCTTCGCGATGCACTTGCCCGTCTGGCAATAGGCTGTCTCGATGCAATCCGCATCGGTCGCGCACTGGCTCGGGCACGAGCCGTCGACGCAGAGATACTCGTTGCAGTTGACGCCGCCAGGGTCGGTGCCGCAGTTGCCGCTCCCGTTGCAGACGTCGCCGACGGCCTTGTTGCCGGGCAGGCAGACGCTTGGGCCGCACGAGGTCCCGGGCGGGTAGTAGAGGCCGCAGGCCCCCGCGCCGCTGCAGAGCCCGTTGGGGCCGCAGGTCGAGGTAGGGCTCGTTTCGCACGGGTCGTGGTGGGGGTTCGTTTGCGCCTTCGCGGCGCCGCAGGTGCCGTTGTCCGCCCCGGACTCTTTCAGGGCGGCGGTGCACGCCTGACAAGGGGTGTCGCACGCGGTGTCACAGCACACCCCGTCGACGCATTGGGCCGTCGCGCACTCGCGACAGCCTGGCTCGAAGCAGTCGGCGCCTGCGGCGGTGTTGCACGAGTCGCCTTGAAGCGCTACCGGCCGGCAGGTGCCGTCCGCGGCGCAGTAGTCGTCGGCCACGCAGTCGAGGTCGGAGACGCACGAGGAGGGGCAGGTCAAGCTCGCGCCGTCGCACGCGAGCCCGTTGCCGCACGTAGGCTCGCCCGGGTAGCCGGCGGGGGCGGTGGAGCACGTGCCGTCCGCGAGGGCACCCAGCGACTTCAGGCACACGTCGCACGCCGCGCCGCAGGCCGTGTCGCAGCACGCGCCGTCGGAGGCGAAGCCGCTCGCGCAGGTCGCCGGGTCGTTCGCGGGCTGGCCGCTCGCGAGCTTGCAGGCGCCGCTCGGGTCGCAGGTGTTGGCGACTGCACAGGTGTCGGGGTCGACGGCGTTCTTCACCAGCGCGCACACCCCTGTCGCCAGGACACACGTCGAGCAGACTCCGACGCACGGACCCGCGCAGCAGACGCCGTCATTGCAGAAGCCGGAGGCGCAGTCAGCTGCCCCGGCGCAGGGAGCGCCTGCCGCGATGCCGAGAAGCTCCGCGGTCTCCAGCGTGACATTGCCGGTTACCATGCCGCCGGTGACGAGCACTTGACCCGAGAGGAGCAGCGTCGCCGTGTGGCCGGTGCGTGCCTTGGCCATCGAGCCGGTAGCTGAGAAGCTCGCGGTCCCGTCGTAGGCCTCGCTGCTCGACAGATAGACCCCACCCCCCCCGTCGCCGCCCACGACGAGGACCTTGCCCGAAGGCAGCAAGGTTGCCGTGGGGCCTCTGCGGGCGTCCGCCATCGAGCCGGTGGCCGCGAAGCTCGCGCCCCCGTCGAAGAGCTCCGCGCTCGATCCGCTTCCCGCCATGAGGACCTTGCCCGAGGGGAGGAGTGTCGCGGTGTGGCTGGAGCGGGGCGTCGTCATCGAGCCGGTGGCTGTGAAGCTCGCGTTCCCGTCGAAGAGCTCTGCGCCAGACAAATCCCCGCCGTAGGATCCGCCGGCGACGAGCACCTTGCCCGAGGGGAGCAGCGTGGCAGTGTGAGCGACGCGTGCCGTCGTCATCGAGCCGGTGGCCGCGAAGCTCGCGCTCCCGTCGAAGAGCTCTGCGGTCGACAAGTACACGGCGCTCATTCCGCCGGCGACGAGGACCTTCCCCGAGGGGAGCCTCGTCGCGCTGTGGCCGGCGCGGATCTTCGTCATCGGTCCGGTGGGCGCGAAGCCGGCATTCCCGTCGAAGAGCTCGGCGCTCGCGATGGACTTGTTGGTGACGTCGGTTCCACCCGCCACGAGCACCTTGCCGGAGGCCAGGAGCGTCGCTGTGTGACTCCTGCGCGCCGTCGTCATCGAGCCGGTGGCGGCGAAGCTCGCGCTCCCATCGAAGAGCTCCGCGCTCGCCAGCACGACGGCTCCGGCGCCGGCGAAACCGGCCGCAAGCAGCACCTTGCCAGAGGGGAGGAGCGTCGCGGAGTGAAACGCGCGGTTCGTCGCCATCGACCCGGTCGCCATCCAGCTCGGATCCACGATCAGCGGGTATTGCGCTCCGCTCCACGTCACGCGCACCCCACAGCGCGGCGCACCGGCCCGCGTCACCGCGCGCCCCCAAGGCCCGCTGGCATCCGTGTCATAGGCGCACCCGTCGACCGCGATCCGCGCATCGGTCCGGATTCCGCTCGCGTCGACGACATACGGCGGCGCCACGCGCAGCCGCGGCGCGCCCCCTTCGTCCAGGAACTCGAGCGTGTTGCTGACGAGCCGAAGCCCCGCCACGCGCGACACGTCGACGTCGTAGACGAGCTCCTCGCGGGCCGGCCTCGTCTCGATCACGACGAAGTCCTCGGTCCCCTCGGCGTGGACCCGGTGCACGACCGCGCTCCCCGCGAGCGCGCCGGCGTAGACGGCGATCCCGTCGGCCACGCCGATGGGCGCGTCGACCGCGTCGCGCAGGGCGAATCCGACGCTCACGTGCGTGGTGTCGTCCTCCACCCGCGCCATCGCGTTCGCGCGCAGGGGCAGCTCGACGGTCGCGGCCCGAAGCACCCGGCGCTTCGCCTCGCGCGGGACCACGGCGCGGACGCTCCCGGTGCCGGTCGGCTCGAAGGACGTGGCGACGCCGGGGCCCACCACGGCCACGGGCTCCGACTCCCGCGGCGTCGAGGCGGGTCGTCGTTCGGCGTTCGGGGGCTCGGCGGGGATCGTCGGGATGCGGAAGCGATCTCGCAGCGCCGTGACGCGAAGCCGCGCCTCCGTTGCCGTGCCGAGCGCCGTGGGCGCGAGGTGCGCGCTGGGCGAATCGCTCGCCGTTTCCCGGGGGTCGGCGCCGCAGCTCGCGACGACGACGACGCAAGCGAGCACAGCTGTGCCACTTACATGAGGTGCTCGCTTTTCGTGTTCCACCGCGCGCAGCGGACCACGCGCCCGCGCGTGGCACAAGCCGCAGGGGGGACGCCTCGCCGAGCGGTGCGCGGCGTCCCTGATCGACCCGCGCGCGAGCGGCGCGAGCGTCTGCCTCGGCGCCACCCCGCGGCGACCGATGGGCTGCGCGCCTACCGGGACGCGCGCCTCCCCGGGGATCGACGCGCGCCGCGCCGCACCCCCGCCGTTGCCGCGCGATTGCGCCGCCAGGAGGGACGGCCCGCCGAGCGCGCTACGGCTTCTCTGCTTCGCCGAGCTCCGCCGCGAGCCCCTGCGCCTCGCCGAGCGCGACGCGCTTGCGCTGCAGCTCCTCGAGCTGCGCCTTCGACTCCGCGACGAGCTCCGGCGGCGCCTTGTCGGCGAAGCTCGGCAGCGCGAGCTTCTTCTCGAGCGCGGCGACGTCCTTCTCGACCTTCTTGAGCTCGCGATCGACGCGCGCCGTCTCCTTGGCCGGGTCGACGAGGCCCTTGAGCGCGACCAGCACCTCGGTCTCGGCCGCGACGCTCATCACCGTGCCGTGCGGGCGCGCCCCGCCGCGCGCCTCGATCGTCGGCGCCCCCGCCGTCTTCACGAGCGTGCGGATCGCCCGCGTCTCGGCCACGAGCAGCGCGGCGACGCGCGCGTCGTCGGTGCGGAGCACGAGCGGGATCTCCGCGCCCGGGTGCACCTCGTGCTCGCTGCGGATCGAGCGCGCCGCGCCGATGACGGCCTGCACGGCGGCCATGTCGCGCTCGGCGTCGAGGTCCCGCGGCGCCGTCGCGGGCGTCGGGTAGCTCGCGAGCGCGAGCGACACCGGCGCGCCCGGCGCGCGCGGCACGCGGTGCCAGAGCTCCTCGGTGAGGAACGGAATGAACGGGTGCAGCGCCCGAAGCGCGCCCTCGATCACGTAGGCGAGCACGTCGCGCGTCTCGTCCTTCTGCCCCTCCGCGGCCGGGCCGAGCGCCTCGCTCGGGTTGAAGGTGGGCTTCGTGAGCTCGAGGAACCAGTCGCAGAGGTCGCCCCAGAAGAACTGGTAGAGCGCCGAGCTGGCGTCATCGAGCCGGAAGTCCGCGATGCCCGTGCGCGCGCCGTCGATCGCGAACGCGAAGCGCGACAGGATCCAGCGGTTCGCGAGCGTCGTCGCCCTCGGCGGCGTCGCGCCGACCGTCGCGCCGTCGATGTAGCCGAGCGCGAAGCGCGTCGCGTTCCAGATCTTGTTGCAGAAGTTGCGGTATCCCTCGATCTTCTTCGGCGAGAGCGGGATGCGCTTGGCCTGCGGCGAGTAGCTCGCGAGCGTGAAGCGCATCGCGTCCGCGCCGTATGACGCGAAGCCCGCGCCCATCTGCCCGGCCGACGGGTACGCCTTCTTGAACTTGCGGAGCGCCTCGTCGTGCGGCGCGCCCGGCAGCGCCTTCTCGATCACGGCGTCGAACGTCGCTCCGTGGATGAGGTCGAGCGGGTCGATGACGTTGCCCTTCACCTTGCTCATCTTGTCGCCCGTCTCGTCGACGACGAGGCCGTGCAAGAGGATGCGCTTGAAGGGCGGCTCGCCCATGAAGTGGATGCCCATCATCATCATGCGGGCGACCCAGAAGAAGAGGATGTCGTAGCCCGTCTCGAGATCGCTCGCCGGGTAGAAGCGCTCGAGCGCCGGCGTCTTCTCGGGCCAGCCGAGCGTCGAGAACGGCCAGAGACCGCTCGAGAACCACGTGTCGAGCACGTCCTCGTCCTGCCGCAGGCTCGCCCCGCCGCAGCCGCCGCACGTCGCGGGCGCGTCCTCGCGCGTCACCGTCACGTGATCGCAGTCGGCGCAGTAGAACGCCGGCACGCGGTGACCCCACCAGAGCTGACGCGAGATGCACCAGTCGAGGATGTTCGTCATCCAGTGCTCGTACGTCTTGGTCCACTCCTCGGGGATGATCTTGGTCTTGCCCTCGCGGACCGCGGCGATCGCAGGCTCGGCGAGCGGCGCCATCTTCACGTACCACTGCGTCGACATCATCGGCTCGACGACGGTGCCCGTGCGCTGGCTCTTCGGCAGCACCAGGTCGTGCGGCTTCGACCCGCGCGTGAGGCCCTTCTCCTCGAGCGCCTTCTTCACGGCCTTGCGCGCGACGAAGCGATCCAGCCCCGCGAACGGGCCGCCGTTCTCGTTCAGCTTCCCGTCGATCGTGAGCAGGTTGATGAACTCGAGGTCGTGGCGCTTGCCGGTCGCGAAGTCGTTGAAGTCGTGCGACGGCGTCACCTTCACGGCGCCGGTGCCGAACTTCGGGTCGACGAGCACGGCGTCGCAGATGATCGGGAACGTGCGGTCGAGGAAGGGGTGCCGCACGCGCTTGCCGTGCAGGTGCGTGTACCTGGGGTCGTCGGGGTGCACGGCGACGGCCGTGTCGCCGAGCATCGTCTCGGGGCGCGTCGTCGCGACGACGATCTCGCCGCCGCCCTCGACCTCGTAGGCGAACTCGAAGAGCTCCCCCTTGGCCGGCTCGTTGTCGACCTCGAGGTTCGAGAGCACCGTGTGCACCTCGCAGTCCCAGTAGACGAGGCGCTTGTCGCGGTAGATGAGGCCCTCCTCGTAGAGCCGCACGAACGCCTCGCGGACGGCCTTCGACAGGTCCGCGTCCATCGTGAACTTCGATCGCGGCCAGTCGGCCGACACGCCGAGCACGCGCTGCTGCAGCTGAATGCGGTCGCCGCTCTGCGCCTTCCAGTCCCACACGCGCTCGAGGAACTTCTCGCGGCCGAGGTCGTGCCGCGTCTTGCCCTCGCGCTTCAGGATGCGCTCGACGACCGTCTGCGTGGCGATGCCCGCGTGGTCGATGCCCGGCTGCCACAGCGTGTTGTAGCCGTCCATCCGGTGGAAGCGCACGAGCACGTCCTCGAGCGTGCAGAAGAGCGCGTGCCCCATGTGCAGCGACCCCGTGACGTTGGGCGGCGGCATCGGCAGGACGTACGTCGGGCGCGCGTCGCCGGGCGCGTCGCTCGCGGCGAACACGCCGTGGTCGAGCCAGTACTGGTACCAGCGCGGCTCGACGTCCTTGGGATCGTAGGCTTTGGCGAGTTCGGTCGTCATGCGGCCGCGGAGATTGCCACAAGCCGCAGGATCCGGCGCCCAGAAGCGACACGAGCGCCGCCTGCGTGGACGGGCGCGACCCGCCACGGCCGGTCGTCGCCCCGGCCGCGCATCGGCGGCGCCCAACGCCCGGGGCCGCTCGCGGCCCCAACGTCACCTGGGGTTGGGGGCCGCTCGCGGCCCCAACGTCACCCAAGGTTTGGGGCCGCTCGCGGCCCCAACGTCACCTGGTCAGGCGCGCGATCTCTTCCTTGATGATCGTCTCGGCGAGCACCGGCACGACCTCCCACACCACGCGCTCGACCACCTCGCGCGACAGCGTCAGCACCGCGTCGACCTGCGCCGGCGTGAGGCCGAGGTCGGCGAGCTTCGCGGCCATCTGGCCGTTCACGGGCGCGGCGACCGCGGCGGCGACAGGGGCTTGCGCGACGGGCGCGACCGGCGGCGCGGCGGGGGTGCGCGTCGGCATCGCGGCAGGGCTCACCGGCGTCGCGTCGCGCGGGGGCAGGCGCGCCTGCAGCGGCATGCCCGTCGCGGGCGTCCCGAGCGCGGGCGCGACCGGCGCGCGGGGCTGCGGCGTCAAGGCGATGGGACCGGACCCGCTCGTGCCGCCCATGCCGCCCGTCGCCGCGCTGTAGGTCAGGGTGCGGGCGCGCTGCGCGACCGGCGCGGTCGGCAGCGGCGCGGCTTTGGGCTTCGCCTCGCCCTTCGCCGCGATCAGCTTCTTGACCTTGTCGATCATCTGCTGCGTGTCGAACGGCTTGTCCATGTAGTCGTCGGCCTGCGCGGACGACCCCTTGGCGGGGTCGTACGGGTTGTGCTTCGACGACAGGATGAGGACCGGCGTCTCCGGCGACACCTGCTTGATGGCCCGGCAGAGCTCGTAGCCGTTCTTGACGTCGAGGGTGACGTCGGCGACCACCACGTCGGGCTTGTCGCTCCGGAGCTTCTGGAGCGCCGCGTCGGCGCTGCTCGCTGTCACGCAGCGGAAGTCCGGGCCCGCGAAGGTGATTTCGAGCACCTTGCGCAGGGTGACGCTGTCGTCGACGGCGAGGACGGTGGCTGCCACGAGAATCTCCTGGGTGCGCCGGCGGTGCACCGGCGCGCGGTCCGGCCGAGGGGCCCGATCGCGGGGTCTTGAGGTCGCCGGGGCGAATCCGGCGAAGCAATCATCCGACCCGGCCGCTCGACGTGTCAACATCGCGGATCGAGTTGCCATGGACACCCGTCGAAGAAATGCAGGCGCGCGTGGTGCAAGACCACGTGCCAGGGCCGGATCCTCGCGTCGAGCGCCGCCTGCCGGGCGGATGGAGGCGGCGGCTCCGGGGGAGGCGCCGAGCGCGCCCACGACGCCGGATACCGCGTGGACGGTCCCGATCGAGCTCGGCGGCAAGCGGCTCGACGCCGTCGTGCGCGCCCTGTCGGGCCGGCCATGGTCGGAGGCGCGCGAGCTCGTCGCGACCGGGAAGATCGCCATCGGCGGCGAGACGCACGTCTACCCGGACCGCTCGATGACCCCCGGCGAGGTCGTCGAGGTGCGCGTCCGGGCCCCCCGCCCGCGCACGGTGCGGCTCGCCGCGCTCGACAAGTCGCTCATCGTCTACGCCGACGTCCATGTCGTCGTCGTGCGCAAGCCGGCCGGCATCAGCACCGTGCCGTTCGGCGACGAGACGCCCGAGCAGCGCGCCGAGACGCTCGACGAGCTCGTCCGCGACGTGCTCGGGCGGCAGGGTGGGGGCGGTCGCGACCGCGGCGCCCCTCTCGGCGTCGTGCAGCGCCTCGACAAGGAGACGAGCGGCCTGCTCGTCTTCGCGCGGACGTTCGCCGCGAAGAAGCACCTCGGTCAGCAGCTCCGCCAGCACACGATGCTCCGCCGCTACCTCGGCATCGCCCACGGCGACGTCCCGAAGCGCACGTTTCGCAGCCATTTCGTGGCCGATCGAGGCGACCGCCTGCGCGGCTCGGTCCAGGAGGGCCGGCGCGAGGGGCAGCTCGCGGTGACGCACGTCGAGCCGCTCGAGCGGCTGAACGGCGCGACGCTCGTCGCGTGCCGGCTCGAGACGGGCCGCACCCACCAGATCCGCATCCACCTGTCGGAGGCGGGCCACCCGCTCGTCGGCGAGCGGGTCTACATCCGCGACTACCGCGGCGTGCCCATCCCGGCGCCGCGCATCCTGCTTCACGCCGCGGAGCTCGGCTTCGCGCACCCCCTCGACGAGCGCCCCATGCGCTTCGAGGACCCGCCCCCCGAGGACTTCGATCGGGTGCTGGCGCGCTTGCGGGTGCGGTAGCCGCCGGGTTGGCGCGCGCTGCCGGGGCCCCGTCGCCGAACCGCCGCCCGGGCGGCCGCGCGGCGCGGTGTTACGCTGTTATGACGGCGCGCGCGTCGCGCGACGGGCGCGCCCGGGGGGGCGCGCTTCGGCGGGAGGAGGGCGGGACGTGCGGGACGGCTCGGAGCCAGCCTGGATCACGGCGCTGCGCGCGGACGCGGCGCTCGACCGCCTCGCGGTCGCCCTGGCCTCGCCGGACGGCTTCTCCGTGCACCTGCTCGCCTGCGACACGCCGCGGGTCGCCGCTGCGGCCCTCGAGGTCGTCGCCGCCCGGGCATCCGCCGAGCTTGGCGATCCGCTGCCCGTCGTGCGCCTCGATCCGTACGATCACCACACGGCGGCGCGTCACCCGATCGCCTTCGACGTCCTGGTCCGCACGGTCCTCGCGAGGCTCGTCGCGCCGGACGCCGAGGAGCGCGCGCCCGGCGCGGTGATCGTCGTGGACGCCTCGCGCGCGCTCGCGCTCGACGACGACGCCTGGGCCCAGTGCTTCCGCCGTCTCGAGGCGCGGCGCGACCTCCTCGAGAGCGTGATCGGAGGGCCGATCGTGCTCTGCGTGCCGGTCCGCTTCGAGGCGCTGTTCGCCCGCGAGGCGCCGCACCTCGACGGCGCCCGCGGCGCCTCCGCCGTCGTCGACGTCCACGTGCCGGTCGAGCTCGTCGCCGCGGCGGTGCCCGGCGGCCGGCGTCATCGCAGCACGCCGATGCGCGCGATCAGCACCGACTCGCTCCGCGCCGTGCGCCGCTCCGGCTCCGACCTCGAGGCGGGCCTCGTCGCGGCGCGCGCGCGCCTCGCGGCCGAGCCCGAGGACGAGGACGCGCTCGCCGACGCGATCGCCCACCTCGAGGCGGTGGTGCACCACGAGCTCGTCGCCGGATCGGTGAGCCGGGCCGCGGCGCTCGCCGTGGTGCGCGTCGACGCCGAGCGCCGTCGGGTCGCCCGCCGGCCGGACGACCCGGTCCATCTGCTCGGCCTCTCGTTCGGCCTCGACGCGGTCGGCGATGCACGCGCGGCGCTCGGGGAGCTCGACCTGGCAGCCGCCGCCTACGAGGAGAGCCTCGGCCTGCGTCGCCGCGTGGTCGCCCAGGACCGCGCCGCGGTGGACGCGCTGCGCGCCCTCGCCGTGAGCCACGACCGCGTCGGGCGCATCGCCGGCGCGCGCGGGCGGCGCGACGCCGAGCTCGGCGCCTACGAGGAGGCCCTCGCGATCCGGCGGCACCTCGCGAGCCGCGCGCCCGGCGTCCCCGAGCGGGTGCGCGACGTGGTGGTCTCGCTCGACCGCGTGGGGGACGCGCACCGCGCGCGCGGCGCCCTCGATCGGGCCCTCGAGGCGTTCGGCGACGCGCTCGCGATCGCGCGCGAGCACGCCGCCCGCGACCCGTCCGATCCCGCGTGGCAGCGCGCCCTCGCGTCGACGCTCGACCGCGTCGGCGATCTCCGCCTGGCGCGCGGCGAGGTCGGCCGCGCCCTCACGGTCTACGAGGAGTGCCTCGGGCTCCGGCGCCGCCTCGCGGCCGATCATCCAGCCCAGATCGAGGCGCTGCGCGAGCTGTCGGTCGCGCTCGGCCACGTCGGGGACGCCCACGTCGCGCGCGGCGACCTCGACCGCGCGCTCGTCGATCTCGACGAGGAGACGGGGATCGCCCGCGCCCTCTGCGAGCGCGACCCCGACCGCGCGTCGCTCCGTCACGACCTCGCCGTCGCCCTCGCGCGCGAGGCTCGCCTCGCCGAGGCCCGCGGCCGCAAGCGCGAGGCGCGGCTCTACTGGGCCGAGGCCGAGGGCGAGCTCGCCGTGCTCGCGCGCGGGGTCGCTCCGCCGGCCGCGTGGGGCCTCGCGCACGCGGCCTGCGAGCGCGAAATCGCGAGGCTCGACGCGGACCTCCGCGGCCCCGGGCCCGGCGATTCCTGAGTACGCGTTCACGGGCGCCGCGGTGCGGATCCCGGAGGACGCCGAGGACGCCGAGGACGCCAAGCGAGAGGAAGGGTGAAGCGGGCCCTGCGGGGCCGGAGGCCGGCAGTCGGACGCGCCCTTCGTGGACGCGCAGGCTCGCGGCACCCCACCCCCAATCTTCCCTTGGCGCTCTTGGCGTCCTTGGCGCCCCTCTCGCTCCCTATCCATCCGCTCCACGGCCTTGCGAGCCAGCCGGTGGACGACGCGCCAACCGGGGGCCGTGAGCGCGTGCGGCGGGCGGCGGGCGCGCAGGCTCCGCGGCGGTGAGGGTTGCCGTTCGAGGCTCCGTCGCGGGCGGCTATCGCGCCTCGGCGGGGCGCCCCGGTGAGCACCGCGGCGGGGTCGGCCGGCTCGCGCTCCTGCTTGTCGACCAGCCTCCGGTGGCTCGGTCCGGGCGCGTCGGTGAACGAAGAGTGCGCCTTCGCTCGGCTATTTCCCCCGCTCGATCGCCTGGCTCATCGCCGCCGCCGTCGCGTCGACGAGCGGCATCACCTTCGCGTAGTCCATCCGCGTCGGGCCGAGCACGCCGACGGTGCCGGACGCGCGACCGCGCTGGCCGTACCGGGCGACGACCAGGCTCAGCTGCGCGCCGCCGAGCTCGCCGGACTCGCTGCCGACGAAGACCGTGACCGCGCCGGCGGAGAGCGTGCGGTCGAGCAGCCCGACGAGCTCCTCGCGCTCCTCGAGCGCGCGCACGAGCCTGCGCAGGCGGCCGACGTCGGTGCCGTACTCCGGTAGATCGAGCAGGCGCGCCTGGCCCTCGATGACGACCTCGGCCGGCCGGTCGACCTCGGCGGTCGCGCGCTGCGCGAGCTCGAACGCGCGCCGGCGCAGCGTGTCGACGGCGAGGCGCTCGTCGGCGAGGCGCCGCACGAACAGGTCGCGCAGGTCGCCGAGGCTGCGCCCCTCGACGACGTCGGCCAGGAGGTTGTGGACGCGCTCGAGATCCGAGGACCCGAGGGGCGCGTCGAGCGCGACGAAGCGGTTTTCGACGGTGCCATCACCGAAGACGAGCACCGCGAGGATCTGCCCGGGCCGCGTCGGGATGAAGCGCAGCTGCGAGAGCGTGCGGAGCTCGGGCTTCGTCGCGCCGATGACGGCCGCGCCGCCCGAGAGCTCCGAGAGATGCTTGGCGGTGGCGCGCAGCGGGTCGTCGGCGAGCGAGTAGATCTCCGTGAAGCGCTCGGTGATCCGGGCCTGCTCCTCGGGCGAGACCGTGCGCAGCTCGAGCAGCGCGTCGATGAAGACGCGGAAGGCGCGGTCGGTCGGGATCCGGCCCGCGGAGGTGTGCGGCTGCTCGAGGAAGCCGGCCTCCTCGAGGTCGGCCAGGACGTTGCGGATCGACGCGGCGGAGAGCTCGAGCCCGTACTTGCGGGCGAGGGTGCGGCTACCGACCGGGTCGCCCGTGGCGATGAACTCCGTGATGCACGAAAAGAGGATCTTGCGCGATCGATGCGAGAGGTCACCCATGAATCCGTGCTCATTTTGTAGGCCCTCGCGGCTCGACCGTCAAACCGAGGCGCGTCGGCCCGGGCGGCGGCGCGTCGGGTGCCCAGCCGGGCCGGGTCGCGCTACAAGCAGACTTCATGCGTCGCGCGGTCCTGATCTCCCTCGCCCTCGGGCTCGCGGCCGCCTGGCCCGCGCGGGCGCAGGGCGAGCCGGCGGCGATCGGCGCGGCGCCTCGGCGCGGTCCGGCGGCCCAGCGATCGGGCCGCAAGGGCGCGCCCGCGATCCGCGGCCGTGGTCGCGTGACGATCCACCCCGACTGGGCGACCCACCCCGCGACCCGCTACGCCGCGCTCGACGCCGACGCCTGCCGCGCCGAGGCCTCGCGTCGGTCGCTCGAGGTCACCGCCGTCGAGAGCGCCCCCGGCGTGCTCGCGCCCGTCCGCATCCCCAACGGCGTCGGCGGCGTCGTGTTCCGCACGGCCGCGCCGGCGCACCAGCGCGCGTCGAGCCCGTTCGACGTCTTCGACTGCCGGATCGTCCTCGCGCTCCACGACTGGTCGGCGCTCCTGCGCGCCCACGACGTCGAGGAGGTGCTGATCTTCTCGGCATGGCGCCCCGGCCGTCACGCGAGCGGCGCGCCCGAGCGCCGCCACCCGGGAGGCCTGGCGATCGACGCGTACCGCTTCGTCAAGCGCGCCGACCCGATCTCGGGCGCGCGGGCGTCGCTCGACGTCGACCGCGACTTCCACGGCACGCCGGGCGCGCCGCCGTGCGGCCCGGGCGCCCCGCCGCCCCGGCCCGAATCGATCGAGGCGCGCGAGCTGCGGTCGATCGTGTGCGAGGCGGCCGACCAGCACCTCTTCACGGTGATGCTGACGCCCCACTACGACCGTCACCACAAGAACCACCTGCACCTCGAGCTCACGCCCGACGTGCCGTGGCACCTCGTGCGCTGACCCGCGCGTCGGGCCTGCGCGCCTCGCGGCGAATGCGCCGGGGTCCTCGTCCGTCGAACGGCTATGCTGCCGGCCGTGGTCCAACCTCCGTCGAAGGGTCTCGCGCGAGCCGCGCTGGCGCTCACCGTGCTCGTGCTCGCGGTGGCCGGCGTCGGCTGCCCTTGCCAGGGCCTCGTGAACGTGAGCCCGGGCCTGCGCTGGTGGCTGTTTTCGAACTTCGGTGCCAGCCGCATGTGCCCGGAGATGATGAAGTCCGGGGTGCCCCTCCGCCTGCAGGACCGATCGCCCGCCATCGGCCGCTTCTACGTCAACGGCTGCACGTACAACGTCGACGACGCGCGCCAGATCGTGCAGGTCAACGTCTCGGGCACCGGCTACGCCTACCTGGCGCCGGCCAAGCGCGTCGGCTTCCAGCTCAGCGTCTCGGCGGAGTACCGGGCCGACTTCCTGCTCGCGGGAGACGATGCGTACATCTGGGCCAAGCTCAACCGCGTCGTGGCCGGTCCGAGCTTCCAGCTCGGCTACGTCGAGAACCGGGTCGTCGACCTGGCCGCCAACATCCCGCCCTTCGGGAGCCTGGCGAACTTCCTCGGCAACCAGGTCGTCTCGGGCGAGCTCGTGCGCGGCTTCACGGTCGTGCACAACGACGGCGGCGACGACTTCACCCTCGGCCTGCTCCAGCCGCCGCAGAAGCCCCACCACCCGTTCGAGGTGAAGGACAGCGACCGCTTCACGTTCGCGAACGAGACGGTCGAGATCCGCTCGAATCAGCGCGATTTTCTCGGGCCCTTCGAGGTGCCGAAGGGCGATCAGGCGCTCTACCTCTCGTTCCAGCTCCAGTCCGCCGCGCCGCTCGGCGTGTACGTCGTCGACAAGCGCACGGGCGACGTGTGGCGCGAGGGCTACCAGACGGGGCAGCCGCTCGGCCCCGCGCCGGGGACCGTCTACGCGAGCGGCCCCATTCGCCCGGGCGTGCCCGACAGCCGCCGCTACGCGCTGCAGCCCGGCCAGTACTACGTCGTCCTCGACAACGCCGCCGCGGCGGCGGGCGGGCTTTCGGCGCTGCCCGCGATGATCCTCGGCAGCGACCCCGGCGCCGTGGTCAGCTACGTCGCGCAGGTCGGCGAGTAGCGAGCGGCGCTCGCGGCGTCGTCGGGGCGTCGCTACGCCTTCGCCTGGCAAGCCCGGCAGACGCCGTAGAGCTCGTGCTTGTGCGACGTCACGCGGAAGCCGTGGCGACGGGCGATCTCGTCCTGCAGATCCTCGACGCGGGGCTCCTCGAACTCGGTGATCGTCCCGCAGGTCACGCAGATCAGGTGATCGTGGTGCGCGGTCGCGTCGTCGGCGAGCTCGTAGCGTGACAGGCCGTCGCCGAAGCGCCGCTCCGAGGCGACGCCCGACTCCGCCAGGAGCTTCAGCGTGCGGTAGACGGTCGCGTAGCCGACGCCGCGATCCTGCTTGCGGACCTCCTGCAGCAGCTCCTCGATCGTGCGGTGCGACGCGCCCTCGAAGAACGTGTCGATGATGAGCCGCCGCTGCGCCGTCGAGCGCAGGCCCTTCTTCGCCATGTAGCCGTTGAGGCGCACGCGCAGCCGCTCGATCGTCGGCGCGTCGACCACGTGCGGCATGAGGTCCCCCACGGCGCTCATGGGCGAACTATCCCGTCCGGATCGCGGGGCGTCAAGCCGCCCCCTCCCGCCGCGCGGCTAGCCCTTGCGCTTCACGTCGCTCGGCGCGTTCGGGTGCTGCAAGAGCATGTTGCGCAGGTGCGGCTGCCGCTTCACGAGCGGCTGCTTGAGCAGGTGCGCGAGGATCATCGGCGGCGTCGCGGGGAAGCGCGCGAGGCTCTGGATCAGCTGGATCGACATCACCGGCCGCCCGCAGAGCATCGCGCTCGTGCGGCTGTCGAAGGTGCAGCCCGAGAGCGCGACGAGCACGCGGCCCTCCGTCGACCAGATGAGCTCGCAGCGCTCCTCGGGATCGGCGGTCGTGAACTTCGCGCGCAAGAGCTGGCGCGCGCTCCCGCGGCTCCGATCCGGCACGTCGCGATCGCCCGTCAGCTTGTAGACCTCGATCAGGCGCTTCGGCTTGATCAGGCGCCGCAGGAGCGCCTCGCCGAGCATCGGGTTGCGCAGCAGTCGCCGCTGCACCTGCGCGTCGCGCAGCAGGTCGCCGCGCGACGCGATCACGTCGAGGCCCGTCATCGTGCGGTGGTGGAAGGCCGCGAGGCGCGCGTGATCGAGGCCGACGTTCGGGTTGTCGAAGAGCGCGCGGATCACGCCCACGTCGGGGTCGAAGCAGAGCGCGAGCAGCGCCTTCGCGTCACCGCTCGTCGCGGCTAGCTCCGCGCGCACGTCGACCGGGAGCGGGTGCAGCTCCGCCTCGAAGCGCTTGCGGTGGTCGATCTCGAGAGCCGCGCGCGCGGGCTCCTCCGGATCGGGCGCGTCGGGCGCGTCGTCGGTCGTCGGGGCGATCGCCTCGGCGGGATCCGGGGCCGCCTTCGCCCCCGTCGCGTCCAGCGCGTCGATCGCGTCGATCGCGTCGATCGGCTCGATCGGAAGGTCATTCGCGAGGTCCTCGAGCGGTCGATCGATCGAGCCGGCGAGCGGATCCGCGGGCGGCGCGCCCGTGACCTGGGCGGGCGCGCCGTCGAGCAGGCCGAGCGCCTCGAGGCGGCCGATGACGATCCGCAGCCGGCCGATCTCGACGCCGGTCGACGCGGCGAGGTCGTCCATCGACCCGGCCCCGTCGAGCAGCATCAGCACCGTGCTCTCCTCCTCGGACAGCTCGACCGGGTCGGGGCCGCCCGCTCCGCCGTCGGGCCGCGCGTCGTCGCTCACGACGCCACCGCCGGGCTCGGCTCCTCGGCGGGATCGCCGCCGAAAGCCCTCGCGGCGCCCGCGCGTGCGGCGGCCGCTTCTTCGTCCTCCTGCGCGAGGCGACGGTCCGACTCGGCGAGCGCGATCTCGTGGTCGTCGATGATGCGCGCGCAGCGCGATCGACCGGCGGCGAGGAAGCCGAGCCCCACGGCGACCCAGCCGACGGTCGCAGCGAGCCCCGCGATCAGCACCGATCCCGGATCGGATCGACCCACGGCATCGAGCATGAAGAACGCATAGAACGGCGACGGGGCTGCGACGACGAACGCATCGCGGAAGCCGCCCGTGTCGGCGAGCGCGCCCGCGATCGCGCCCACGATCCACGGCCCGACCGCGACCGCGAAGAGGACGGCGAAGAGGAGCACGCGCGTGACCAGCGTCGTGCCCGATCGCGCGCGCAGCCAGGCCGCGAGGCCGACCGTGAACACGAAGAACCCCGCGGCGTAGGCCAGGAATAGGGCCACGCCCCACGTCTTCGACGCGGCGCCCGGGGCTCCCGACGTCGCGACGGCGAGGGCGCCGGCCGCGCCGAGCAGGCCGTACGCGGCGACCCCGGCGCCGATCAGCAGCGCCGCCGAGCGCATGACGCCCGGGCCGAGGAAGCGTCGCAGTCGCGAGGCGCCCTGGCGATCCCACTGCAGGGTGACGCGCCGCGAGGGGCCGACCGGGTCGCCGGCGAACATGAACACCACGAAGGCGAGGAACATGCTCAGCGTCGAGAGCGCCGCGATCGCGGCCGCCTGCTTGTCGCCCGATCGCGTGACGGCGATCGGCAGCGCGCACGCGACGAGGAGGACGGGCAGGGCGGCGAGGAACCAGCGCTTGACGCCGAACGAGTGGTCGTCGGTGACGCTCGTCAGGTTCGCGACCGTGACCTCGTAGAGCAGCCACGCGGGCAGCGCGACGGACGCGATCGGCAGCGCGAGGAGGAAGATCACGTACTCGATGCCGAACGGCGCGCGCTCGTACGCGGTCGGCAGCCACACGGGCGCTCCTCGCGCGACGGCGGGCCACGCGTCGTGCGCGGCGAACGAGAGGCCGACGCCGAGCGTGCTGAACGCGAAGATCGACATCGGGAACGCGAGCAGGAGCGTCACGACGATCGCGCCGCGCATGCTCGCCATCTTCGAGCTTATCGCGAGGCCGAAGGCGACGCTCAGGAGCGCGACGAGGAACAGGAAGAGGAACGCGACGAGCGTCTCGAGCGCCGTGACGCCGCCGAAGAGGAACGGCAGCGCGCCGACGGGCGCCAGCATCACGATGTACATGCCGACGCCGGTGTACGCGGCGAGGAACTTGCCGCGCGCGATCGTCTGCGGGCGCACGCCGGTCAGCAGCACGGCCTCCCAGGTGTGCCCCTCGCGCTCGGAGGCGATCGTGTTGGCGGCGACGGCCGGGCCGATCACCGTCACGATGAAGTAGGCGAGCGAGAAGAAGACCTGGAAGAGGACGACGCCGGTCTTCGCCGGGCTGGCCTCCGAGGCCATGAGGCCGCCGATCGAGGCCATCAGGAGCGTCGCCAGCACCGTGAGGACCGAGAGCACGACGGGCGTGCGCGTGAGGCGCGCGGCCTGCTTCAGCTCGCGGATCCAGATCGGGTTCGGCTGCGCGCGCAGGCGGTCGACGCGGAAGCGCGCGCGGTCGACGAAGCGCTGCGAGGCGGGGCCGCTCGGCGGGGCCGTGCCGGTCTGCGCGCTCACTGCATCTCTCCCTTCGTGACCTCGAGGAAGATGCGCTCGAGCTCGTTGCGCTCGGGCTCGACGCCCGTGACGCCGATGCCGTTCTTCACGAGGTGGACGACCATCTCGGCGATCTTCGTGTCGTTGCCGACGTAGGTCACGTGCACCGCGCCGCCGACGACCGTCGCGCCGACGATGCCGGGGCCGCCACGCAGGAGGTAGGCGACGACCTCCGGGTTGCCGAGGGCGCGCAGCTTCACCTTGCGCGTCGGCGGCGGGGACGCGGCGGGGTAGGGGGGCTGCGGCGCGGCCTCGACCGGCGCGATCGCGGAGGCGGGCGCGTCCGCGGCCGGGGCGCCGGCGAAGCCGATCGCGGGCGGCG
>CAIVJW010000447.1 GCA_903906315.1 uncultured delta proteobacterium | reverse complement strand
CGGCGGCCCCGTCGACGCGGGCGCAGGCGACGCGGACGCGGCCGGCGCGGGCGCGTGCACCGGCGTGCAGGACACCGCGGCGTTCGCCGACAGGCCGCTCGGTCAGGTGCTCGCGGACGCGGTCGACTGCGCGCGGAAGCACAACGGCAACGAGCCGGAGACGCGCACGTGCATCCGCCAGCGGGTCGACCTCTCGGAGGAGTGCATCACGTGCGTCGACGCGGAGGCGCATTGCGCCCTGATCCACTGCGCTCTGGAGTGCTTCAACGAGAAGTCGAAGGAGTGCGCGAGCTGCCGCGCCGCCGCGTGCGGCGCCGCGCTCGCGCAGTGCTCCGGCCTCGGGTGACGCGCGCTGGCCGCCGCCGCGACCGGATTCTCTCGGGGGCCTCGTTCGCCTTGCACTAGGATCCGCCGAGCATGAAGCCCTTCGCCCGGTGGGTCCTCGTCGCCTCGCTGCTCGCGCCGAACGCGGCCGTGGCGGGAGGCTCGACCGCCGACGCGGGCCGCGCCGAGGGCGAGCGGGGCCTGGCGGCCTACGAAGCGGAGCGCTGGACCGACGCGCTCGACCATTTCCGCAAGGCCGACGCGCTCTTCCACGCGCCGACGCTCGTGCTCTTCCAGGCGCGCTGCCAGGCAAAGCTCGGCAAGCTCCTCGCGGCGCGCGGCCTCTACGAGCGCCTCGAGGCCGAGCCGCTCCCGACGAGCCCGTCGGCCGCGTTCCGCGACGCGAAGAGCGCGGCCCGCGCCGAGCTCGCCGCGCTCCGGGGGCGCCTCGGCACGCTCCGCATCCGCCTCGCCTCGCCCGCGGCCGGGCCCGTCGAGGTGGACGGCGCGACCGTCTCGATCGGCACGGAGGGCGCGATCGAGGTCGATCCGGGCCCGCACGTCGTCTCGGTGACGTCGGCCTCGGGCGCGCGCCTCGTCGCGCACGCGACCGTGGGCGAAGGCGCCTCGGCCGAGGTCGCGATCGACGCGACCAACGCGACCGACGCGACCGCCTCCCCCCAGGTCGGCGGGGCGCGGTCGCCGGGCTGGGTCGGCCCGGGCCTGGCGTTCGCCCTCGGCGGCGTTGCCCTCGGGGTGGGCCTCGGGACCGGCGCGATGTCGCTCTCCAAGACCGCCGACATCAAGTCCCGCTGCCTCGGCACGCGTTGCCTACCGGCCGACGAGGCCGAGGGCCACGCGGCCACCACGCTCGCCACCGTCTCGACCGTCGGCTTCGTCGTCGCGGCCCTGGGCCTCGCGACCGGCGTGACGCTCGTCGCGCTTCGCCCGAGGTCCTCCACCGCCGCGAGCGCCTCCGCGCGCGTCGGCCCGGGCTTCGTCGAGCTGTCCGGCCGCTTCTGAGCGGCGTCGCCGGTCGCGACCTCCGGCGCTGAAGTGCCCGAATTCAGGGCGATGGTGTACGCTCGTCGCGGGCCCCGCGCACCGGGCACCCTCCCCCATGACGCCCACGGTCGGCTCGTTGATCGGCGGCAGGTACCGCCTCGAGCGGCCGCTCGCGAGCGGCGCCATGGGCGTCGTGTGGGTGGCGCGCCACGAGCATCTCGGCCGGCGCGTCGCGTTGAAGCTCATGTCGCCCGCCACCGCGACCAGCCGCGAGGGCCGCGCGCGCTTCGAGCGCGAGGCGCGCGCCTGCGCCGAGCTCGACAGCCCCCACGTGGTGCGCGTCTTCGACTACGGCCTCGAGGGCGACGCCCCCTACCTCGCGATGGAGCTGCTCGAGGGCGAGGACCTCGCGCAGCGCCTCGTGCGCGACCGGCGCATCTCCCTGCCGGCCGCCGCGACGGTCGCCGTGCACATCGGGAGGGGCCTGCGGCGCGCCCACGAGGCGGGCCTCGTGCACCGCGACGTGAAGCCGCAGAACATCTTCCTCGCGCGGGTCGACGGCGAGGAGGTCGCGAAGCTCCTCGACTTCGGCGTCGCCAAGGTGCTCGACCCGGGCGGTGACGGCGACGCCACCCAGACGGGCGCGCTGCTCGGATCGGTCCACTACATGAGCCCGGAGCAGGTGCGCCACTCGAGCCAGGTCGACCACCGCACCGACCTCTGGGGCCTCGCGGCCGTGCTCTTCCGCGCGCTCACCGGCCGACCGCCGTTCGCGGGCCAGCAGCTCGGCGACGTGATCGTGCGCATCTGCACCGAGCCCGTGCCGCGCGTCCTCGACGTCGCCCCCGAGCTCGGCCCGCGCGTCGACGCCTTCTTCCTGCGCGCGCTCGCGAAGGCCCCGGAGGATCGCTTCCAGTCGGCGCGCGAGCTCGCCGACGCCTTCGTCGAGGTCGTCGAGGGACACGGGGATCCCGCCCCGCCCATCGCCCCGGCGATCCCATCGTCCTCGCGCGCCGGAGCCGCGGCGACCGCGCCGCCGGCGACGTCCGCCGCGCCCGAGGCGACCGCAGCGCCCACGGTCGTCTCCGGCCCGATCGCGCATCGAGCCCCCGCGTCGCCGGTCGAGGCCACGCTCGCCCTGCCGGAGCCGGGCACCGTCGCGGGCGTGTTCGGGTCGTCGAGAGCGCCCGCGGCGCCACGGCCCACGCGCCGCAGCGTGGCCTTCTTCGCGGTCGCCGGCGCGATCGCGCTCCTGACCTCGGCGGCCCTCGTCGCGACCGGCCGCCTGCACCCGCGAGACGCGGATTCGACCCCGTCCACCGCGCTCGCCGCGTCGCCGACGACCTCGACCTCGACCGCGACCGACGATCGACCCTCGACGACGTCGCCGGCCCTGCCAATCGCCGCGCCGGCGACGACCGGCGAGCCTCCGATCCCGGCCGCATCCGCGTCGTCTCCCCCCGCGCCCGGCGCCTCGCAGCGCGCGCCCTCCACGGCTCCCGCGAAGGCGAAACCGCCCACGAAGGGGCGCAAGGTGAACCCCGTCCTCGGCTTCTGATCGGCGCGCGCGGCCCGGCCGGCCGATCGGTCGGGCCCGCGCCTCGGTCTACCCGATGCGGCGGAGCACGCGCGCGATGCCGAGCGCGTTCCACACCGCGAAGCACACGAAGAGGGCCGCGAGCGCGAACGCCCACCGCGACGCGCGCGGCGACGCCCCGTCGATGAGCAGCCACGCCCCCGGCGGCACCCGCTGCTGGGTCTGATCGCGCACGCTGTCGCCGAGCCCGAAGTGCCGGATGCCCGCCGAGCGCAGCGGCACGAGCCGCCCCGCGAACGACGACGGCGGCACGAAGCGCGCGCCCTCGAAGCCCTCCGGCACGCGGATCTCGACCCACACCTCCGGGTTGCCCGCGATCGGGGCGAGGCGGAACGAGTCGCTCTCGGCGGCGCGCCCGTACTTGATCGCGCCCACCGTGCCGAGCAGCCCGCCACCGCGGACGTAGCGGTTGTCGAGCTCGGGCCCCGGCCGCACGAGCGCGAGCTCGCCGAGGTCGGACGGCTGCCCCGGCCGCAGCGCGTAGCTCGCCTCGCCCCGCAGCGCGAACGCCATCCCGAGCGCCGCGACGGCCGTCAGCGCCATGAGCGCCACCGTGATCGTGCGCTCGCGCTTCGGCGGCGCGGGCAGCGCGAGGAGCTCCGGGTCCGCGACGCCGGCTTCGGTGCGCTCGACCGGACCCATCCCGCCGCCGCCCGCGAGGGGAGGTCGCTCGGACATGGGCAGCGTGGAGGTCGAGGAGTCGTCGTGCACGGAGGTTCCGGGGCTCGGGGAGACCGCGACCGGGCGCGCGAAACGTGCCCGACGTCGGGCAGTATACCCGCTCGGCCCCGCGTCCGGCGGGCCGACCGACTGCGGGGCCAGGTTGCGGGCTGAGACACCGACCGGGGCCGCGGGTTCCGCCGCCTTCCGCGCGGGCGGCCCCTCGGCCTCGCCCGGACGCCCCCGTGCACCGCCATTTCCGCGCCATCGCGCGCCCCGGCCGAGCCACACTTGCCCCGCGGGTCCGCCTTGCCTAGCCTTCCGGCGATGGCTGCCGGAAAAAACCCCGCCGCGATGAACTGCCCCTCCTGCGGCGTGCGCAACTCGCCCGTCCCGGCGAACCGCCGCTGCGTCTCCTGCGGGGCGACGATGGAGCAGCTCAAGCGCTCGATCTCCCCGGAGCAGGACCGGACGCGGCGCTACCAGCAGGAGGGCTTCAGCGTCCTCTGGCTGTTCATCTCCCTCGTCGTGCAAGCCGTGCTCACGGCCGCCCTCGTCATCGGCCTGCCGATGGTGGTCGGCGCGCTCGACTTCGAGGGCTCGAGCGGCATGACCGCGGCCATCCCGGTGTGGTTCGTCGGCGGCATGCTCGTCGGCATGATCTCGCCCGGCAAGACCTTCATCGAGCCGGTCGTCGCGTCGTTCCTCATCGCGATCCCCACCGTCTTCTACCTGTTCAAGGGCCAGACGGTGCGGACGATGCCGATCTTCATGTACGTGATCCTCGCGATCATCGGCGTGCTCTTCACGCTGATCGGCTCGTACCTCGGCGAGCGCATCCAGATGGGGCCGCCCCCCAAGCCCGCCCAGTGAAGCCCCCACACGCCCCGGCCCCCGCGCTCGGGGGTCCACGGCGAGCCGCGCTCTGCCACGGCCGACGCACGGCGGCACGGGGCCCGGATCGACGGGGGGGCGTCGGGGCGGGCTGGATGCGGCGTGCGGTGAGGGTGACCGCGCAGGCCGCGATCGCGTGCGCGATCGCCTCGTGCGGGCGGTCGGCGGAGCTGGCGGAGGCCGACCGGGTGCTGCACGCGATCGACGCGCTGCGAAACTCGCCGGCCGACGCGCTCGATGCGCGCACGCAGCTCGTGACCGACCTCGAGAAGCAGGAGGCGACGCTGCCCGAGAGCGTCGCCGCGCGCGATCGCTGCGCGTCGGCCTACCGGCTGCTCGTCCGGGGCAAGCGCCTCGCGGAGAGGGTGAAGAAGGGCCTCGCCGACCCGCGGACGGTCGACCCGAGCGTCCTGTCGGACCTGGTCGACGCCGAGGCCACCATCAAGGCGAGCGCCGAGGCCATGCCGGCCTGCGACACGGCGCGGGCCGACCTCGGCCGGCGCGCCAGGAACTAGCGACAGCCCGCGATCGGGCCGCTTCCTGCCCGTGTAAGGGCCGCGGGCGCTGTGCTAAGAGGCCCGTCCCATGTTCGACACGCTGACCCGCGGCTTCCGTCAGGCCCGAAACCGCCTCGCCGGCCTCACCGAGCTGACCGAGCAGAACATCGACCCCGCGCTCCGCGAGGTCCGGCTGAGCCTGCTCGAGGCCGACGTCGAGATCGGCGTCGTGAAGGCCTTCCTCGCCCGCGTGAAGGCGAAGGCGGTCGGCCAGACGCTCGAGAGCCGCGTCAAGCACGCGGGCGAGACGCAGTCGGTCGGCGCCAGCGAGATCTTCATCAAGATCTGCCACGACGAGCTCGAGGCCATGATGGGCCACGAGGGCGGCGAGATCGTCTTCGCCGAGAGCGGCCCGACCGGCATCATGATGGTCGGCCTGCAGGGCTCGGGCAAGACGACCACCTGCGCCAAGCTCGCCCGCTACCTCGAGGCCGACGGCAAGAAGCCGCTCCTCGTCGCGGCCGACATGCAGCGCCCCGCCGCCGTCGAGCAGCTCAAGGTGCTCGGCGAGCAGCTCAAGGTGCCCGTCTTCAACGTGCCCGGCGCCTCGCCCGTCGAGATCTGCAGCGCCGCGCGCGCCGAGGCGAAGAGGCTCGGCCGCGACGTCATCATCTACGACACGGCCGGCCGCCTCGCGATCGACGAGCCGCTCATGCAGGAGCTCGCCGACATCAAGGCGAAGGCCTCGCCCGAGAACATCCTGCTCGTCATCGACTCGATGATCGGCCAGGACGCGGTCAAGACGGCGCGATCGTTCCACGAGCGACTCTCGATCAGCGGCGTCGTGCTGACCAAGCTCGACGGCGACGCGCGCGGCGGCGCCGCGGTGAGCGTGAAGGAGGTCACGGGCGCGCCCATCCTCTTCAGCGGCGTCGGCGAGACGACCGACAGGCTCGAGGTCTTCCGCGCCGACGGCATGGCGAGCCGCATCCTCGGGATGGGCGACGTCGTCGGGCTGATGAAGGACTTCGAGCAGGTCGTCGACCAGAAGAAGGCCGAGAAGGACGCCGAGCGCCTGCTCTCGGGCGACTTCACGCTCGACGATTTCCTCGAGCAGGTGCGGATGATCCAGAAGATGGGGTCGCTGAAGGACCTCGTCGACAAGCTGCCGCTCGGCGGCATGTTCCCGGGCGGCCTGCCCGACAACGTCAATCTCGACGACAAGGAGCTCGTCAAGATCGAGGGCATCATCAACTCGATGACGCGCCAGGAGAAGGCCGACCCGTACGCGCTCATCCGCGAGCCGCGCCGCGTGGAGCGCGTCGCCAAGGGATCCGGCACGCCGGCCAACGCCGTGAGCGAGCTCGTCCAGAAGTTCCTGTTCATGAAGCAGATGATGTCGGGGCTCGGCCAGAACCTCGGCATGATGGGCAAGATTCCGGGCATGAAGCAGATGGCCATGGCCCGGAACATGAAGAAGATGATGCAGACCGGCGGGATGCCGATGCCGGGAATGGGGATGCCCGGGATGGGCCTTCCGGGCATGGGAATGCCGGGCATGGGCGGCTTCCCCGGGATGGGAATGCCGGGCATGGGAATGCCGGGCATGGGAATGCCGGGCATGGGCGGCGACGCCGCGAGCATGACCAAGATGGCGAAGCTCTCGGCCCCCGAGCGCAACGCGAAGAAAGCGCAGCGCAAGCGCGAGCGCGACGCCCGCAAGAAGGGCCGCAAGTAGCGGCCGCGCGGGCGCTCGACGCTCGGGCTCACGGTACCGCGACCGGAAGGGAGCGGGCCCCCGCGCGGACAAGCATGGTAGGACGGTCGCCATGACGGCGACCGTTCGCGTTTCCATGGTGGCGATCTCCACGCTGCTCGCGCTCGCGGGCTGCAAGGGCGACGACAGGCGGCCGGACCCGACCCCGCCGAAGGAGCCGGCGCACAGGCCGGCCGACAGGGCCCCTCCGCCGGCGATCAAGGAGCTCGTCGCGCCGCGGATAGCGCCCGGCGCCACGATCACGATCGACGGCAAGCTCGACGAGGCGGCCTGGGCGAACGCGGGCGCGACGGGCCCGTTCGTCAACGTCGGCAATGGGCGCGAGGAGCCCGGCGCGGCCCTCGGCGGCAGCGCCAAGGTGATCTGGGACGACCAGTTCCTCTACGTGGGAGTCGAGGCGCGCGACCGCACGGTGCGCGGAGGCTTTCCCGCGGGCGCGAAGGACCCGCACCTCTGGGAGAAGGACACGGTCGAGCTGATGATCGACCCCGACGGAGACGGCGACAACAAGGACTACTACGAGATCCAGATCAACCCGCAGAACCTGGTCTTCGACACGCAATACGACGGGTACAACCAGCCGAACGGCGGCGGGCGCGGGCCGTTCGGACACGAGGAGTGGAGCGCGCAGCTCACGAGCGCCGTCGTCGTGCACGGCACCCTCGACGACGACTCCGACAAGGACCAGGGCTACACGGTCGAGGCCAAGATCCCGTGGTCGGCGCTGACGAAGGCGGATCACGCGCCGCCTCGCCCGGGCGACGCCTGGCGGGCGAACTTCTATGCCATGCAGGACAACGGAGGAATGGCCTGGTCGCCGATACTCGGCCTCGGCAACTTCCACCGCGCGTCGCGGTTCGGGCGCATCCGCTGGGCCGCGGCCGGCGACAAGCCCTGAAGGCGAACGCAGGATTCTCCACGAGACCTGGCAGCGCTTCGATGAGAGTCCTCGAGTCCTCGGCGCCTCCGTGCTGCGATCCTGCGGAGGGCCGGGTGCGCCCCGAGGCCGATCGTCGCGGCGGCGCGCGCTCGAGGCCCGCCCGCGCGAAGGCGCCGGACAGGCCGTGATCGCCGGCGCGCGCGGCGTGTTCCTCGGCGGCGCGATCGCGATCGGCGGCGCGTGCGCCTCGCCGGACGCGCGCCCGCGGATCGTCGCCGTGGCGCCCGCGGTCGCGGCCACCCGCGCGACCGCCGACGCCCCCGCCCCCGCCCGGACCTTCGCGATCGACCCGCCGTCCGCCGATCCGCGCGTCTCCGGCGAGCCGTCCGACGACCTCGTGCCGCTCGACGTCGAGGGCCACGAGAGCGCGCTCGTCGCCGTCCCGATCGGCGCCCCCGCGCCCCGACCGCTCGTCGTCGCGACCCACGGAGCCGGCGGCAGCCCCGAGGCCCACTGCCGCTACTGGCGCGGCGTCGTCGGCGCCCGCGCGTTCGTCGTGTGCCCGCGAGGCCGCCCCGTCGTCGCGCGCCGCAGCGGCCTGCCGGACGCGGGCTACTACTACCCCGACCACCTCGCGCTCGGCCGCGAGGTGGCCGCGTGCGTCCGCGCCGCGACCGGCCGCTGGGCCGGCGAAATCGACGCGAGCGCCGCCGTTTACGTCGGTTTCTCGCAGGGCGCGACGATGGGCGCGCTCCTGCTCGGCCACGATCCGGCCCCGTTCGCCCGCGCGGCGCTCGTCGAGGGCGGCTTCGACGTGTGGAGCCCGGCCTCCGCGCGAGCCTTCCACGCGGGCGGCGGGGCGCGCGTGCTGCTCGGCTGCGGCCGTCCCCTTTGCACGGAGGGCGCCCGCACGACGGCGCGCCGCCTCGAGCGCGGGGGCCTCGAGGCGCGCGTCGGGCACGACGATCGATCGGGGCACGCCCTCGACGGCCCGCTCGCGAGCGAGGTCGCGCGCGCCTTCGAGTGGCTCGTCGAGGGCGACGCGCGCTTCGAGCGCTGAATCCGCCGAACATTGCCACCCCCCTGCCGGCCCCGTAGGCTGAAGGCCCTCGGCTCGCCGAGGACCGGCATTGAACGAGAGAATGGACCCCAGGAGCAGCGCCAAAGCCCGCGTAGGACGCGTGCTCAAGGGGAAGTGGCGCCTCGAGCAGCTCATCGGGGTGGGCGGGACGGCGGCCGTGTACCTGGCCGTCCACCGCAACGGCAACCGCGTCGCCGTCAAGATGCTCCACCCCGAGCTCTCGCTGAACGAGGACCTCCACGCGCGCGTCGTGAAGGAGGGCTACGTCGCGAACGCGGTCGAGCACCCGAGCGTCGTGCGCGTGCTCGACGACGACGTCACCGAGGACGGCGCGGTCTTCCTCGTGATGGAGCTGCTCGAGGGCGAGGGCCTCGAGGTCGTCTGGCGACGCAAGGGCCGGCGCCTGCCGCCGGTCGAGGTCGCGTCCATCGGTGACGCGGTGCTCGACGTGCTCGCGGCGGCGCACGCGAAGGGCATCGTCCACCGCGACATCAAGCCGCAGAACCTGTTCTTGACGCACGCGGGCGTGATCAAGATGCTCGACTTCGGCATCGCGCGCCTGCTCGACGCGCCGGGCGCGGGGCCCGGGATCACGGTCACCGGCGCCCTCCTCGGCACGCCCGGGTTCATGTCGCCGGAGCAGGCCCGCGGGCGATCGGCGCTCGTCGACTCGCAGAGCGACCTGTGGTCGGTGGGCGCGACCTTGTTCGCGCTCGCGACCGGGCGGCTCGTACACGAGGCCGAGACCGCGAACGAGCGCCTGCTCGCCGCGATGATCTCGCCCGCGCCGCCCGTGCGGTCGATCACCGCCGACGTGCCGCCGGGGCTCGCGACCGTCATCGACCGCGCGCTAGCCTTCGAGAAGAGCGGGCGCTGGCCCGACGCGCGCAGCATGCAGCGCGCGCTGCGCGACGCGATGACGACCGAGCTCGCCGCGCAGCCCGCGACGGGGGTCGGGCCGACGCACCTGCCGACGATGCCCGAGCTCGACCCGGCCACGCCGGAGATCGGCAAGGGGAGGATCCTCGCGCCAGTCGCGCCCCGGCCGAGCAGCGCGCCGGGCCCGACCGTCGCCGCAGCCGTCGCGACGCCGACGCTCCAGGGCATGCCCGCCGCGGCCCCCCTGCCGCCGACCTCGCTCCCGCCCACCGAGACGTTGCCGCCGGCCTCGGCCCCGACGCTGCTCACGCCACACGGCAACCTCCTCACGCCGCACAGCGGCCTCCAGACGCCGCACGGCAGCCTCCTCACGCCGCTCGGCGGCCTCCAGACGCCGCACGGCGGCCTCCTCACGCCGCTCGGCGATCTGCGCACCAGCTCGGGCGTCTCGGTCGCGTCCGTGCCGACGCTTCCGCCTCGCCGCGCGACGCCCGCCGCCGTCCTCGCGCTCGCCGGCGCCGCGGCGATCGTGGGCGTGGGCCTCGGCATCGCCGCGTTCGTGCGGGTGCGCGACGGCGCGCCGACGATGGTGACGCCCGCCGCCGCGGATCCCGTCCCCCTCGCGCGCCCGTCGGCGACAGCTCCGCCGACCGCGGTCGCGGTCGCCGCGGAGGCGCCTGTCGCGGCCTCCGCAGCGGTCAGCGCGGCGGCGACCGTCAGCGCCTCCGCGGCCGCGATCGCCCCGGCGGCCGTGAGCGCCCCGCCTTCGCCGTCCGCCGCGAGGCCCTCGGGATCGGCGCCCGCCCCGGGACCGGCGACGGCCGCGCCTCCGCGCCCCGGCGGACGGCGCGACCCGTTCGACCGCCGCGACTGACCCGCTCCGCGCGGGCGGCGTCGGCAACGCGTCCACGCCCGCCGACGACGTGCGACGTCAATGGCAGTCGACGACGGCCCCCATCAATGGCATTCACCGATCGTCGCGCCGAAGCCCTCCGCCTTGCGGCTCGGGTACTCCCCGCAGGACAGGCCGTCCGGGCATGCGTTCGTCGCGTCGCAGTAGGGCTCACAGCGGCCCTCGACGCACGTCAGCGCGGGCCCGCACTCCTCGGGCTGCGAGCAGCCGTCGCCCGCCGCCTTCGCGCCGACGGCGCCGCAGCGCAGGTTCCAGACGAGGCCGTACGCGTCGTGCGACGCCACCACGCGGCAGGTCGTGCCGTCGCCGCAGGTCCCCTCGTCGAAGAGCCCGCACGTCGACACGCACGCCCCCGCCCACGGGGTCGCCCCGACCCCGAAGCACGCTCCCCCGGCGGGGCAGTCGCCGTCCATGAGGCAGAGCTTGCGACAGGCGCGCGCGTCCGGCGTCGCGGTGCCGAAATCGGTGCAATAAAGGCCCTTCTTGCAGGCGTCGCGCCCGACCGCCGCGGCCGTCGGCGCGCTGCGCTTGCAGGCGTCGCCCTCGCCGAGCGCGCCGTCGTCGGGCACGCAGGCCGTGAAGACGCCGCCGGACTCGGTGTCGACGGGGTAGCAGCGCTGACCCGCGCCGCAGGCGTCGGCGTGCAGGTCGCAGCACGGCCCGGTCGCGCCCGGCAGAGGCACGGGCGTCGCCTGCCCGTCGCAGGACTCGTCCTTCGCCGGACCGCTGCAATGGAGGCCGACGAGCCCCGCGACGTGGGCGCCCGTGCACGTCTCCGCGGCGGGCGTGTTGGTGGTGGCCTTCATCGACTGCGCGGTCGCGAGGCCGGAATACGTCTGGTCGGCGTTGGTCTTGATCACCACCTCGCAGCCCGTCTGCCGCACGCAGATCGCCCACGGGAACGTCAAGGTGCCCGGGTTGCAGGTGCCCTCGCCGCGGTACGCGCCGCCGAACTCCGCGCAGACGGGGGGCGCCTCGGCGTCGGCCTCGGCGCCGGCGTCCGATGGGGTGGCCGCCGAGCCGCCTCCGCCGCCGGTCTGGACGACCGCGGGCTCGTCGGGGCTCCCGCAGGCGGGCGCGAACGCGGCGGAGACGACGGCGAGGGCGAGGGCGACGAGCGGGGGGGCGAGGCGCATCGGGATCTCCTCGGGCTCGCGAGGCGAGCGGCGGACGTGGAGGATCGCACGGCGGGCGGGCGCGGGCCACGCGCCGTGAACGAGCCCGGGCCCCGCTGCTACGATGCCGCGCGATGAAGCTCCGGGAGAAGCTCGAGCTCGCCCTCGGCGAGGTGCGGTTCGAGGATCTGCGCGCCCACGCGGCGCGCGACGCGGTCGTCGTCGTGGCCGACCACCTCGACCTCGTCGAGGTCGGCTTCGCGGTCGCGATCGACGACGTCGATCGCGTCGGCGCCTGGATCGGCGACGGATCGATGCGCAAGCCGAAGCCGGGCGAGATGGACGGCTGGGCGGCGGACCCGGACGCGCGCTTCCTGAGCGTGATCGTCGCGCCGTTCGTGCTGGTGCGGCCGGGGCGGGCGGCGGCGACGGAGCGGGTGAGCTGACGCGCGCGCCCCGTGCCCCTTGCCGCGTCGCCATGATAGGACGCGCCATGGCCGACTTCCCCGTTCCCCTGCCGCACGGCGAGATCCGCGAGATCTTCCCCGACGTGTTCTTCGTGACGGGCACCTTCCGCATGGCGCCCCTGCTCTCCATCACGCGCAACATGACCGTGGTGCGCCAGGGCGGCTCGCTCACCGTCCTCAACTCGGTGCGCCTCGACGAGGCCGGCGAGGCCGCGCTCGCGAAGCTCGGGAAGGTCGATCACGTCGTGCGCGTCGGCGCGTTCCACGGCGCCGACGATCCCTATTACGTCGACCGCTTCGGCGCGACGCTGTGGGCCCCGCCGCGCACGAAGGGCGTGAAGGACGCTCGCGATCTCGCGCCGGGGTCGACCCCGATCGAGCGATCGACCGTGTTCCTGTTCGAGAAGGGCAAGGCCTCGGAGGCTGCGATCGTCCTCGACGTCGACGGCGGCGCGCTCGTGAGCTGCGACGCCTATCAGCACTGGACCGACTTCGAGGGGTGCTCGCTCGTCGGCAAGGTCGTGATGAAGGTGATGGGCTTCGGCCCGACGCTCATCGGCGGCCCGTGGCTGAAGGCGATGGGCCCGGCCGTGCGCGAGGACTTCGACCGGCTGGTCGCGCTGCCGTGGAAGCACCTGATCCCCGCGCACGGCGCCGTGCTCCGCGACGTGGCGCGCGACGGTCTGCGCGAGGCGATGGCGCGCCGCTTCGGCTGACGGGCGACGCCGCCTCGACGAGGCCGGGACGCCACCGGGACGCGGGCGCACGAGGCCCGCGCGAGCCCAGCCCGCTACGCGACCTCGAGCAGGCCCGCCGCGATCGCCCCGCGCACGAGCGCGAGGAGGTGCGCCCGCGCCACCTCGAGGTCCGCGCCCGTCTGCTCGCAGAACCTCGCGATCCCCTCGCGCACGCTGGCGCCCTCGTGCACGGTCGTCACCAGCAGCAGCTCCTCGCCGGTGATCGCGCGCGGCCCGACGAGCGCCGCGGGCGGCAGGCGCGCGACGAGCGTCGACGCGACCTCGGCGCCCGGCCCCTCCTGCTCCTGCGCGAGCACGGTGCCCTCCGGCACGCGGAGCCTCGCGGCGCCGATCGCGTCGTCGCCGCGCGCGAGCAGGGCGCGCGCCGCGAGCAGGCGATCGATGCGGCCCGATCCGATCTCGCCGCGGCTGCGCGCCTCGATCGGCACGAGCTCGGTGAACGCCTCGCCGGCGCGCGCGGGCTCGATCACGACGATCGTCGGCCGGACGCCCGTGAGGCCCTGATCGACGAAGTGCGCGAGCCGGACCGCGACCTCGTCGTCGAACGCCGGCCCGAGCGCCGGGTGCAGGCCCGCCGCGTACGACGTCGCGTGCTCGTCGGGGCTGACGGTCGGGCTCGCGAGGACGATCAGGCTCGGACCGTCGTCGCCGACCGCCCGGCGCAGGCGCGCCTCGAGCGGGTCGCCTGCGCCCTCGGGCCAGTCGACGCCGAGGATGGCGCGGCCGCCCGGCGCGAGGTGCGCGCCCACGCGGGCCAGCAGCGTGAGCGCGAGCTCGTCGCCGCGCGCGCCGCCGTAGAGGTACGTGGCGGCGGCCGCGCCGCGCGGTCGCGGGACGAAGGGAGGCTGCGACACGATGAGGTCGAAGGTCTCACCGACGACCGACGCGAACAGGTCGCCCTCACGGAAGCTCACGTTCTCGAGGCCGTTCAGCGCCGCGTTCACGCGCGCGAGCGCGACGGCCCGCGGGTTGAGGTCGACGCCGATCGCCTCGCGGGCCTGCCGCGCGAGGACGAGGGCCGCGGTGCCCGATCCGCAGCCCATGTCGAGCACGCGCCCGACGCGCGCGACCGGGAACGCCGCGCGACACAGGTCGATCGTGCTCGATCCCAGGCCCATCACGGCCTCGCCGCCCTGCGCGAGGTCGTCCGAGAGGACGAAGAGATCGTCGGCGATCGCGAGCACGAACGGCGACACGACCGAGCCGTCCGGCTGCGCGGCGAGCAGCCCGAGATCGAGCATCGGCGCGAGCGCGTCACGGAACGCCGATCGCGCCTCCTCGGGCGTCACCGGGTCGGAAAAGAGCAGCGCGCGCATCGCGACGCCGACCGCGTCGCGCCGGCGCCGCAGGTGAAACGCGCGGATCGGCCTGCGCAGCACGGGCGGGAGGCCCTCGACGGCGGCGACGATCGGCGCGGCGGCCGAGAGGCGCACGCCGATCGCGGCGAGCGCGCGGCCGAGATCGCGCAGCGTCTTCTTCGGGGCCGAGGCGAGGCGGGCGAGGTCGGGCAGGCTCATCGGCCCGCGATGCTAGCAGCGGAGCCCGGCGTCGCGGCGCGCGCGCCGACCTCGAGGACGCGCACCTCGCGCTCCTCGCAGCCCTCCAAGTCGATCGACGTCGCGACCGGCAACACCGCCAGCACGGCGAGGTCCGTCGGCACGTAGGCCCGCCCGGGGTCGCCGACGATCACCCGCACGCCCGACGCGGCGACCTCGCGGAGCCACGCGGCGAACCGATCGGCCGCGGGCCGCTCGTACCAGATGTCGCCGGCGAGCAGCACGTCGACGCCCTCGACCGGCAGGCCGACGAGATCCTCGCCCGAGACGTCGACGCGCACGCCGTTCAGCGCGGCGTTGCGACGGCACGCCGCCACCGCGAGCGGGTCGATGTCCACCGCGCGCACGCGGGCCGCCCCGGCGATCGCGGCCGCGATCGCGACGCAGCCGCCGCCGCACGCGAAGTCGAGCACGCGCTTTCCGCGCACCACCTCGGGGCGGTCGATCACGTAGCGCGCGAGGCCCTGCCCGCCCGCCCACGCGAAGGCCCAGAACGGGGGCGGCACGCCGCGCTCCGCGAGCCAGCGCTCGGTCGCGTACCAGAGCGGCGTCACCTCCGAGGCCAGGTGGAGCGCGATCTCGGGAAGCGCCGGAGGACGATCGATCGCGGTGCTTTCGACCACGAACGCGTCGCAATCCGCGCCCGCCGGACCGACCGTGCGCTCGCTCACCGGAGCCCCATGGCCCCCGAGTAGCACGAAAGTGCCAGCGCGTGGCACGGCCTCTGCCTGCACGCGCTACGTCCGCCCGGGCCACCTCTGCAGGCGGACCTTGCCAGGCGCCCCGGGGTCGTCCACCCTCCGCGTGCCATGGCTCACCTCCTGGTCGTCGACGACGAGCCCTCGATGCGCCGCGTCGTCGAGCGCATCCTCGCGGCCGCCGGTCACGACATCCGAGGCGTCGGCTCGGGCGCCGAGGCGATCGAGGCCGTCCGAGCTTCACGCCCGGACCTCGTGCTCCTCGATCTGCACCTGTCGGACGTGAGCGGCCTCGACGTGCTGCAGCGCCTCGTGCACGACGCCGCACCGGGCGTCCCGGTCGTAATGATGACGGCCCGCGGCAGCGTCGAGGCCGCCGTCGACGCGTTCAAGCTCGGCGCCGTCGACTTCGTCACCAAGCCCCTCGAAGCGGCCAAGCTCATCGCCACCGTCAACGGCGCGCTCCCCGGCGCGTTCGCCGACCCGACGGACGGCCCCGTGATGGTGGGATCGTCGCCGCGCTTCCGCGAGACGATGGCGACCGTCCGGCAGTTCGCGCGGCCGGACATCAACGTGCTGCTACAGGGCGAGACGGGCACCGGCAAGGAGCTGCTCGCGCGCACGCTGCACGCCGGCAGCAAGCGCCGCGAGGCGCCGTTCGTCGCCGTCGACTGCTCCATCCTCACCGAGAGCCTCATCGAGAGCGAGCTGTTCGGTCACGAGAAGGGGTCCTTCACGGGCGCGACGGCCGCGCGCATCGGCCACTTCGAGCGTGCCGACGGCGGCACCCTCTTCCTCGACGAGATCGGCAACCTCCCGCTCCCCATCCAGGCCAAGCTCCTGCGGGTCCTTCAGGAGCGCACGCTCGAGCGCGTCGGTGGCCGCGACACCATCAAGCTCGACATCCGGGTGGTGTCGGCGACCAACATCGATCTGCACGACGCGGTCCGCCGCGGCGCGTTCCGGGCCGACCTCTACTACCGCCTCAGCGAGGCGACGATCCCCGTGCCGCCGCTGCGCGTGCGTGCCGGGGACGTCGATCTGCTCGCCACCCACTTCCTTCAGAAGTACGCGCAGCGCTTCGAGCGCGCCGTGAGCACCATCGAGGCCGCCGCGCTGGCCGAGCTCCGCGCCTACCAGTGGCCCGGCAACGTGCGCGAGCTGGAAAACGCCATCAAGTCAGCCGTCGTGACCGCCGAGCGCGTGCTCCGGCACGCCGACCTGCCCGCCGCCGTCCGCGGCCGAAGCCAGCCGCCCCCCGCCGCGGGCGCCGCCTCCGCCAGCCTGGGCAAGCTCCTGATCGAGCTCGAGGTCGACCTCGACGCCGACCAGATCGACCTCAAGGCCGTCGCCGCCATCGCCGCGGACCGCGCGGAGCAGGCGCTGCTGTCGGCCCTGCTCGAGCGCAGCAGCGGGTCGCGCGCCGAGCTGGCGCGCCGCCTGAAGGTCGACCCGAAGACGCTCCGGGCCAAGCTCCGGCGCATCGACGGCGACGACGAGTAGGCGGCGCTCCAGCGACCGTCGCGCGCGACGCCGCGCCAGCAGGCTCGAGGCGCGCGCACGGGGGTCGTCCGGTCAGGCGACCCGCGCGCCGGGGGCTGCGCGGCTGGCATGCGGCGCGCAAGCGTGAGGAGGGAGCGTAGTCCCGCATACCGGGAGCCCGCTCCCTCGGCCTCACCACGTGCGCATCGAAGCCACGTAGTTCCGCATACTTGGCGGCGCGAATTCGGCGGCACCGGCATTGCTTTGGGGCTCCACCGAGAGTCCTCAAAAAATGCCCTCGAGCCCTCCCCTGTCCAACGACCTGGCCCTCCGGATGACCCCGACCGTGCGCGCGCTCGCCGCCAAGATCGCGCGGCGCATGCCCGGGAGGGTGAGCGTCGACGACCTCGTGAGCGCGGGCTACCTCGGCCTGCTCCACGCCCATCGCGGCTTCGACGGCAGCGAGACGGGGTTCGCGGCCTATGCGTCGCGCTGCATCGAGGGCCGGATGCTCGACGAGGTCCGCGCGGCCGATCCGCTGCGCCGCCGCCTGCGGGCGCGCGTGCGCCGCATCGACCGGGCCCGCCAGCACGTCGAGGCCCGCCTCGGCCGCCACGCGCAGGACGACGAGGTCGCGAGCGAAGCCGGCCTGGCGCTCGCCGCTTACTACGAGGTCCTCGCGGACGCCGAGCTGCGCAGCTCGCCGAGCATCGAGGACGTCGCCGAGCCGTGCGCGCCCGCCGAGGGATCGGGACTGCCCGCCGACGAGGTGCTCGGCGCCGCCGAGGCGCGCGGCGTGCTGGCCGATGCGATCGCGGCCCTGCCCCCGCGCCTCGCGCGCGTGATCTCGCGCCACCACGAGGAGGGCGACACGCTGCGGGCGATCGGCGACGAGCTGGGCGTCACGGAGTCTCGCGTCTGCCAGCTGCACGGCGAGGCGATCACGCGCCTGCGAGCCCACCTGTCGAAGACGCCGCGTGTTCAGCAGGCGAGGGCGGCGCGAGCCGGCGCCCCCGCGGCGGCGTCACGTTGGCCCGGGCTCCGCAACGAGCGGCAGCGCGACGCAGAACACCGCGCCGGTGGGCTCGTTGTCCTCGATCCAGATGCGCCCCCCGTGAGCCTCCGCCGCAATGCGACAGTACGCCAGCCCGAGGCCGCGGCTGTGGCCCCGGTTCTTGTCGCCGACGGGCTCGGCGCGCGCGTACCGGTCGAACACGTGCTCGCGCACCTCGAGCGCGATGCCCTTGCCGGAGTCGCGCACGCGAAGGTCGATCGCGTCCTCTCCGACCTCGACCTCCACGCGAACCTCGGATCCGGGTGGCGCGTACTTGACGGCGTTGTCGAGCAGGTTGGCGACCACTCGTCGCATCAGCTCGCGGTCAACGAGAACGGGCGTGGTCACGCGGTTGAGAACGCCGAGCTCGATCTGGCGGTCGACCGCGAGCGGTCCCATCGAGGCAACGACCTCGGTCGCGAGCGCCCCCAGGTCCACGCGCTCGCGGTGAACGGGGAGCCCCGACTCCTCGCTGCGCGCCACGTCGAGCATGTCGAGGACCATGCGGTCCAGGGTCGCCACGGCCTGCGAGATGTCCGCGACCGCAGAGCGGATCGGCGCGCTCACGCCCGCTACGGCAAGGCAGTACTCGGCGCTCATCTGGATGACGGCGAGCGGGTTCTTGAGGTCGTGAACCAGGAATGACGTGAGCGCCTGGCGCTTGTGCTCGAGCCGGGTGAGGTCCGCGGCGAGCGCGCGCGCCTCGTCGTAGTGCTGCTTCATGCGGAGCATCGAGCGCACGCGGGCGCGCAGCTCCATGCGGTTCACCGGCTTGGACACGAACTCCTCGGCGCCGGACTCGAGGCCGCGGAGCATGTCCTTCGTCGAGTCGAGCGCGGTGACGAGGATGATCGGGATCGGCGCGAGCGCGGGGTCGGCCTTGAAGCGGCGGCAGACCTCGAAGCCGTCCATGCCGGGCATCATCACGTCGAGCAGCATCACGTCGACGGGGTGAGCGGAGGCGTACGCGATCGCGGCCGGCCCGCAGTCGACCGAGTGTACGACCACGGGCTCGCGCGCGAGGATGACGCCGAGCGTCTCACGCGAAGCCTCGTTGTCGTCGACGACGAGGACGTGAGGAAGCGCTTGGGGGGGCGGCAACATGTCTGGGGCATATAGCCTCGATTGTGCGGCGGTCAAAGAGAACGCGGGGGCCCCTCAAGCAGAGCGAACGGTGAACCGTTGACCGATCCGGAGCACGAGATTTCCGCGCGCGATGAGCCGGCGCCGGCCTCGTGACCTCCGACCCACCATGGCATCGCCCTCGCAAACCGCCCTGCACGCGCACCGGGAGATCACGCAGGTGACCGTCTCCTCTCGCGCACGCGACGAGGCCGCGATCGACCCGGCGCTCCGCCTGCGGCTCGCGCTGGGCGATCGCGCGAGGCGGATCCTGGAGACCGCGGCCGACGGCGTGCTGGTGCACGGCTTCGACGGCCGCATCGCCGAGGCGAACCCGAGCGCGCTCGCGATGCTGGGGATCGAGGAGGTCGATCTCATCGGCCTGCGCATGAGCGAGCTCGTCATCGGGGACGTGTCGCCCTCGTACGACTCCGTCCGCGCTTCACTCCCGCCGGGCCACGTCTCGGCGCACCAGGTCGAGCTGCGTCGCCGCGACGGCACGACCTTCGACGCCGAGCTGCGGTCGTCGTGCCTCGAGATCGACGGGGAGCGCTGCCTCGTGACCCTGGTGCGCGACGTCACCGAGCGCGCGGGGATGCTTCGGCGCCTCGAGCACCAGGCCGAGGCGCTCGTGATGACGAACCAGGAGCTCCGGCGCGTGCTCGCCGTGCGCGACGAGTTCGTCGCGAACATGAGCCACGAGCTTCGCACGCCGCTCAACGCGGTGCTGGGGATCACCGAGGGCCTGCTCGACGGCGCCCACGGCCCGCTCGAGCGCGACCAGAGCGCTCGGCTCCAGACGGTCGTCGAGAGCGGCCGGCACCTGCTCGAGCTGATAAACGACATCCTGCACTTCGCCGGCCTCGAGGCGAGCACCGAGGAGCTCGCGTTCGACACGGTCGACCTCGACGAGCTCTGCGAGATCGCGCTCGCCAGCGTCTCGGAGCGGGCGAAGCGGCGCCGCCTCCGCATCCAGCTCACCACCGATCGGTCCGTGCGCGCCATCTCGGCCGACCGCGCGCGGCTGCTCGAGACCATCGGCCACCTGCTCTCGAACGCCGTCAAGTTCACCGAGCCCGGCGGCGCCGTCTCGCTCGAGGTCCGCGGCAGCCCGGTGTTCGGCGAGGTCACGATCTCGGTCGTCGACACCGGAGGCGGCATCGCACCCGAGGACCAGCTGCGGCTGTTCGAGCCGTTCTTCCAGGTCGACGGATCGCTCTCGCGGCGCCACGAGGGCACGGGCCTCGGGCTCGCGATCGTGTCGCGCCTCGTCGAGCTGCACGGCGGCCGCGTGTCGGTCTCGAGCCGCCTCGGCCACGGCAGCCGCTTCGACGTGACGCTGCCGATCGGGATCACGAGCGACCTCCACCCGCGCGCGACGACGATCCCCCCGCCCACCTCGCGCGGCCTTCGCCCGGGGCTGCGCATCCTGCTCGCGGACGACAACGAGACCGTGGCGTCGCTGATGCGCGACGTCTTCGAGGCGAACGGCCTCGTCATGGGGTCGTCGCGAGACACGCTCGACACCGTCGAGCAGGCCATGGCCATGGGCGCGGACGTCGTGCTGGTCGACGTCGGTGACAACGAGGAGCAGAGCCTCGCGACGATCCGCGCGCTGCGCGCGACGCCGGCGACGAGCGCTCTGCCGGTCGTGGCGCTGACGTCGCCGGGGCGGGCCGCCGCCGACGCGACGTGCCTCGGCGCGGGCGCGTGCACCACCGTGAAGAAGCCGATCTCGTTCGCCGAGATCTTCCGCGTGCTCGGCAGGTACGTCGCCTGACGCGACGCGCCGCCGAGCGGGCCCGCATCGCGAACGGCCGTGCCGACGCTTCGCGTGAGCTATTGTGATCCGTGGAGAAGCCAGCATGAGCCAGCAAGCGGTGGGCGTCGGACGGTACGACATGGCGCTGCAACGCCCGCTCGGGGTGGAGGAGCGCCCGGCGCGCGTGCTCGTGGTCGACGACGAGGCGCTGGTGCTTCGCGCGCTGCAGCGCCTGCTCGAGCACGCCGGATACGACGTCGTCGTCGCGCCCGACGGGGTCCGGGGCGCGGAGCTGGCGGTGGGCGGCGGCTTCGACGTGATCGTCACCGACATCTCGATGCCCGGGCTCGACGGCCTCGGGCTGCTCCGCAAGGTCCGCGAGAAGAACGCCGACGTGCCCGTGATCCTGCTGACGGGGCAGCCCGACGACGCGCGCGCGCGGCTCGCGGTCGAGCACGGGGCGCTGATGTACCTGCTCAAGCCCATCGACGTCCGCACGTTCGCGCAGGTGCTCTCGCACGCAGTCCAGCTGCACCGATTCGCCCGACTGAAGCGCGCCGCGTTCGAGCACCTCGGAGGCGAGGGCGACCGATCGGGCGATCTCTCGACCATCGGGGCCTGCTTCGACCGCGCGCTGCCCCTCGTGTGGATGGCGTTCCAGCCCATCGTGCACTGGCAGGACCGAGCGGTCCTCGGCTACGAGGCCCTCGTCCGCAGCGACGAGCCGAGCCTCGGCACCGCGAGCGAGCTCATCGGCGCGGCCGAGCGCCTCGGGCGCACGCGCGAGCTCAGCGCGCTCATCCGCTCGCGCATCGCCGAGGCCGTCCCGGCGGCGCCGCCGACCGCACGCATCTACGTGAACCTCCACCCGCAGGACCTCGTCGACGACGCGCTCTACTCGGACGATAACCCGCTGCGCGCCTTCGCCTCGCGGATCGTGCTCGAGGTGACCGAGCGCGAGACGCTCGAGCAGGTCCCGGAGCTCGGCAGCCGCATCGACTCGCTGCGCGCGGCCGGCTACCGCATCGCGGTCGACGACCTCGGGTCGGGCTACGCGGGGCTGAACGCCTTCGCGCAGCTCCGGCCGTCGATCGTGAAGCTCGACATGGCGCTCGTCCGGGGCGTCGACACCGACCCGGTGCGCCACAGCGTCGTGCGCGCGATGGCGACGCTCTGCCACGAGATCGGGGTCGAGGTGGTCGCCGAGGGCGTCGAGACCGAGGCCGAGTGCCGCACGCTCGGCGAGATCGGCTGCGAGTACCAGCAGGGTTACGTGTACGCCCGGCCGCAGCGCGGGTTCGTCACGCTGTGATCGCGCGCCGCGCGGGGCGGTGAGGCCCGGGCCACGGCCGGGCAGCACCCCGCCCCCGCGCCGGCCGGCGCGACGCGCGGCGGGACCGTCTGCTACGATCGACCTTCGCCGCGCGCTCCCCGACGCGCGCCGAGGCGCCGACGATGAGCGATTTCCCCCGCGAAGCCAGGACGATGACGACCCAGCCGGGCCCCACGGCCGACGTGCCCGCCCCCTGGGACCGCCGCATCTCGCCGCTGTCGGTGCCCCTCGCCGACGGCTTCGTCGAGGCGCAGCGCAGCTTCATGCTGGCGGTGCTCGACGCGAACCCGAACCTCGTGTTCGTCAAGGACGCCGAGGGGCGCTTGATGTTCGCGAACGCCGCGCTCGCGCGCGACTTCGGCCTGGCACCCGAGGCAATCGTGGCGCAGCCCAACGCGGCGGTGCATCCCCACGCAGGCGAGGTCACGCGCTTCGCGGAGGTGGATCGGGCGGTGCTCGAGAGCGGCCGGGAGGTCTGCGTCGAGGAGCCGTTCACGCTCCCGTCGGGCCAGACGCTCTGGTACGAGACGCGCAAGCGACCGCTCGTCGCGCCCGACGGCAGGACGTACGTGCTCGGGGTGTCGACGGACATCACCGCGCGGCGCGCCGCCGAGCGCCAGCTCGAGGAGGTGGGCGAGCGCCTCGAGCTGGCCGTGAAGGCCGGGCGGCTCGGCCTGTGGGACTGGAGCCTCGAGACCGGCGTGGTCTACTTCGCGCCGCGGTGGAAGGAGATGATCGGCTACGCGGAGGACGAGATCGCGAGCCGCTTCGACGTGTGGGCGGACGCGCTGCACCCCGACGATCGCGACCGCGCGATCCGCCGGGTCGAGGCGGCCATCGCCGACGCGACGGCGAGCGGCTTCGACCACGAGATCCGCATGCGCACGAAGAGCGGCGACTACCGCTGGATCGGATCGAGCGCGACCATCACGCGCGACGCCGCCGGGCGCGCGGTCCGCGTGACGGGCTTCCACGTCGACATCCACGACCGCAAGGAGCGCGAGGCCGCGCTCGAGCTCGCCAACGCGAACCTCGCGCGGGCCGCCCGGATGAAGGACGAGTTCCTCGCCAACATGAGCCACGAGCTGCGCACCCCGCTGAACGGCGTGCTCGGCCAGGCCGAGCTGCTCGCCGAGGGCATCCACGGGCCGATCACGGACGCGCAGCGGCGGGCCCTCGAGACGATCGAGCGGTCGGGCCTGCGGCTGCTCGACCTGATCAACGACGTGCTCGACGTGGCGAAGATGGGGGCGGGCAGGCTTCGGCTCGCGCGCGAGGCCGTCGACGTGCCCACGCTGTGCCGGGAGGCGCTCGGGGTGGTGCGGCCGGAGGCCCAGCAGAAGTCGCTGCGCGTGGCGTTCTCCGACGACGGGATGGTCGAGACGATCTCGGCCGATCCGGCTCGGTTGAAGCAGATTCTCGTGAAGCTGCTCGGCAACGCCGTCCGCTTCACGGGGGCCGGCGGGCGCATCGGGCTCGAGGTCCGCGGCACGGACGGCTCCCTGACGATCACGATCTGGGACACCGGCATCGGCATCTCGCAAGACGAGGCACGGCAGCTGTTTCAGCCGTTCGTGCAGGTCGACGCGGGCCTCGCGCGCAAGCACGGCGGCACCGGGCTCGGCCTCGCGCTCGTGAAGGGGCTGATCGACCTGCACGGCGGCACGCTCACGCTCCAGAGCGCGACGGGCGAGGGCGCGCGGTTCGTCGTCGAGCTGCCGCGCGGGTAGAGCGGGCGATCAGCGGCGCGCGAGCCGCTCGACGAGCGACGCGAGCTCGCGCAGGCTGACGGGCTTGGGCACGTAGAGGTCCGCCCCGGCCGCTAGGCAGCGCTCGCGGTCTCCGGCCATCGCGAGCGCGGTGAGCGCGACCACGCGCGCCGTGATCGGCGTCGGCAGCGCGCGGATGCGGCGGATGGCCTCCATGCCGTCCATCTCCGGCATCTGGATGTCCATCAGGATCACGTCGAACGAGCGCGCGGTCGCGGCCGCGACGGCCTCGGCGCCGTTGCGCGCCGCGACGAACTCGAAGCCGCGCGATCGGAGGAACACCTCGAGCGTCTCGAGGTTGGGCTCGTGGTCGTCGACGGCGAGCACGGAGATCGGGCCGAGGAGCGCCGACCTGTGCGCGCCCGACGGCGACGACGGCCGCGCCGAGGTGCGCGCGCCCGCGGTGGTCGGGGCCTCGGGGGGGCCGTCGACGGGGAGCCGCAGGGCGTAGCGCGTGCCCTGTCCCGGCCGGCTCTGGAGCGTGAGATCGCCGCCGAGCAGCGCCGCCAGTCGCTTCACGAGCGCGAGCCCCAGGCCGCCGCCGCCGTAGCGCCGCGCCTCGGCGCCGTCGAGCTCCGAGAATGGCTCGAACGCGCGCACGCGCTCGGCCTCGGCGATGCCCACGCCCGTGTCCCAGACCTCGAGGATCAGCGCGCCGCCGTCCGCGGGCGCCTTCACGTCGACGCCCACGCAGCCGCCGCTCGGCGTGAGCCGCAGGGCGTTGCCGAGCAGGTAGTAGAGGACCCGCTCGAGGCGGCGCGCGTCCGAGAAGATCGAGACGCCCATCTCGTCGCAGCGGAGCTGGACGCGCAGACCGCGCAGGAGGGCCGGCTCGCGGAACGCGCGAAGCGCGGAGGCGCAGAGCGCATCGACGTCCACGGGGCCGATCGCGAGCGCCACGGCGCCGACGCTCACGCTCGACAGATCGATCAGGTCGTCGACGAGCGCGAGGAGGTGCTCGCCGCTCTCGTGGATGCGGTCGACGCCGTCGGCCTGCAGCACGTCGCGCTCGCCCAGCACACGCGCGGTGAAGGCCGTGGAGATGCCCAGCACGGTGTCGAGCGGCGTGCGCAGCTCGTGCGACACCGCGGCGAGGAGCTCGGCCTTCACCGCGACCAGGCGCCGGTGCTCGGGGTCGGCCTTGGACAGCTCCTCGTGGTAGCGCCGCTCGGCGAGCTCGGCGCGGCGAATGGCCGAGACGTCGTGCAGCACCGCGTGCGTCGCGGTCGGTCTGCCGTCGTGCGCGTCGGGCGTGAGGTACGCGTCGAGATCGAGGCGGTCGCCCCAGCGCGTGCGCAGCGTGATCGGGCGGTGCGTCGGGCGGTCGTCGCGACCGAGCCGCGCGACCGCTTCGTGCCATTCGACGGCGCCGGCCGGATCGAGCAGCGCGTCGATGGACAGCCCGCTCACCTCGTCGGGTCCGTAGCCCACGGCCTCGCGAAATGCCCGGTTCGCCCGCACGATCTTGCCGTCGAGCGCCACCGTCAGCACGAGATCGCGCGTGCTCTCGAGGAAGGCGCGGAGATCGGCCGCGGTCGGCTGGCTCGCCTCGCCGGCGCCTGGCCGGTCGCCGAGCTCGCCCAGCTCGGCGACGACGCCGAGCAGGCAGCGCTCGGCGCGGGGGCCTATCAGGATCGGGCGCTTGACGACGAGGGCCAGCTCGCGGACGCCGTCGGCCCGGGTGAGCTCGAGCGTCTTGGCGCACGCCTCCCCCGACTCGATCACGGCGAGGTCCTCGGCGAGCGCCACGCGCGCGACCTCGCCGACCCAGGGCAGGTCCACCGCGCGGCTCCCGACCACCGCGTCGACCGGGCGCCCCACGGCGCGCGCGAACCGATCGTTGGCGAGGACGAGCCGGCCTTCGACGTCCGCGACGAAGAGGGCGTACGGCAGGTGGTTCATCACCGCCGGCAGCAGGTTCGCGTCGCGCGCGAGCAGGCTGGCGAGCTCGATGAGCCCCCTCGTGCGGTGCAGCGTGAGCGCTTCGTCGAAGTGAGCGTCCATCGTGCTCGATATGTCCGCGGCGTCTGTATCACGGCACCCAGCCTGGCGGCGTGCTTCAGCGTACGCCTTCGCGCCGCCGGCGGGGCAACGCGCCGCTTCCGGAAGTGGCGACAGGCGCTCCGCGCAGCACGACTTCGTGGCTGCCCTGCGCTTGCCTCCGAGCCGCTGTCCGGGACGGTCGCGACGACCCCAGTCCATTTTCAGGACGGGCGGGGGGGACTCGGTGGCGCCGGATACCGGCGGCCTGTAGGCTCGCGCGCGGGGCATGGACGAACGAACCCGGGCGGTAGCCACGGTCGAGGTCGCCGAGATCGGGCGTCGCGTGGCGGACCTCGAGGTCGGGGCCGCGCCCTCTCGGGACGAACAGAGGCTCCGCCGCGCCAATCGGGCGCTGCGCTGCGTGGCGGCCATCTACGGGGCGCAGCAGCACGCGACGGAGGCGTCCTCGTTCCTCGCGACGGTGTGTCGCGTCACCGTCGAGGCCGGCGGCTTCGCGCTCGCGTGGATCGGGCTGGCCGAGCGCGATCCCGAGCCCGTCGTCCGGCCCGTGGCGATGTTCGGCCGAGGCACCGAGTACGTGCCCGAGCTGCACGTCCGCTGGGACGAGAGCCCGAACGGGATGGGCCCGACCGGGCGCTGCGTGCGCACCGGCGCGCCCGTCGCCGCGCAGCGCATCGCGACCGATCCGGCCTTCGATCCCTGGCGCGAGGCGGCCAACCGCCATGGGCTGGCGTCGACGGTCGCGCTGCCGCTGCCGGTCGACGGCGAGGTCATCGGCGCGCTCGTGCTCTATTCCACGGAGGCCGACGCCTTCGACGGAGAGGACCTCGACGCGCTCGTGGAGGTCGGCCACGCGGTCGCGACCGGCTTCGCGGGGCTCCGCGACCGCGAGGAGCGGCAGCGAGCCGAGGAGAAGCAGCGACAGGCCGAGCAGCAGGCCCGCGTCGCCGAGCGGCGCTTCCGCGAGCTGGCGGACAACGTCCGCGACGTGTTCTGGGAGCTCGACGCGGCGACCGGGAAGGTCAGCTACGTGAGCCCCGCCGCCAAGGCGGTCTGGGACCGGGACGACGAGCTCACCGACCTCGCGCAGCTCGCCGAGAGCGTCCACCCGGAGGACGCCCCCCGCCTCGCCGCGTCGTTCGAGCGCGCCCGCGCCGGCGAGGCGACGCGGACGAACTACCGGATCGTGCGCAGCGACGGGACGGTGCGCTGGATCTTCGACCGGGCGTTCCCGGTGCGTGGCGACGACGGATCGCTCGCGCGCATCGTGGGCGTCGCGGCGGACGTCACCGAGCACAAGGTCGCCGAGCAGGCTCTGCAACGGCTCAACGCGGACCTCGAGGCGCACGTCCGGCGGCGGACGCAGGAGCTCGAGGCGCTCTACGATCAAGCGCCGTGCGGCTACCACAGCGTCGACGGCGGCGGGCTCGTCGTGCGCATGAACGAGACCGAGCTCCGCTGGCTCGGCCACCCGATCGAGGACGTCGTCGGCGTCCGCCGCTTCACGGACTTCGTCGCGGCCGATCACCGCGCGGCGCTCGCCGCGGCGCTCGCCGAGCTCGCCTCCGCGCCCGCCATGGCCGAGGTCGAGCTCGAGCTGCTGCGCGCGGACGGCAGCCGGTTCTGGGTGCTGCTGTCGGCGGCGCGCGACGCGGACACGCCCGGCGTCACGCGCATGACCGCGTTCGACCTCACGGCGCGCCGCGCGACCGAGAAGGCCGTCCGCGAGCGCGAGGAGGCCGTGCGCCACAGCCGCGACGAGCTCTCGGCCGCGAACGCCGCGCTCGAGCGGGCCGCGCTCGCCAAGGACGAGTTCCTCGCGAGCATGAGCCACGAGCTGCGCACGCCGCTCAACGCGATCCTCGGCCTTTCGGAGGCCTTCCAGGACGAGATCTACGGGCCCGTCGGCGACCCGCAGCTCCGCGCGCTCAAGCGCATCGAGGAGAGCGGCCGCCACCTTCTGTCGCTCATCAACGACATCCTCGACCTGTCCAAGGTCGAGGCCGGGCAGCTCACGCTCGACCGCCAGCCGACGTCGCTCGACGAGGTGTGCCGCGCGAGCCTGCGCCTCGTGCAGGAAGCCGCGCACAAGAAGCGGATCGGCGTCTCGTACGGCATCGATGACGGCCTCGCGATCCTGCTCGCCGACCAGCGCAGCCTGAAGCAGATCCTCGTGAATCTGCTGAGCAACGCCATGAAGTTCACGCCCGAGGGGGGCTCGATCGGGCTCGAGGTCACGACGTCGGCGGAGGAGGGGACGTGCACGATGTCGGTGTGGGACACGGGCATCGGGATCGCCGCCGCCGATCAGCCCCGCCTGTTCCGCCCGTTCGTGCAGCTCGACTCGAGCCTCGCGCGACACCACGCGGGCACGGGCCTCGGGCTCGCGCTCGTCCGGCGCCTCGTGGAGCTGCACGCGGGGGGCATCCGCGTCGAGAGCACGCCCGATCGAGGCAGCCGCTTCACGGTGGTGGTGCCGTGGGAGAAGGCGTCGAGCGTCACGCTGGCCCCGCCGTCGAGCCGGCCGCCCACACCGGCGACCTCCCGCGGCGCGCCGCGCACGCACGTGCTGCTCGCCGAGGACGACGCGACGAACGTGGCGCTCGTGGCGGACTTCTTCGCCGCGCACGACATCGACCTGACCGTCGCGCGCAACGGCTACGAGGCGATCACGCTCGCGCACGAGAAGGTGCCGGACCTCATCCTCATGGACATCCAGATGCCGCTGCTCGACGGCATCGCCGCGCTGCGCGCGATCCGGCAGAGCGCGACGGCCTCCGTGCGCCGGATCCCCGTGATCGCCGTGACCGCGCTCGCGATGCCCGGTGACCGGGAGCGCTGCCACGACGCCGGGGCGGACGACTACCTGACCAAGCCGCTGCGCCTGCACAAGCTGCTCGAGGCCATCGAGGCGCGGGTGCCGCCGCCCCATCCGCCGACGCGCCCCCCGCAGTAGCCCCTGGCCGAGGAGGGCCCGGCGCCGGCCGGACGCTCACCGAAGACCTCCGCCGCGCGGGCGAGCGTCCGAGAGGCGTGGTCGCGGGGTCTTACTCCGGGTGGGGTCCGAGCCCCGCGCGACTCCGCTGCAGACCCCTTTCGACGAGGGTCTGGGTCGCAGCCGTCGCGTCAGGCCCCTTCACTCGTAGACCTTCTCCTCGATCGCGTCCGCGTCGCCGGCGTCGCTCTCGACGTCGCGCACGGCCGCCTTGGAGCCGAGGAGCTCCTTCGCGTACTCGTGGTACGTGAGCAGGTTCATCACCTCGTTCGTGCCCGTCCAGATCATGGTCAGTCGCAGGTCGCGCAGCATGCGCTCGATCGGGAACACGCTCGTGTAGCCGATGCCGCCGAGGACCTGCATCGCGTCGTTGACCGTCGCCCAGCCCGCCTCGGTGGCGACCTTCTTCGCCTCCGAGACGAGCCTTCGCCCGTCGAGCCCCGCGTCGACCGTGCGCCCCGCGACGAAGGCGAGCGCGCGCGCGGCGTCGAGGCGCGCGACGGACTCGGCGATGCGGAAGCTCACGGCCTGGTAGTCGCGGATCGGGCGCCCGAACGCCTTGCGCTTCTGGGCGTAGCGCGTCGCGATCTCGAGCGAGCAGCGCGCCATGCCGATCGCCCCCGCGGCGGAGGTGAGGCGCTCGGGGACCATCATGCGATTGAAGATCTCGGTGCCGCCGTGCAGCTTTCCGACGAGGTTCTCCGCGGGGACGCGCACGTCGCGCAGGTGGATCCGGCCCGTGCCGCCACCGCGCGTGCCGAGGAGGCCGTAGAGGTGCTTCACGTCGACTCCCAGGCTCCGATCGACGAGGAACGCGGAGATGCTCTTGTGCGGCGGCGCGTCGGGCGCGCCGGTCCGCGCGTAGATCAGGAACACGTCGGCCCCGGCGGCGCCGACGACGAAGCGCTTCTGGCCCGTCAGGACGAAGTGACTGCCGTCCTGCCGCGCCGTCGTCGTCGCGCCGAAGAAGTCGCTGCCGCCGCGCGGCTCGGTGAGCCCCTCGGCGGCCACGAGCTCGCCGGCGAGGATCGGCGCGAGGTAGCGGCGCTTCTGGTCGTCGGTGCCGAAGCGCGAGAGGGCCTCGCCGACGATGCTGGGCATCGCCTGCGCGCAGCCGAGCGCGGTGCCGAGCGCGCCGAACTCCTCGACGACCGCGAGCTCCGCGGCCCAGCTCGCCCCGCGCCCGCCGTGATCGGGCGCGAAGCGCACGCCGAGCAGGCCCGCCTTGCCCATCGCGCGCACGGCGTCGCGCGGGTACTCGACCTCGCCGGCGTCCATGGCCTTGAGCAGCGCGGGGCTGACGGCGTCGCGCACGAACGCGCGCGCCTCGTCGCGGAGGGCCTTCTCGGGGTCGGTCAGGAGCACGTCGAACATGGCAGTCCTCGCTTGATGGAGTGACGGTCTCGCGGGCGCCCCGCGATCGGATCGCGCGCGAGGATGCGCCAACGACGCCGCGCTGTCATCGCCTCGCCGCCCGGGCGGCCTCGGCTACTCGGTGACGGTGAAGGCGACGCGGCCGACGAGCTGGCCGTCCTCGGTCTCGACGTCGACGGTCCAGCCTCCCACGAGGTCGGCCGGCAGCTTGTCGCCGGCGAGCGACGACCGCAGGCGCACGGTGCCGGAGGGGCCCGCGACGTGGGCGTCGTCGTCGGGCGAGCGCTTCACGACCTCGCCCTCGTGCCGCCACACGTGCTGAAGGCGATCGCCCTCGCCGCCGGGCACGACGACGTCGGTCACGGCGATGAGCTTCTGGACGACCGATCGGTGCAGCGACCGCACCTCCATCGCGAGGCGGCCGTCGGCGAGCTTCATGGGGCCGACCGCGCCGATCGCGACGTACATCGGCACGGGCGGGATTGCGCGCCGCGCGACGTACGCGAGGCCCACCGACGCGCCGACCGCGAGGACGAGCAGGACGGCGTGGAGGCGCTTCTTCAGGTGCGAGAGGCGCACGTGGAGCGAGAGGAACGCGACCGCGGTGATGCCCGCGGCCGAGAGCAGCGTCACGAGCGTGCGGGTCTCGGGCAGGAGCGCAGGGAGGGCGAGGTTCAGCGTGCCGAAGAGGGTGATGGCGTAGAAGGCCGACGCGAGCGGCTTCCACTTCATCAGCACGCGATCGAAGACGAGGTCGAGCGTCGAGACCAGCGCGCAGAGGGCGAGGAGCAGGAAGAACCAGCCGTTGTGAGCGCCCGCGGTCGACGACTTCCAGTAGAACGGCAGGAGGAAGAAGAGCATCCCCTGATAGAGGTTCTTCAGCACGTACGTCATGACCAGGAAGCGCGTGCGCGCGCCCGGCCAGACGGCGTGAAAGCGAGGCTGGTCCGCGCCACTGCCGAAGTGGCGGAAGAAGACGACCATCAGCAGCCAGGCGAGCAGCCCGGAGACGAGCAGCCAGCGGGCGCGCAGAAACCCCTTCTGCGCGAAGAGGATCATCCCGAAGCCGAGCGCGGCCGCGTAGACCGAGTGCAGCCACCAGAGCCGGTGACCGTGGCGCGCGAGGAACGCGCGCGCGCGGGCGACCACCCCGGCGGCGCCGACCTCGCCCTCGCCGGCCGGATCTCGGCCGGGGGCGGGAGGGTCGGCGCCGGTGGGAGGTCGCTCCCCGCCCTCGCCGGTCGCTGCCGGATCGCCCGTCGCCGCGGCCGGATCCGGAGCGGCGGGGTCGGGCGGTGCGATCGGCGCGCGAGGGGGCGGCACCGCAGCGGGATCGGAGCCCAGGCCGAGGATCGTCGCCGCGCCGCTCGGCGGCTTCGGGGTCTCCGTGATCAGGCCGCGCCTCCCGTCCGTTCGCGCGGCGTCAACCGAGCGCGACGCCGATCTGCTTGCGGAGCTTGCCGTACCGCTCGCTCGTCGCGAACGTCAGCAGGTCGTCGATGAGCGCGGGCGCCTCGGCGGCGCGCTCGAGGCGCAGCATCGCCTCGGCGTCCGCGAGGTTGTTCACGAGCAGAAAGCCCGCGCGCGCGGCCGTCTTCTCGGCCGCGACCGCCCAGCGGCCGAGGTTCGTCCGGCCGCCCTCCTCGACGAAACGCAGGAAGCTGCCGCGCAGCCGGTCGACCTGCGAGGGATCGAGGATCGGCTCGAGCGCGCGCGCGAGCGGGGCGACGCGCGCGCGCGCCTCGGCCGCGAGGGGCAGCCCGGGATTGCCGATGACCAGCGCGGCGACGAAGATGTCCTCGAGGTCCTGCACGCTCGGCACGAGCAGCCGGACGAAGTGCTCCTCGCGGTACCAGGAGAGGTGCCTGCCCGCGACGAAGGCGAGCTCGTTCGGGGTGCGCCCCGAGAGCGCGGCCTTGCCGAGGCGCGACGCGGGCGGCACCGCGGGCAAAAGCTCGACGAGGCCCGGCCGATCGGGGTCGGCGAAGAGCGGAGGCGGCGCCATCCCCAGGATCGCCGCGGCCCACGCGAAGCAGCGGACCGCCTGGATCGTCGACGTCTTCGGGTCGTGGCGCTTGGCCGGGTCGAGCGTGGGCAGCGCCTTCTGCGCGCGGAGCGCGGCCACGCGGCCGAGCGTCACGGCGCTCACCACCGTCGAGAAGATCTCGCCGATCAGCGGCTCCTCGTCCGGGTGCATGAGCAGGCGCCGCCACGCATCGGCGCCGAGCGAGGCGGCGGGCCGCACGAGGCCGTCGACGCGGTGACCGCGGTACGTCGTGGCCTCGTCGTCGCCGGCGTAGCCGAGATAGACGAGCACGTGCGACGCGCACCACGCGCCGTCGAGGTCGTTCGCGTCGAGGCAGGCGCGGTAGAGGCCGTGGAGGGCGTCGGCGTCGCGCGGGGCGTGGCGGAGCACGCGGCGCAGATCGGCCGGGTCCTCCGGGCCGCCGACGAGCGTGCGGCGGGCGCCGAGGTCCGAGACGTCGACCTCGACCGCGGCCTGCGATCGCGCGACCTCGAGGTCGGCCTCGAGCTCGGCCACGCGCCGCTCGAGCTCGGCCACGCGCCGCTGCAACGCGACGGCGCGCGGGTCGGTGGACGGCGGCAGCACCTGGAGCGACGCGCGCGGCGAGTCGTCGTCGGAGAAGCCTGGCGTCGCCTCGACGATCGTCGTCCGGTGGCGCAGCTCGTAGACGGCCTGCATCGCGCGCTCGAGCTGCGAGAGCCGCTGCGGGTCGAGGCCCATCGACAGGGCCGCCTTCGTCAGGCGCGCGCGCTCCTCGCCCGTGATGACGCCGTCCTCGATGACCTCGGCGAAGAGCTCCTCGTAGTAGGCCTCGAACTTGTCGAGCCGGACGGTGCCGGAGATCTCGCCCTGCTCGAACCCTGCTCCGTGCTCGAAGACCTGCTGATCACCCGCCATGCGCGCCTCCTCTCGTCCGTCTCCTGCGTCGACCGCGCGCGAAGCATACGCCGCCGCGAGGCGCGAGGCGCGGTCCAGCCGCCGCGTCGGGCGGTCGCCCGTCGGAGGCCGCCATTCAGAGCTCCAGGCAGATCTGCGGCACGCAGGTGGCGAGGTCGGGGTCGACCAGGCACGCGAGCCCCTTCTGGCAGTCGAACAGGCACGCAGCGCCCGATCCGGGCCGCGGGGCGCAGGCGAACTGGGCGCCGGCGCTCGGCATGCACGTGCCGTCGTCGCCGCACTCGTTGCCGTCCTTGCAGGGAGCGCCGGTCGGGGCGGCCTTCGCGCACTTCCCCGCCCCGAAATCGCAGTGGAGGCCCTTCGCACAGGCGACGTCGTTCTGGCAGGCTTCGCCTTCGGGCTTGGGGAGGACGCAGAAGCTGCCCATCGCCTGAAAATCGCAGCCGAGGCCGTCGGCGCAGCGGTTGTCGATCGTGCAGGCCTGTCCCTCTCCGGGGAGCGCGCCGCACGTGCCCTCGACGCAGCCGAGGCCGTCCGCGCAGACGAACGGCCCGAACGGGCCGAAGCCGCACGGCTGGCCCGCCCCGGGAATGGGCGCGCAGTTGCCGAAATCCGAGGCGCAGGCGAGGCCGGCCGCGCAGAGAGTGCCATTCTTGCAAGCCTCGCCGACGCCCGGATTGGCGACGCAGAGCGAGGTGCCGGGGTCGCAGCTCGTGCCGGGCATACAGGCCTCGTCGACCGCGCACGGCGCGCCGACGCCGCCCGGCGCGGCGCAGAGCCGCTTGGCCGCGCAGAGCGCGAGGTTTCCGCAGGCGTCCGGCGCCGCGCACGGCCCCGGATCGGGCGGAGCGCACTGGCCCCCGGTGCAGAGAAGCCCCTGATCGCAGGCCTCCGCGACCGCGCAGGCGGCCTTCTCGGCGGCGAGCGCGGCGCAGGCGCCGGCGACGCAGTGGAGCGGCGGAGCGCAGGCCACGTCGGCCGCGCAGGGCGCGCCGGCGGGCGAGGGGGCCGCGCAGGCGCCCTCGAGGCAGAGGGTGCCCGGCTGGCACTCGAGGCCCTTGCAGGCGCCCCCGACGCCCGGCCGCGCGACGCACGTGCCCTCGGAGCAGTAGCCCGCGCCGCCCGCGCAGAGGGGGAAGGTGCACGCCGCGCCGAGGGCGACGTCGCTCATCCACCACGCCGGACACAGGCCCTGCGTGACCGCGCCGCTCGGGCGCTCGCAGCCGGGCGTGGAGGACGCGACGAGGTCGAGGCACGCGGCAGCGGCGGCCGCGTCGACGCGCCCCGCGCCGGACGCGATGGCGGCGTCGAGCTGGGCATAGGCCTGCATGCAGCGGGCGGTGTAGCCGGCCGTGCAGAGCGCGACGTCGAGCGTGCCCCCCGGCAGGATCACGCCGCAGCCGCAGCTCCCGGCGCGATCGCAGACGAGCTTCGCGAGAGGAGCGCAGTAGTCGGCCTCGACCGAGCCCGCGGGCGCACCGCCGGATCCGCCGGATCCGCCGGCGCCGGCCGAGCCGGTCGACGCGCCGCCCGCGCCTCCGGTGCCCGTGGCCGCGCCGCCCGCCCCGCCTTGGGACGACGTGGAGGTCGTGGCCGCGCCGCCCGCGCCAGGCTGCGCGGCGGGCGTCGCGTCGTCACCGCCGCAGGCTGCGGCGAGGGAGACGCTGATCGCGATGGATAGAGAGTGCCAGTGAGAGAAGCTGGTGTTCATGGGCGTGGGGGGGAGCCCGGACGGGCCCCGCCCCGCACCGCGTGCTCACTTCTTCTTGTAGACGAGGACGCCCTTCTTGCCCATCGGATCGGTCATCTTGACCGTCGACTCGTCGACCTCGAAGGCGATCTCCTTGGGCGCGGGGCCCTTGGCCATCTTGCCCTCGACCTTGCCGTCCGGCATGAGCGCGATCTTGCCGGCCTCTTCCTTGCCGAGCTTCATCACCGACTTGAGGAGGACGACCTCCTTGCCCTTCTCGGTCACGAACGAGACGAACGTGAGCTTGCCGTCCTTGGACTCGAAGCGAATGCCCGAGCCGGCGGCCTCCTCGGCATCGGCCTTCTGGCAGGCCTCGAGCTTCTTTGCGTCCTTCTTGGCCTTCTTCTCGCAGGCCTCGTCGGCCACCTTCTTCGCCTCGGCCGAGTCGGCGAGCGAGAACGCGAACGTACCGCCGGCTTCGAGGATCTCCTTCGCGCCCTTCTTCGGCGCGGGGGCGGGGGGCGTGGCCGGAGTCGCCGACGGCGCCTCGGCGACCGCCGACGGGGCGGGCGGGGTCTCGGGGACTGCCGAGGGAGTGGTCGGGACCTCGGGCGCGGGCGCCTCGCCACCACAGGCGGCGAGAGCGAGAGAGAGGCCCGACACGGCGAGAAGCGTCGCGGAGAAGCGCATCGTGAAGTCTTCCTTTCAGGATTCCCGCACGAGGCGCGGGCCTCGGTCGACGGGTGGCGCATCCTACACGGAGAAGCCCGGCCCGCCGCCCTTCTTTGCTTCGAGGTCCGGCGACGCCCCCGGGCGGCCGCAATCGAGAGCAGCGCGGGCCGCGCCGGCCGCGTGCTATGGGGGAGGGTTCAGCGATCCCCCTTTCACGACGAGGTCACCGTGTCCAACGCCTTCGAGACGATCCGACAGTTCGACAAGATGCTTCAGAACCTCGACGGCTGGATCGGCAAGGCCGCCACCCACGCCGAAGCCAGGAAGTTCGACGTCGACACCCTGGTTCAGGCGCGGCTCGCGCCCGACCAGTACAACCTCGCGCGCCAGGTGCAGGCAGGCTGCGATTCGGCGAAGTTCGCGGCCGCCTACCTGACGGGGAAGGCCGCGCCGCCGCACCCGGACACCGAGACGACGATCCCCGAGCTCCGCGCCCGCATCGCGGCGTGCCGCGGGTTCCTCGACTCGCTGTCCGAGGCCGACTTCGCCGGCGCCGAGGACCGGCGGGTGTCGCCGCCGTGGCTCCACGGAAAGTGGCTGACGGCGAGCGACTACCTGCGTGAGACCGCCGTGCCGAACTTCTACTTTCACGTCGTCACGGCCTACTCGATCCTGCGCCACAACGGCGTCGACGTCGGCAAGATGGACTTCATCGGTAGCATGACGCTCCAGGGATGATCCCAGTCGGCCCGGCCGGCGCCGCCCACCGTCGCGGCGCGGCCGACGCCGGCCGTGCGCCCGCGGGCCTCCGCGAGGCAGATCGGCCCCGTCCCCCGCGCGCCTCGTGGTAAAGGCGCGCCCGTGACCGCACCCCAGATCCGAGTCTCGATCGTCGGCGTCAGCGGCTTCGCGGGCGCCGAGCTCGCGCGGCTCCTCGAGGCCGACGGGCGCTTCTCCCTCGTGGCGGCCGTCGGCGACCGCTGGAAGGGCGAGGCGCTCGGCGCGCGCGTGCGCCTCGTCGGCCCGTCGGCGAGGCTCGCGGTCGCGTCGATGCCCGAGGCCCTCGAGGCCGCGGCGTCCGCCGAGATCGCGCTGCTCGCGACGCCCGCCGACGCCTCGGCCAGGCTCGCGCCGGCGATCCTCGCGCGCGGGGTGCGCGTCGTGGATCTCTCGGGCGCGTTCCGGCTCCTCGACCCGGCCGACTACCCGCGCTGGTACGGCTTCGACCACCCGGCGCCGGAGCTGCTCGCCGAGGCGCGCTACGGCCTGCCGGAGCTGCCCGCCGCGGCCGGCGCCGCGCCCTCGGCCCGCGACGCCCGCCTCGTCGCGAACCCGGGCTGCTACGCGACGGCCACGATCCTCGCGCTCGCGCCGCTGCTCGCGGCCCGCGCCGTCGACCCGCTCGGGCTCTTCGCCGACGGCAAGAGCGGGGTGACCGGCGCCGGGCGCAAGCTCGAGGATCGCCTGCTCTTCAACGAGGTCGCCGACAACCTCTCGCCGTACCGCGTCGCGCGCCACCAGCACGCGCCCGAGATCGAGCAAGCGCTCGCGCGCGTCGCCGGCAGCGAGGTGCGGCTCACGTTCGTGCCGCACCTGGTGCCGATCCGCCGCGGCCTCCTGGTCACCGCGTTCGGCCGCCTGCTGCCGGGCGCGGGCGACCTCGACCGCACGCTGCGCCTCGCCTACGAGGGCGCCGAGGAGGTCGAGGTCTCCGCCGTCGAGGACGTCTCCATCGCGTCGGTGGTCCACACCGCGCGCGCCCGCGTCGGCGCCACGAGCGACCCGACGCGCGGCGCCGCCGTCGCGGTGGGCGCGCTCGACAACCTGCTCAAGGGCGCCGCTTCGCAGGCGATGCAGAACCTCTGCGCCATGGTCGGGCTGCCGTATCGGGCGCAGGCGACGCCCTGACCCCCCGGCCCCATTTCCGCCGATTTCGGCGGGAAATGGGAGTAAGAGCCCTCTTCATCCCCCCTCGCCTCGCCTCCCCCCCACCTGGGGGGAGCGTCCGGGCACGGGGCCTTCGGAGGCACACGTGAAGATCCCGACTGGATTCACCTTCGCCGGAGGCTCGGCCGGCATCAAGGTCAAGCGCGCCGATCTGGCGCTCATCCTGTCCGAGGAGCCGGCCGTCGCCGCGGGCTGCTTCACGCAGTCGAAGAGCCGCGCGGCGTGCGTCGAGTGGTGCGCGCGGCACCTCCCGCGCGACGACGCGCGCGCCATCGTGACCAACAGCGGCAACGCCAACTGCTTCACGGGCCCCGCCGGCGAGGACGCGAACCGCCGCATGGCCGAGGCGGTCGCCGAGGGGCTCGGCGTCGAGCCCTACCAGGTGCTCACCTGCTCGACCGGCGTCATCGGCGTGCCGATGCCGATAGGCAAGATCGAGGCGGCCATCCCGGAGCTCATCGAGCGCCTCGGGCCGAACCCGATGCCCGCCGCCGAGGCGATCCTCACGACCGACACGACGGCGAAGATCGCGTCGCGCGAGATCTTCCTCGGCGGCGACCGCGTGCGCGTGCTCGGCATCGGCAAGGGGTCGGGGATGATCCACCCGAACATGGCCACGACGCTCGGGTACATCCTGACGGACGCGAACGTGACCTCCGAGGTGCTCGACGAGCTCTTGCGCGAGGCGGTCGACGAGACGTTCAACATGATCTCGGTCGACCGCGACACCTCGACCAACGACGCGGTGATCGCGCTGGCGAACGGCATGGCCGAGAACGAGCTCGTCGAGCGCGACGACGTCTTCGAGCGCAAGCACCTCGGCGCGGCGATCCTCGAGGTGTGCCGCGATCTCGCGCGCGCGGTGGCCGCCGACGGCGAGGGCGCCCACCACCTGCTCACCGTGCACGTGACGCGCGCGGCCAAGCGGAAGGCCGCGCGATCGTTCGCGCGCTCCGTCACCGAGTCGACGCTGACCAAGGCCGCGTTCTTCGGCACCGATCCGAACTGGGGGCGCATCGCCGCGGCGCTCGGCGCGCGCGCGGCCGAGGAGGGGCACGCGTTCGACCAGGACAAGCTCTCCATCCGGCTGCAGGGCGTGGCCGTGCTCGTGCGGGGCGTGCCCGCGCAGTTCGACTCCGACGGCCTGCGCGCGCTGCTGCGCAGCGACGAGGTGAAGATCTCGATCGACCTCGGGCTCGGCGACCACGAGGCGACGGCCTGGGGCTGCGACCTCAGCTACGACTACGTGCGCATCAACGCCGACTACTCCGCCGTGCTCGTCGATCAGCACGGCGTCGTCGGCCGCGACCGCCGCATCGAGACGAAGACGCCCGATCTCAAGGCCGAGATCCTGCTGCAGGCGCTGCGCTACATCGAGCGCTTCTCGGGCACACGCGCGGTCATCAAGTTCGGCGGCGGGTCGATGGTGAAGCCCGAGCTGAAGGAGCGCTTCGCCGAGGACGTGCGCCTGCTCCAGGCCGTCGGCCTCCAGCCCATCCTCGTGCACGGCGGCGGCGCCGAGATCTCGCGCACGCTCGAGGCCATGGGCCAGACCAGCGAGTACGTCGACGGCCTGCGCGTCACCGACGAGAAGAACCTCAAGGTCGTCGAGATGGTGCTCACGGGCAGCGTCAACAAGGAGATCGTCTCGGCGCTCGCGCGCGCCGGCGCGAGGGCCGTCGGCGTCTCCGGCAAGGACGGCAACCTCCTCTCGGCCCGCAAGCGCGAGGTGCCCTCGGGGCGCGATCTCGGCTTCGTCGGCGAGGTCGCCTCGGTCGACCCCGACATCCTCGAGCTGCTGCTCGGCAAGGGCTACATCCCCGTGCTCTCGCCGATCGGCCTCGGCGCCGACGGCCACACGTACAACATCGACGCCGACGCGGTGGCCGCCGAGATCGCCATCGCCTGCGGCGCCAAGAAGCTCATCTACCTGACGGACGCGCCGGGCATCCAGGTGCAAGGGCTCCTGATCTCGGACATCTCCGGCGAGGAGCTCGAGGCGCGCATGACCGACGGCACCGTGACCGGGTCGATGCTCCCGAAGGCGACCTCGATCCTGCGCGCGCTCGAGGGAGGCGTGGAGTCGGTCCACGTCATCGACGGGCGAATCCCGCACAACATCGTCGCCGAGCTGTTCACCTCGCGCGGGGTCGGCACGATGGTGCGCGCCGGCGCCCCGCGCGAGGGCGAGCTGCGCGGGTAGCGGTCGGCGGCAGGCTCGATCGGGCGCCCGGGACGGGCGTGCGCGAGAAGCCTCCCCGGAGGCGGCCCGGGTGCTGTTAGCTTGGCGCGGTCGATCGCGCCGGCACCCGGCGCCCGCAGGAGGCAAGACGAGATGGCGCGCACGCCCTTGATGTCCCTCATCCGCCGGATGAAGCGCACGCACGACCTCGCGGCGCACCGCGGCGTCCCCGTCCTCGCGGTGCACGAGGAGCGCGCGCTGCTCCGGGAGCAGGGCCTGCCCTCGCGGCGCCGGTTCCTCTTCGGCGCCGCGGCGGCGATCGGCGCGATCCCCTTCGCGCCGGGCTGCAGCAGCGGCGACGGAGGCGGAGGCCCGGGAGGCGGCGGCGCGAAGGGCCCGCGCATCGCGATCGTCGGCGCGGGGCTCTCGGGGCTCGCGTGCGCGCTGGCGCTGAAGGACAAGGGCTACGCCGCCACCGTGTACGACGTCTCCAAGCACCGCGTCGGCGGGCGCATGATAAGCGAGCGCGGCGCGGAGCCGACGGGCTGCAACACGTGCCACGCCGCGCCCTACGTCGCGAAGGACATGTCGTTCTCCGAGGGGCAGGTGGCGGACCTCTACTGCGAGCTCATCGACACCGATCACACGACGGTGCAGGACCTCGCGAAGCGCTTCGGGCTCGAGCTCACCGACGCGCTCGGCGCCGAGCCCGAGGGCGCGAGCGAGACCTACTATTTCGGAGGCGGCTACTACCTGCCGAAGGACGCCGACGCCGACTTCGCCGCGGTCTACGACGCGATCCAGAAGGACGCGGCGGACGCGGGCTGGCCCGTCACCTACGACACGGCGAACGCGGCCGCCCGCGCGCTCGACTCGATGAGCGCGGCGGCGTGGATCGACCAGCGCATCCCGGGGGGCCGCGCCTCGCGCCTCGGCAGCCTGATCGACGTGGCCTATCGCATGGAGTACGGCGCCGAGACGCGCGACCAGAGCGCGCTGAACATCCTGTCGATGCTGTCGGGGTCGGAGCAAGATCCGCTGTCGATCCTCGGGGTGTCCGACGAGAAGTTCCGCATCAAGGGCGGAGTCGACCAGCTCCCGCGCGCCATGGCCGACCACCTCGGCCTCGGCAGCACGGTGCAGCTCGGCTACCGGCTCGAGGCGATCCGCGAGGAGAGCGACGGCACGTACGCGCTCTCGTTCTCGGCCGACGGCACACCGACCGAGGTGCGGGCCGACTACGTGGTGCTCGCGCTTCCGTTCGGGGCGCTCCGCACGCTCGACTACTCCAAGGCGGGCTTCGACGCGCTGAAGCACCGAGCCATTCAGGAGCAGGGCGTGGGGCGAAACGTGAAGATCCAGCTCCAGTTCGATCGGCGGCTGTGGAACGAGCCGGGGCCCTGGGGGGTCAGCGGCGGGACGACCTACTCGGACAGGGGCAGTCAGCTCACCTGGGATCCGACGCGCGGCCAGCCGGGCACGAGCGGCATCCTGGTCGGCTACCAGGGCGGCGACGGGGCGGACTCGACGCTGCTCGACCACCCGTACGGCAACAACGGCAATCCGAAGGTGGTCGCGGACGCGAAGGCGTTCCTGGCGGAGATCGAGCCCATCTTCCCGGGCATCAGCGCGATCTGGAACGGCAAGGTCGCCGAGACGAAGCCGATGCGCGACTGGCGCTTCAACGGGTCGTACGCCTACTACAAGGTCGGCCAGACGCAGGTCATGTGCGGCTACGAGCACGCCCCGCAGAAGAACGTCTTCTTCTGCGGCGAGCACACCTCGCTCGACTACCTCGGCTTCATGGAGGGCGCGGCCCTCGAGGGCCAGGGCGCAGCCGAGCAGGTGCTCAGTGCGCTCGGCGTTCCGTCCGTGACGCCCAAGTCGGCGCGCGTGCGGCGGGCGCGGCGAGCGCGACGGGCGCACCCGTAGAGGGCGCGCGCACGCCAGAGGCTGGCCCCGCGCGCCCCGACCGTCCGGGGCGCAACTGCCCAGGACGTGCGGGCCGTGCGACCGAGCCGCGCCCCCTCACGCCAGCGACAGGCCCACGATCTGGAGCTTCTCGCAGATCGCCTGCCGCGTGAACGGCTTGACGATGTACTCGCTCGCGCCCGCGAGCAGCGCGCTCGCCATCATCGCCGGGTCGGACTCGCTCGTCACCATGACCACGGGCAGGGCGTCGAAGCTCGCGTCCGCGCGGACCGCGCGCACGAAGTCGCGGCCGTCCATCTCGGGCATGTACCAGTCGACGAGCACGCAATCGAGGGCGCCCGCGGCGCGCAGCTTCGCCAGCCCCTCGACGCCGTCGCCCGCCTCGAGGATCTCGCTGAATCCGGCCTGGAGCAGCACCATCCTCAAGATCGCCCGGGCGGCCTTGGAGTCGTCGATGAGCAGGGCTTTCATTGGCTGTTCCTGGTTGAGGGCACTCGATTCGAGCGCGGTGAGGGCTCAATGGGAGAATCGTGCCACCCGGAGTCGCGGGCTCGGGTCGCGGCGAGCGGGAGACGCCTCGCGTCCTGGATCCTGCGCCGATCCGGTTGGCCGGCTCGCTTGCCGGCGCAACGCCCGCGCGGCGAGGGGCGCGGGGCGCGACGAGCGGGCACGTGCGCCCGCCAGCGCGCTCCGTGCGCGGGCGCGAGCGCCGGGTTGCCACGCACGCTCCGGCGGCCCTGGGAGCCGGCCCGAGCACGCCGAATCAGGCAGTCCAGGTGGCCTGTTCCGTCGTGGGCATACGGTCGCGCGCGGTCACCGGATCGGCGCGACCGAGGCCGATAGCGAGACCCTCGCCGAAAAGCGCTGCCGCCTTTGCGACCGTCCAAGAGCCGTGATTTTCACCGCGGAGGCACGGAGGCACGGAGGCACGGAGGCACAGAGTTCAGATTTGATCTGCCTCCGTGCCTCCGTGGTGAGCTTCTGCTCCGGGTGGCCCACGAGTCCCGCGTGATGCTACTGCAGATCCTCTTCGGCGAGGGTCTAGCGACGGCCGGCACGGCCACGTGGACGAGGCGAAGGGCGCCCGGGGAGGATGGCAGTGGACGCCGCGGGCCGTCGACACGCGCGGGCTCGCCGGCCGCGCCGACGATCGCGCGCGGCTACGCGACGGACGTGGCCAGCTTCCGGCGCCACGGCCCCGCGAAGGCGGTCCGTCCCGCGTTCCTGGCCCGACCGGGCGGGGTCTCGCGGGGCGGATCGAAACCCATCCAGCGGGGCCGCAACGGTCGGCCCCGCATCGCCGCGGTCGCGGCGCCCGCCCCGTTCAGCGGCGGCGCTTGGCGGCGAACGCCAGCCCGCCGAGGGCAAGCATCGTCAAGGCGAGGGTGCCGTCGCTTCCGGCGCCGCCGACGGAGCAGCCGCTGCTCTTCGCGGGGCTGCCGGTGTCCGTGCTGGTCGCGGTGGCGGTGGCCGTGCCGGTGGCGGTGCCCGTCGCCGCCGAGCCTCCGCCGCCCGTCTGCGTGCTGCCGCCCGAGCCGCCGCTGCCGGGCGCGACGCACATGACGCAGTCGTACTCGATCGGCTGACCGTTCGGGTCGACCTTCGAGCACGTCTGCGTCGTGCAGACCCCGGGCTGATTGGCGGAAGGACCCGCGTTGTTGCAGGCAACCCCCGCCGCGCCGGTACACGAATCCGGGGGCGCGATGTCCGCGCGCGCGACGCCGGGGACGGCGAGCCAGGCCAAGAGCGTTACCGCTCCGCTGAAGAGGATGGGTCGGATCTGCATGGGCAAAGGCTAGACGGGGAGTGCGGGCGAAACAAGGCTACGCAAGGTCAGGTTCTGGCCGATTGGCGCGCTCCGCGAGGTCGGTGCGTCCGCGCCGGGATTGTCGGGAGCTTCACTCGACAATTGACGTCGTCGCCGGCGACCGGAGGAAGGCCTCGCGACCGTCGCGATCCTCGCAAATAGCGGGGGCCCTGGAGTCGCCGCGAAAGGGACCGATCGGAGGCCGCGGAAAGTGCAGATCCACGGCAGCGACGGGAGCGCGGCCGATCCGCGATCCACGCCGAGGCGCGGCGCGTCGCCGGCGCGAAGAAGGCCGCATGGCCGGGAGGAGCGCGTGGTATTTCGTGGATCATGACGCCGTTATCCTCGAGCCGCCCCACCATCACCGCCGCCGCCGCCGCCGCTCTCGTGGACGCCGCCGAGCGCCACGCGGCCTCGATCGGCCTCGCAATCGTGACGGTCGTCGTCGACGAGTCGGGCGTCACGAAGGCCATGCGACGAATGGACGGCGCCGCGCTCGTCGCGGTCGACGTGGCCCACAAGAAGGCCCGCACCGCGGTCGGCTTCGGCATCGCGACCGGCCGGGCGTGGCATGCGTTCATCGGCGACGACCCGATCCTCGCGGCGGGCGCGCCGTCGCTGCCGGACTTCACGATGTTCGGCGGCGGCCTGCCCCTGCGCGTCGACGGCGCAATGGTCGGCGCGATCGGCGTCAGCGGCGGGCACTACGACCACGACGAAGCGTGCGCGCTCGCCGCGCTCGCGGCCGTCGGGTTCGCGGCTACGTGAGCCCGGCAGAGGACGCGCCTGCGGCGGCGGACGACGGAGGGCTCAGCGCGGAAATCCTGAGCTGGCTGGGCCGGATGGCAGGCCGGCTCGCGCGCGTCGAGACGCTGGGGGAGCTCGCGGTCGTCATTCAGGAGGTCCTCGAGCGGTTCTCGGTCTCGGACTACAACGGCCTGTTCCTGCGCGACCCGACGACGGGCGCGCTGCGCGTCCTCTCGGCCAGGGGCTTCACCCCGGAGGAGCTCGTCGAGGCGGAGCGGACGGCCCACGAGCGACACCCGGGCTGGGTCTACCGCAACCGCCGCCCGCTGCGCATCGACGACACCGAAGCGCTCGAGCCCGGCAGCCCCTCGCAAGACAGCCTCCGCCACGCGCCGGTCCGGTCGCGGCTCTGGCTGCCGGTGCTGACGCAGGACGACTGCGTCGGAGCGTTCGGGCTCGCCTCGGTGCGCCCCAAGGCCTTCTCCGACCGCGATCTCCACCTGCTCGAGCTCGTCTGCAACCTGACGGCGGTCGCCTACGAGCGCATCCTCGAGACGGGGCGACGACAGCGCGCCGAGGCCGAGCTCGTCCGGGCTCGCGACGACGCCGAGGCGGCGAACCGCGCGAAGAGCGAGTTTCTCGCCACGATGAGCCACGAGATCCGCACGCCCATGAACGGCGTGCTGGGCATGGCGGCGCTGCTCGCCGAGACCGGGCTCGCGCCGCAGCAGTTCGAGATGGTCGGCGCGATCCAGACGAGCGGAGAAGCGCTGCTCGCGCTCATCGACGACATCCTCGACCTCTCGCGCATCGAGGCGCAGCGCTTCGACCTGGTCGAGGATCGCTTCTCCATCGACGGCGTGATCGACGGCGTGATCGATCTGCTCGGGCCGCGCGCCCACGAGAAGGGGCTCGAGCTCGCCGCCGTGATCGAGCCCGACGTGCCGCGGACGGTGATCGGGGACGCCGCGCGGCTCCGGCAGGTGCTCGTCAACCTCGCCGGCAACGCCGTGAAGTTCACCGAAGGCGGCGAGGTCCTGATCGAGGTCGGCCTCCACGGCCGCGAGCTCGAGTTCGGGGTCCGCGACTCCGGCATCGGCATCTCGGCCGAGGATCAGCGCCTGCTCTTCCTGCCCTTCTCCCAGGTCGACGCCGGCTCCAGGCGGCGATTCGGCGGCAGCGGGCTCGGGCTCGCGATCAGCCGGCGCCTCATCGAGCTGATGGGCGGCACGCTCGGCGTCGAGAGCGTCCCGGACGTCGGATCGCGCTTCTTCGCGCGCCTACCCCTGCGCGGCGACGACGACGACGACGACGCCAACGGCGACGCGACGCCGCCGTGGCCCGGGGAGGCGGCGGGGCTGCGCGTCCTGCTCGCCGATCCCTCCGAGGTCGCGCGCAAGGTCATGGTCGCCGCCCTCCACGGCCTCTCGCGGCCGCCCGAGATCGCCGCGACGGAAGGCGCGCTGCTCCGCGAGATGTGCCTCGGAGCGTCGCGCTTCGACGTGGCGATCGTCGACCGCCGCCTGCTCGGCCGGCCCGCGCTGGCGGCGCTGGCGGTCGCGCCGTCGCTGCGCGTGATCGTGACCGGCGCCCTGACCGACTCGATGCACGACCACGCCCGGCACGCGGGCATCGACGTCTTCCTATCGAAGCCGATCAAGCGCCGACGCATCCGCCAGCTGCTCACGGCCGCGGCCCGCGGCGACAGCCTCCGGCCCCCGATGGCCCCGACGACCCCGCCGCCCTCGATCCGGCACGGCCGCCGCGTGCTGGTCGTGGAGGACAACGAGATCAACGCGCGCCTCGCGCTGATGATGCTGGACAAGCTCGGTTTCGCGGCCGATCACGCGCGCGACGGGGCCGAAGGCGTCGAGCGCGTCGAGGCCTCGGGCTACGAGGTCGCGTTGATGGACTGCGACATGCCGCGCGTCGACGGCTACGAGGCGACCCGGCGGATCCGGGCCCTCGAGGCCAGCCCGGGCTGGGGGCGACCGCGGCTGCGCATCGTCGCGATGACCGCGAACGCGATGCTGGGCGAGCGCGACCGCTGCTTCGCCGCGGGCATGGACGACTTCCTCACGAAGCCCGTGAAGCTCGCCGTGGTGCGCGAGCTCCTGGCGTCGCTGCCCACGATCACGGGCGCCCCGGCCGCGGCGCCCGCCGAAGGGCCGCGGGAGGCCGCGCTGCGGGCGAGCCTCGCCGGCCTCGACAGCGACCTCGGCCCGAAGGACACGGCGCGGTTCGCGAGGATGTGGCTCGACGAGGTCGACGACCAGCTGGCCCAGATCGCGTCGTTCGCGGGGAGCGCCGACGCGGACGGCCTGAAGCGCGCCGTGCACGCGTTCAAGGGGCAGAGCTCCGCCTTCGGGCTCGACCACGTGTGCGCGGCCTGCGTCCGCGTGGAGGAGCGCCTGCGCGCCGGGGACGCGCGCGGCGCCGCGGAGAGAGCGAACGACATCGCGCGCGAGGTGGCCGAGATCCGGCCGACGGTCGCGGCCGAGGTCGAAGCGCGCAGCGCGTGACGGGCGACGGCCGCCTCGACGGACGACGCGCTGGGGTGACGCGCGCGAGGCAGCTCGCGAGCCCGCTCGCGGACGCGGACGGTCGCGGAGGGGGCCGCGGTCGCCAGCTGCGCCATCGCGAGGCGAGGCGAGGCGCGCTCCGAGGGGGCGGGTGCCCCTCGGAATGCAGCCGGTTCGATGCGACGGGCCGCCTGCTCGGACCGCCCGACGCCGGCCGCCGCGAGATGGTGGTCTCGCTCGGGCGCGCGATCAGAACGCCGCGTTGCCGGGCGTGCGCGGGTACGGGATCGCGTCGCGGATGTTGCCGAGGCCGCACACGTAGGTGATGAGGCGCTCGAAGCCGAGGCCGAAGCCGGCGTGCGGCACGGTCCCGTAGCGGCGCAGATCGCGGTAAAACGAGTACGCGGCCGGGTCGAGGTGGTGCGCGGCCATGCGCTGGTCGAGCACGTCGAGGCGCTCCTCGCGCTGCGCGCCGCCGATGATCTCGCCGATGCCGGGGGCCAGCACGTCCATCGCGGCGACGGTCTTCTCGTCGTCGTTCAGGCGCATGTAAAACGCCTTGATCTCGGCCGGGTAGTTCATCACGACGACCGGGCGCTTGAAGTGCTCCTCGGTGAGGAAGCGCTCGTGCTCGGTCTGCAGGTCGACGCCCCACTTCACGGGGAACTCGAACTTCTTGCGGCTCTTCTCGAGGATCGTCACCGCCTCGCCGTAGTCGACGCGCGCGAAGCTCGAGTCCGCGAGCGCCTCGAGGCGCGAGATGGCCGTCTTGTCGACGCGATCGACGAAGAAGGCCATGTCGTCGGCGCGCTCGGTGAGCACGGCGCGGAAGACGTGCTTGAGGAAGTCCTCGGCGAGGTCGGCGTCGTCCGAGAGGTTCGCGAAGGCGATCTCGGGCTCGACCATCCAGAACTCGGCGAGGTGGCGGGTCGTGTTGCTGTTCTCGGCGCGGAACGTGGGGCCGAAGGTGTAGACCTTCGACAGCGCGAGGCAGTACGGCTCGACGGCGAGCTGGCCCGACACGGTGAGGAACGTCTCGCGGCCGAAGAAGTCGCGTGCGAAGTCGACCTTGCCGTCGGGCGACCTGGGCGGGTTCGCGGCGTCGAGGGTCGAGACGCGGAACATCTGGCCCGCGCCCTCGCAGTCGCTGGCCGTGACGATCGGCGTGTTCACCCAGCAGAAGCCGTGCGTGTGAAAGTAGTGGTGGATCGCGTGCGCGACCGTCTGGCGGACGCGCGACACGGCGCCGAACGTGTTGGTGCGCGGCCGCAGGTGGGCGACCTCGCGCAGGTACTCGAGGCTGTGGGCCTTGGGCTGGATCGGGTACGTCTCCGGGTCGTCGACCCAGCCGACGACCTCGACCGCGGACGCCTTGATCTCGAAGCTCTGCCCCTTGCCCTGCGAGGCGGCGAGCTCGCCCGTGCAGACGACCGCGCAGCCCGCCGTGAGCTTCTGCACCTCCGTCGCGTAGTTCGGCAGGTTCGACTCGGCCACGACCTGGATGGGGGCGAAGCACGAGCCGTCGTGCACGTGCACGAACGAGAGCCCCGCCTTCGAGTCGCGGCGCGTGCGCACCCAGCCGCGGACCGTCACCGTCATGCCCGCCGCGATCGCGCCGGACAGCCCCTCTTTCACCGAGATCGTCGTCATGGTCGCCGCTCCTCGCGCGCCCCTTCGGGGGCGCTTTTCGGCGCGCCGACCATACACGAGGACGCGGCGCGGCACCCGCGGGCGCGTCGCGAGGCGCGCGGGAGCCCGGCTCGAGGCGCCCCGACCCCGCCCGGGCGCGCCCCGGATCGCGGGCCGCCTTGTCCGGGGCGAGCGGGTCGCTACGCTGCCGGGCGGAGGCTCCCTTGACCATTCGCTTCGGACTCGTCGCCCCCGGCGCGATCGTGCTGGCCGTCGCCGCGTGCAACGCGATCACGGGCGCCTCCGACCTCGCGATCGGCGCGGTCGCCGCGAAGAGCGGCGGATCGGGCGGCGGCGAGGCGGGCGCGGGCGGGGCGGGCCTCGGCGGCGCGGCGGGCGCGGGCGGCG
>CAIVJW010000446.1 GCA_903906315.1 uncultured delta proteobacterium | reverse complement strand
TGGCGCGCGAGCACGAACGGAACCACCTCTCCGCCTATGCCGGAGCTGCGCCACCGGACCCGATCCCGAGGCCGCGCCTTCGCCTCGTGAAGTCGTGATCTGCGGCGGAATCATCGACCGTCATAAAGGAGCTGCACCCATGAAGGATGAGACCGCGTTCCTGGGGATCGACATCGGCTGGAGCCCGACGCGGCCGACCTGTGGCGTCGCATGGCGCCTGCCCGGCGCGTCCAGCGAGCTGCACGTCGCGCATTGCCGCTTGCGCGACCTCGACGCGGCGCTCGCGCCGCTCCTGTCCGCACGCGGCGCGCATTGGGATCGGATGTCGGTGGTGATCGACGGCCCCGTCCGCGCCGCCGCGTCCCCTGCCGAACGGCGCGACTTGGATGGCGCGTTCATGCGCGGCGGTTTTGTCGGGCACGCCACGTCGTTCTCCCTTGCGACGCCGAGCGGGCGCGCGTTCGTGGACGCGACCGAGCAGGCGCTTTCGGTCCTCGCGCGCCGCGTGACGGTGCATCGCTGGCTAGGCGGACCGCTGCCCGAGGGCGTAGGTGCCGTCATCGTCGAGACGAACCCGACGATCAGCATGGCGCTCGCGCTGCCGATGGTTGATCGCGATCGGCTGCCGACGCGCCGCCAAGCCGTGAACATCCCGGGCGTCGGACCGGTGCGCGCGAAGTCCGACTTCTACTGGCACGTCGGTGCATCGAACCTCGCCGCCGGGATGCTCGGAGAACCCGCCGTCATCAACGAACGCCATCACGAGCACGTTGCCGCGCTCTGGTGCCTCGCGCTTGCGCATTCGTTCGCTGGTGCGGCGCGCGACGCCGGCACGGTCATCGCCCTGGGCCACGACGGCGCCGTGTACCTCGTGCCGTCTACGATCGACGAAAGCTGGCGCGACGACGTGGAGCGCGTGGGCGTCGCGTGGGGTCGCCCGACGTATGCGGCGCGTGCGGTCCGCGCTGACCTTACCGAGGTGCCGATACTCCTCGGGAACGCGAGCGACGATTCGGCAGAGGCCGGCGAGGATGACGAAGCGCTGCGCATTGAGCACGACGGCGGGCCGATGATGTTGCTGCTCACCGACAACGGCGGCGTGCACGCAAGCGCGAACCCGCTGCTCGCCGGCGCGACCTTCCCGTTGACAGGCCGGCTGGCTCGAAGTCCGACGCAGCGCTTCGAAATCTGCGCCCGGTCGTCTGCATCCGCGCCCCACAAGATCGAGCCATCAGCCTTGGCGATCGCGCGCAGCCTCGGCTTCTCCGGCAGTCACCTCTCAAAGGAGCGGCCGCACGCCGTCGAGATCGAGGTGGACGACGACGACACCACGCGCTGACTACTGCACAGGGCGGGGCCGGCCCCGTATTCCCATCTCGGCCTCCGTACAGGTGATTGCGCTCGCGTCGCCACGGCTGACATCTGAGGACGCCATGTACGGCGTGACCGGTGGCGTCGTGGTTGTCGTAGCGGACGGCGCCGGCGGCATCCCCGGCGGCGGCCGCGCTGCCGACCTCGTGCTCGGCCATGTCGGTCGCGTCGTCTCCTGCGGCTCCGACGACGTCTTCGAGGCCTCGTCGTGGCACGAGATGCTCTGCCTCGTCGATGGGGACGCAAACGCGGACCGAGACGCCGGCGAAACCACCGCCGTCATCGTGGCCGCGAGGGACGCCGGCAGCGTCGTCGGTGCGTCCTGCGGGGACTCCGGTGCCGTGGTCGTTCGCGACGACGCGACTGTCGACAATCTCACCCATCGCCAGCATCGGAAGAGGCGCCTCGGGTCAGGGGTCGCGATGCCGGTCGCGTTCGAGCGCACCACCTTGATGGCACGCTTGTCGTCGGGTCCGACGGGCTGCTCGGCCATGCGCGACCGAGCGTCGTGGCAGAGGTGGTCTTCGGCACCGACGATCTCGACGAAGCGGCCGCGGCCCTGGTGGATCGGGTCCGTCTCCCGAGCGGTAGCCTCACGGATGACGTGGCCGTCCTCTTGGTTCGGCTGCCGTCGTAGGTGCCGCCCCTTGATGACGCACGTGCGTGACGACCGAGGCGGTGCCCGGGCTACGATTCGATCGTGACGCCGCTTGAGCAGCTCATGAGCGCCGACTCTTTCGAGGGCGAGACGTTCGTCGGCCTCGACGCGCACGCGATCGACCTGTCGCACAAGGAGTTCGAGGGCTGCACGTTCAGGAACATGAAGCTCTCCGAGAGCCGGTGGATGGGCGCGATGCTCGAGGACTGCACCTTCAAGCTGTGCGATCTCTCCGGCGCCGTACCCCGGGGCATGGTGACCCGCGACGTGCGCTTCAACGAGTGCAAGCTCCTCGGCGTCGACTGGACCGGCCTCGGTACGGCGCCCCGCGTCGCGTTCGAGTCGTGTGACCTACGGTACGCCATCTTCTCGAAGATCGACCTGACGAAGACCGCGTTCTTCCGATCGAACATCACGGAGGCCTCGTTCGTCGAGGTCGACCTGTCCGAGTCGGACTTCGACGGGAGCGACCTCACGGGCACGACCTTCACCGGCTGCGTGCTGCGCAAGGCCGACTTCACCCGCGCGCTCGGCGTGCACCTCGACCCCGCGAAGAACCGGGTGAAGGACGTGCGGATCTCGATCGAGTCGGCCGTGCTGCTCGCCGCGTCGTTCGGCATGCGCGTCGGCGGCTTTCAGCAGAACGACGTGCGGCCACGCAGGCGACGATGACGAGGGGAACGCGATGAAGACCAGGACCTCCACGACCCACCCGATCCGGGTCGATTTCATCCCGGCCGACGTGTTGGCCTGGGACACCTCGACCCGCGCGGGCGGCGTCGGGACACCCGTCGCCTGCACGCCGTAGCGCGCTGAACCGCTACGGCGACCCGGGGCACCTGCCCGAGGCGAGGCCGATGAAGCCGACGCTCAGCACGCCGTCGACGCCTGGCGCGGCCTTCCAAGATGACGGCAGGCTCGCCGGGAACGCCGTGAGCTCCACGAGAACCGGCCCCGCACCTTCGGCGATTTGCTGCTCGACGTCGCGAGCGCCGGTGCCCGCGGCGTTCGAGGTGAAGACGCCGAGCTGGTACCGCTGGGGCGAGTCGCAGAAGGCTACGACCTTCACGTCGTCCCACGTGACGACGCGCGCACGTCCGCGGACCGTCGGCGTCGACGAGGCGCAGGCGGGTAGGAGAAGGACGGCGATCTGCAGCGCGCGCTTCATCGGGCAGGAGGGCGTCGCCATCGGGGGGGTACAGCCGAGTGCGCCGATCGTCATCGTGCGACAACCGCGCACGGGTAAATCGTCTCGCCCTTCTCGAACATGGCGACGAATCTCGCGACGCTGGCCGCCTTCGTCTCCGGCTTCTTCGCCGTGTGGAGCCGGAAGAGCACGGCGTAGCGGTTGCGCGAGTCGAGGGTCGCGAAGAAGGCGGCCGCGCGCGGGCTCTCGGCCAGCGCGGCGGTGAGCTCCGCCGGGACCGTGGCACGGCTCTGCGACTCGTAGGCGCGCTCCCAGCGCCCGTCGCGCTTGGCGCGCTCGACCTCGGCGAGGCCGGGCGGCTGCATGCGGCCGGCGGCGATGAGC
>CAIVJW010000445.1 GCA_903906315.1 uncultured delta proteobacterium | reverse complement strand
TGGCGCGCGAGCACGAACGGAACCACCTCTCCGCCTATGCCGGAGCTGCGCCACCGGACCCGATCCCGAGGCCGCGCCTTCGCCTCGTGAAGTCGTGATCTGCGGCGGAATCATCGACCGTCATAAAGGAGCTGCACCCATTGAAGAAGAGGCACTCGCCCTGGGATGTCCCGACCACCCAGGGCGTCAGCGAGCGCGGGCCGTCACCGTGTTGTTCGAGCAGGAGCTCGCAGAGCTGGTCTGATCCTTCGACCGCGCGGGCCGTGAGGTGGCTGCCGCTCCGCAGGAAGAGCCCGGCGGTCCACGCGCGCTCCAAGACCACTGTGAGGTGCCTCGTGCCCTCGTCGTAGCCGTCCGGTGGCAGATGCCCGCCGTGAGCGATGGTGCGATTGCGATGGGCGGCGATGGCTTCGAGCAGGGCGCTGAGCGCCAGGGAGTCACCGGCTTGAAGGCCGGGATTGAAGTGGGCAGCGGCCGCGCGCACGTCGGGGTCGACCAGCAAGCCCTTGTCGAACAGGTTCAGCCCCGCTGTTGCGGCACGCTTGTGGGCTGTGGCGAGCGCCGACGCCCACGTACCGATCGACGGCGCGTCGAAGCTGCGCGGGTCTTTGATGTCGAAGCGGGACGCTGCGACGCCGAGGCGAATCGACGCCTCCAGCGCCAGGTAGACACACTGGTGCCGCTCCGATGCGACGCTCGCCTCGTCGGCGCGGCGCACGAGCTCCCGCACGGGCGTCGGCCAGGCGTCGGCCATCGGTAGCGAAACCCTCGCGAGCGTGGCGGCAGGATCCATGTCGCCGCACAGTTGGCTCCACGTGCCCACGGGTTGTCCGGGCAATCCGCGATGGCGCGACGATTGACGAGGCGGTCGGGCGAGCGACCCCGGCGCAGGTCGGTGTCAGAGCCCCTCCCGACGCGCGTCGTTCAGGCATGCCGACGAAGTCCCTCTGCGTGCTCCGCTTCGAAGACGCCTCCTTCGAGCGCGACCTGCGCGGCACGCTCGACGATCTCGTCGCCGACGGCTGGGAGGTGTCGGTCCATCGGCTCGGCGACGACGGGGCGCTCCTCGAGTGCCGGCGGCCCACCGTGGAGGACGGCGCGTCTCGTCGCGACCTCGGCCTCGCCGGCGCGATCGCCCGCGCCGCCTTCGAGGCCGCGGGCGCAGACCCGGACTGGATCGACCGCTGCTGCGCCGTGTCGGCCGCCGTCGACCTCGCTCGCACGCGAGACGACGCGGAGCTGGGCGTGGCCTTCGGCGTGCTGCGAAAGATCCGGTCCCGCCTGGAGAAGCGCGGCCGGACCTCGCGCGCCCAGGTGATCGCCCTCGTGATCGATGCGCTCGCGACCTGCGATCGCTGGGTGCTGTCGTAGCCCGACGCGGCCGGCCGGTGTCAGACCGATCGACGCCATCGCGTCCGAGAACCGAAGGAGAGAGCGATGAACCAGACGACGATGATGCAGGCGATTGACTGGGCCTACGACCGCGCGCTCGAAGGGCTGCCCGGCGCCGAGACGGCTGAGGAGCTCGGGGCGGACTACCGCGCCAAGAACGGAACGCAGCTCGAGGCAGCCGAGTCGCTCGTCCGCTGGCAGGTGGCGAAGTCGAGCGCGAGCGGCGCGGTCACCGGGCTCGGCGGCCTTGCCACCATGCCGATCGCGATCCCCGCCGCGTTCGCGAGCTCGCTCTACGTGCAGCTCCGCATGATCGCGGCGATCGCGCACCTCGGTGGCTACGACGTCCGCGCGGACCAGACCCGGACCCTGGCGTACCTGTGCCTTTGCGGCGACGCCGCCAAGGACATCGCCAAGGGGGTCGGCGTTCAGATCGGGCGGAAGCTTACCGAGGGCGCGATCAAGCGCATCTCTGGCGAGGCGCTCAAGAAGATCAACCAGAAGGTGGGCTTCCGCTTGCTCACGAAGTTCGGCGAGAAGGGCCTCGTCAACCTCGGCAAGGCGATCCCGATCGTGGGCGCGCTCGTCGGCGCGGCGTTCGACGGCTCCGCGACGTACGCCGTGGGGCATGTCGCGATCTCGACCTTCCTGGGCGAGTGAAGCGCCGGCCGCGACCTCCGCCAGGTGGGGCCGAAAGGCACAGGAGACCGATGGATTCGCGCGAGCGCCGGCGACCCCAGCCCCAACCCGTCAGCGGTACTCGAACGTGGGGTTCAGGACCGAGCCGGGCGGGTCGTCGGTCGGCCCCTGTCCGTCGCGCAAGCGCTCCGTGAACCGGCCGAACGCGCGGATCGTCCCGTCGGTCGCCTCGCCGGAGAGCGCCACGGACTGCGCGAGCCACGCGCGAGCGCGGTCGGGGTCACGCGTCAGGAGAAGCTCGCCGGCGTGCCTACCGAGGAGCTCGGAGGGGTGGGAGCGGAGCTCCCCGTCGAAGAGGGCGCCGAGCAACTCCGCGTCCTTCGCGAGCGATCTCAGCAGCTTCTCGAGTCGATCGCGGTCGAGCGTCTGCGGTAGCCAGAGGGCGACCCGAAGGAGCGCGTCGAGGCCGAACCGCCGCCAGGGAGCCGTGCGCACGGACTTCGCCCACTCCCTCGGCGAATCGGCGAGCGACACGCCGACGAGCTCGAGCGCTCCCCGCACGGCTTCGGCGGGCACCTCGCCGCCGAGGCGACCTTTCTCGGCGAGCGCGCGGGCTAGCACCGTCGCGTTGAAGGCGAGATCGAGCGGCGAGTCTGCGAAGTAGCGCCTCGCCTCGAGCACGTTGCTGAGCGCCTCGTCGAGCCTGCCGAGGAACGCGTAGCTTCGACCGATGGTGCCAATCGCCCGGCCTCGCTCTCGATCCGGCGAAGCCCAAAGGAAGCCATCGAGGTGGAGCGAACGGGCGATGCCCTCCTCCGTCCTCGCGGGCACGACGGCCATGGACCGCGTGGGCGCAGCGGCGTCCGACATCGCGACGAGGTCGGCGGTCTCGTCGGCCAAGGCACGAAGCTTCTTCGTTCGTTGCTCGAGCCTCTCGAGGATGTCTGGCATCTCGAGAGGGGAAGCCGGAAGCTGGTTCTGCAGCGTGACGAGGTGGTGGTTCTGCGCTTCGAGCGCCTCGGCGAGAAGGCGCAGTGACCTGCCCGCGTCGAGGACGCGTTCAAACGCCTCGAACGCGCTCGTCGCGCCCTTGTGGTCGCCGCGGTGGTTGGCGCACTCGACCGAGAGCTTCCACAGGCGCGCGGCAAGCTCGCGGTCCGTGGTGGCACCTCGAACCGCGGCCGCGAGCGGCGACGCCCCGACCCATCCAGCGTCGAGCGCCAGCCAGCAGCCTTCGTATGCGCCCGTCTTGGCGGCGAGGTCGGCCTCGCAGCGTGCCGCGAGCGCGCGGGCGAGGCGAAGCAGCACGCCGGAGGGGACGCTGCCGAGCTGGCGAAGTGCCGCTGTCCAAAGGAGCTCTGCCGTCCGGGCTGTGCCTCGCTCGAGGACGCCACCGGCGGTCGCGCCCGCTCGCAGCGCCGCAACGGAGCGCGCGGCTCCCCAGAGATCCGGCGACGTCTCGCGAAGCGATCTCTGGATCTGGAGGAGAGTCGCGAGCGAACCCCGCTCCAGGATCAGAGTTCGTCCGGCGAAGTCCTCGCCGAGGCGTGTCTCGACGTCGCCGAGGGCGAGCTTCGTCAGATCGAGCCTCCCGAGGGCTCGAAGCACCTCGTTGCAGATCAAGTCTGCGGCCGCGAGGCCGGCGTGAGAGCTCCATCTGGCCGCAGATTCGACGTCGATGTCGCCTGCGGCAGGCCACGCCGGAAGCTCCCCTTTCGCCTCGCGCCGAAGCGCGAACAGGGCTTCTCGCACCTCGGTCCCCGACACGCCGCGGACGAAGCGCTCCTTGGTGTCCTCGGAGACCACCTCGGTGATCGGAAAGCCCGCGTGCCTGGCTCTTTCGACCTGCTCATCGGTCAGGTTCCCGGTGCGGCGCGAAGCCGGAACGCATGACAAGAAGTCGACCTTGTGAGCGCCTGCGAGGTGCCCCGCCAGCGTCGTGACGTCGCCGAGAAGACGCGCGTGGAGCGAGAAGTCCCACGGCTCGGAGCGAACGTTGTCGTGGACCAAGAGGACGACCCATCCGCCCAGCTCGGAAAGCAGCCGTCCGACGATCGTCCGGGCATCGCGGAGGAACGCTTCCCCGTCGTCACGCCGACGCGTGCGGACGTCGTACGCATGAATCGGGAAAGGGACTCCGTGCTGTGCGCAGTGGCCACGGAGGTCCTTCGCGAGCCGATCATTTACGACGCTCGATTCGACATGCCACAGGAGGCCTCCAAGGACGAGCCGCCTCGCGCCCTGGTCGTCGAAGTTCCCCGACTCGTCGGTGGTGAGCGTCCAGGTGGTCGGCATGCCGACGCGGACACTAGGCTCGACCCCGGGGGCTCGCAACGGCCAACGGCTCGGCGTCCGTGGGCGGCCTCGAATCGGCCATTCATGGCCCCCTCTGCGTCGCGCCCTCGTCGTACGCCTCGACCACCACCCCCGCACCTCCGCCCACCACGCCGCGCTCCGGGCACTCCGCCCGCCGTGCCGCCCGCGCCCCGTACCACCGCAGAATGCTCGGCCGATCGGCGCGGTACCCCATCGGCGCCCACGCTGCGTACGCGCATTCGCGGCGGTTGTCCCACATGTAGAGGCCGGCCTCCAGGTCGTCCACGCTGCCGTCGAAGCGCGTCGAGGTCGTCCTCCGGACCGGCTCGAACGGCGTGCGCACCGCCGGGCTGACCGCCGTGCTCGCCAAGGAAGATCGCGCCGGCGGGCTCGAGCGGATGCTGCTCGCGTCGGTGCACGCGTCGACGTTCGCCACGGCGGCGGCAGTGCTCGACGGGCACACGGCGCGCTGGCGCATCGGGGAGTTCCACCGCGCTTGGAAGCGCGGGATGTGCAACGTGGAGCAGACGCAGCAGCGCGGGCGCGAGGCGCTCCTGAAGTGAGCTACGATTCACGGAGCCGTGGCCGCCCGAGCACTCCGCCTGACCCACCTCGCCCGAAATCAGCCTGATTTGCCCGCGAGCGAGGATTTCACGCAGGACGAGATCGACACCGTCCTGCTGCTGCGCGACCGCCGCAAGAACGCGACGGGCAAGAGGCTCGGCGACGTCCCGAAGATGGGAGAGCTCGTCCGCCGGATCGCGGACCTCGGCGGCGACACCGGCAAGTCCTCGGGGGGACCGGCGGGAGCCACGGTGGCCGGCCGCGGGATCGAACGGACCACGTTCATTCGCGGCAGAAGTACTTGCCTTGTCGCGCTCGCGCGAGAGGTGACGACTGCTGAGGGTGCGGTGGCCCCCATGAGCGAGCAGGTCCTCATGCAGCGCGGCCGGCTCGGGGGGGGGCCCCGTGAGCGGCGCGCCTGGGGTGGAGGCGGAAGGGCGACCAACCGCAGCGACGAATACGGCGCCCCCGCCGTCGTGCCGCGAAGCCGCCGAGTTCGTGGTCGACTGCACACTCCAGGTTCCATCGCTAAGGCTGCGGCTCGCAACGGCACCCGTGACGCAGCAGTGGCGCACGCCATCGCTGGTCATCCTCGATGCCGGAGGGCCGCGATCGTTCGTCGTCGGGCTGACTCGCTGCGTGGTCGACGTGTACGAGGGTTCCTGTGCCGAGGCCGTCGCCGTCGGGCTGGTCGAGGAGCTCCACCTTCGACCGTCGGCGGTGCTCTCGGCGCTGTGGTACGCCGTGTTCTTCACGCTTCCCTTCGTCGGCTCACTGCTCGCAGACCTGCTGGCGGGACGATGGATTCGCCAGGTCCGCCAGGTCGTGGTCGCGACGATGGCTGCACGACATGGGGACCGCGTGCTCGGATAGTCCGCGGAACGCCCAGCCCGGCTCGCGGAATACCTCTCGCGGCCGCGGGTGGTCAGATGAAGAACATCCTCAAAGCCTGCCAGGCATCGCCCGCGCTGCGGCCGCCGCCGAGCAGCGGAAAGGGCAGCGGCGTCGAGAGGTCGGCGTCGGCGAGGTGCGCGTCGAGGACGTGCCGGAGGGGCGGAGGCGGGGCGGGCGATCTCCGCTGACGAAGCGACTCGAGCTCGGCTTCGTCGTACGGCTCGCCCGCGACGTGACAGACGAGCTCCCGCACCCACGCTCGCTCCACCGGGTAGAACGGGCCGAGCATCGCCCGCGCGCGCTCGAGGTGAGCGAGGACCTCCGATCTCTCGAACCCGCTCGAGGGCCCGCTCGTCCCCGCGGCTCCCCAGTACGCGCGCACGCACTCCACGATGGCCTCCGGCAGCTCCGCGCCCGAGGCGACGGAGTGGGAGATGCCTGCCTCGAGGCGGCAGAAGAGGCTACGATTGGGGATCAGCGCAGAAAGCACGTAAAGGCTTGCGCGCGAGTACGCGGCGCTGACGGGATCGTGCTCCCGGGCGGCGAAGAAGCCGTGCCAGAGCAGCGGCTCCGCGAGGGAATGCTCGCCCAGGCGGCCCAGACACACGGCGAGGTAGTTGGTCAATCGATCCCGGTAGCCGCTGCCGGGCGGAAGCAGCGCGGCGTCGAGCGACACGAGCTCATAGGCAAGCTTCGGCTGGCCCGCCCGGAGGAAAACCTCGCCGAGGGCGCCGGCCGCTTCGCTGTGACGCTCGAAGTCGTTCTCCTCGCGAGCGAGGTGAAGCGCGACGAGGCCCCAGTCCCGCGCGAGCGCCCAGTGGCCCAGATCGGAGGCGACCTTGCACAGGCCGAGCGCCGCCCACGACGCCCATGGGCCGGGCAAGCTCCAAGCCTTCTCGAAGCACCGAGACGCGTCCTCGTAGCGTGCGCCGTAGTAGGCGCCCCAGCCGGCAAGACAATTCGATAGACCTGGGCTCCCGACGTCGCCCTCGACCGTCCCCATGTGCGCGAGGAGACGCACGAGCGCCTCCGGTGCGGGGCCGAGGCACGATAGGCTGCCGTTCTCCAGAGCACACGCCAGCGCAACGCGGTCGAGGACGCGCAGATGCTGCAGCAGTCGCCGCACCGTGCCGAGGTCGTCACCGGTCACGGGACACCCCCTCGGGAACGGGTCCGACAGCGCGGGCGATGGCGTACGCACGCTCGATGAGCCTCATGGCCGGCACCTGGCTCCAGACGTCGAGATCATCGAAGCGGTTCTCCGTGATGCGCCTGGCGAACGCGTCGAGTTGCAGCGCGACCGACCGGGTCCAGGACGGGTCCGCCTGGAAGACGCACGCGCCGTCGACGAGGACCTGGCTCCGGCTCGCCTCGACGCGCCGTCCGTCACCGAGCACCGCGACCACGCGCTCGTGCTTCTTTCGCTTCCCTGGGCGCTCGACGTCGGGAGTGCCGCCCACCTGGCAGTCGATGCGGATCCAGGTTCTGCCCGCGCGGCCGAGGACGCGCGCCTCGGACTCGAGCAGGTCCGGGGTCGCCGGGCGGTCGCCATTCCACAGATTCGCGTGGACGACCTCGAAGGCGCCGAGGAGATACTGGACGAGATCGACCAGGTGGTAGCCCGCATCGAGCAGCGCGCCTCCGCCCGCGCGGCTCGGATCACCCCGCCAGCCGGCGGGACGCCGGGTCGGGTCGAAGCCGAGGTGCAGCGTGGCACTGAGCTCGCGGATCTCGGTGCCGTGGAGCAGTTTCTCGAGCTCGACGTAGCTGGGGTGATGTCGCCGCTGAATCGCCGTGACCAGCGCGACACCGGCTTGCTGTGCGTGCGCCACGAACCGCGCCGCCTCGGCCAGGGTGCGCCCGAGCGGCTTCTCCTTGAGAATGGGCAGGCCCGCCTGCAGGAGCACGTGCCACTGCGCGTCGTAGGCATCGTGCGGCAGCGCGAGCACGAGCCCGTCGAGCGCGTGGGCCGCGAGCATCTCCGAGAGGCCGGCGTACATCGGCACCTCGGGAAACCGGGCCGAGGTGTCGTCGCGCACGGGCGCGCTGAGGTCGCACGCGGCGGTAATGCGCGCCTGGCTGCACGCCCCTGCTGCAGCGAGGTGCTCCCGGCCTTGATTCGCAGCACCCACCAGGCCGAGACGAACGGGCCGCATGAACCACCTCAGTGCGTGAACATCGATCCCGCCGTGAGATCCACGATGGCGCCGGTCATGTAGCTCGCGTCCGCGGAGAGCAGGAAGCGAATGACCGCCGCGACGTCGTCCGGCTGACAGAGCCGCCCGAGGAAGCTCGAGGCCGCGACAGCAGCTCGCTTGGCGTCCGACCAGTCGCTCGTCATGAAGGTCGTCGTGGGCCCGGGCAAGAGCAGGTTCACCCGGATGCCGTCCGGCCCGAGGTTGCGCGCGAGGCTCATGGTGAGGCCCTGGAGCGCCGCCTTGCTCGCCGCGTAGCTGGGCTTCTTCGCCCCGATGAAGCCCACCGGCGAGGACACGTTGACGATGCTACCGCCGCCGACCTCGCGCATCAGGGGCGCGCAGAAGCGCGCGAGGCGCATCGGCGCAGTCGCGTTGACGGCGAACGACTCCGCCCAATCCTCGTCGCTGAGGGCCTCGATCGGGCTGCCCAGGGAGACCCCGCAAAGGTTCACCAGGCCGGTGATCCGCGCGCCCTCGACCAGCGGCTCGAGCCGTGTCAGGAGCTCCGGCGCACCGAGATCAACGCAGAGCGAGACGAAGGGCAGCGCCCCCAGCTCGACGGTCAGCGCTTCGAGGCGCTGCCACGACGAGTCGATCCCGACCACAGCCGCTCCCTCGCGGAGGAGGCGGCGGCAGACGGCGCTCCCCATCCCGCCCGCAGCGCCGGTGACGATGACTGTGTCCACCGGGCGGAGCCTTTCACGCGGCGGGCTCGAGCGTCAACCACACGCCGATTTCGAGGTCGAGGGTGGGTCCGCCTCGAAGATGCCACCGGGCCGCTTCGCTGAAAGTAGGCCGCTTGCATCGGACGCTTCCCTCCCCTCGCCGCTCGAGTGTCGGGCGCGCTCGCGCTGAGCGTGACGAGCGGGGACGGTGTCGCCAATCACGGCTGCGTCGCCTTGCGCGGTGCTGGCCTCCGCGTCGTACACCTCGACGGCGACACCGCCGTCGAGCGGATCTTCGCCGACGCGGTGGCGCCGCCGAGTCACCGGCGCGACGCCGACCCACCGCTGGCGAGCCCGGGTGCTCGTGTCGGCGCACGAGGACGCGCGCCGGCTCTTGCACGGCTCCGTCTCCGCCCAGATGGTGAACCAGCTCCTCGCCGAGCGCGGTCTGCAGACGAAAGGCGAGACGGGCTGGTCACCGACAGCGGCAGGCGCGAAGCGGTCGGCACCGACGACGGTGACCGGACCGGAGCGCGCGCTGATCACGATGACGGTATGGCAGCCCGCGGTGGCCGACGACCTCGTGGCGTCCGCGACTCGGCAGCGCTGAAGCCGTGCGAAGGCGAACACGGCAGACGACGGCGCGTCGATCGCCTCCAACGACCGGCGGGCTCGTCGGAGGCCCCCCAGCCCCGGCGGGCGAGACCGCCGGAGATCATGGTCGCCTGTCAGCATCAGGCTCTGCACACGTCCTCCAGTTTGCGCACACCGCGCAAGGCCAGGAGGCCCGCATGCCCGACCTACGGTTACCACCCTCTCCCGCGTACTTCGACCTCACCTGGTCGCTGCTCGGCTCCACGCCGATCGCCGGTGGCCTCGCCGCGTGGGTGCGCGTCGATCGCGCCGCGGTGGACGTGGAGGTGCCCGCGCGCGTCGAGGCGCTGCGCATCGAGGAGACCGGCGACGTGCCGCGCCTGCGCATCCGCAACGACGGGCCGAACAAGGTGCTCGTGGCCGGCAACCTCGTCGTGAAGGGCGGCTGGCAGACGCGCGCCATCGAGCGATCGATCGTGCTCGGCCCGGGCACCGAGGCGTTCGTGCCCGTGCGGTGCGTCGAGGCGGGGCGCTGGTCCGGGCGCGACCGGCAGAGCGCCGAGCGCTTCGTCGGCTCTGAGGAGCTCGGGCTCTCGATGAAACGCCGCGCGGTCGCCATGAAGAAGGAGTCCGTGCGCCGCGGCCACGGCTACACGGCGCCGCAGGGGTCGATGTGGTCCTCGGTCACCGAGGAGCTGACGATGCATCGGCTCCACTCGGAAACATCCTCGTACGAGGCGGTGCTCGACGGCGTCCGCAGCCGTCACCGAGAGTCCGCGCGCCGCGAGCGCATCGAGGCGCCCGAGGGGGCCAATGGCGTGCTGCTCCTGCCCGCGGACGGGATGCCGTGGCTCGAGGTGCTGCCGACGCACGCGGCGCTCGCCTCGCAGCTCGACCGCATCCTGCCCGATCTCTACGAGGCGCAGGACCGTCCCCGCGAGGCCGCGCCGGTCGATCCCGAGTCCGTGCTCGCGCGCATCTGGGAGTCGCCGATGGACCCGCTCGAGGCGGTCGCCGGCACGCTCGGCGCGAGCTACGCGGTGACGGGGCGCGGGCTCGGCGGCGAGCTGCTCCTCGTCGATGGCGCGCTCGCGCACCTCGCCTGCGGGGAGCTCGGGGTCGCGGGAGGCGCGCCGGAGCCCCCGGCGCGTCCGCGGCGCGGGCCGCATCACGGGGCCGCGTAGCTGCCCGGCCGTCCGGACGCGGCGACCGTCGCTGGCATCACCCGGAGGCCCGCACGAGCACGCCGATCGCGGTCAGCTCGAGCTCCATCGCGACTCTCCACACCCATGAACGACCTCGACACCTCTCGGCCCGAACCCCTCGTCATCGACGTGCCGCTCCGCTCGACGCGCGAGGTCGTCGCCGACGCTGCGCTCGCCCTCGGGGCCGCGGCCGCGCTGGCCGCGCTGGCCCTGGCCGTCCTGGCGCCGATCGCGGCCGAATGGACACGCACGACGGCGCGGGCCGAGCCAGTCGACCTCGTCGACCTCGAGCTCCCCGGCGGTCTCCGTGTCGCGGCGTGCGTCGAAGCAAGCGCCTGCGAGCCCGTCGCCAGTCACGATGCCGGGCCGCTCGCTTGCAGCGGTCGGCCGGCGGTGGAACCTCTGCCGGAGGAGCTTCTGGCCGTCCCCATCGAGCTACCGTCCTGCCCGGGCGTGCGCATCATCGAGTGGCGCACCGACCCGCGAAGGCCGCAGTTCGGTCCGACTGCCGAGCACCTCGCCACGCTCGACTCGGGCTGCCGCAAGGCGATGTACCGCTTCCGCGAGTTCGTGCGCATCGCCCGCATCCGCGTGCGCGAGGTGGACCGACCGCTCGACCTGCCCGTCTCCGTCGTGCCCGAGAACGACGAGCCGCGGAGCCTCAACGACACGCGCTTCCGGTTCCGCCTCCGCGCCCTGGAGGCGGCGCGCCCGCCGCCGCGGATCTGGGGGTACTGCCACCACCGGCCGCTCTATGTGGTCCTGACGGTGGACGGCCCCGCCGAGAACACGATGGCCCACGAGGTCTTCCACGCGATGAGCTTCCACTACGGCGCGATCGCGCTCGACACCGGACCGCTCGCGTTTCGCCTCGCGCGCGACGAGCTGCGCGCCCAGGCGTTCACGGAGATGCTGGGCCTCGGTCGTTGACGTCGTCGGCGCCGGCGATCGGCAGCACGCCGCGCCGCGCGACCAGGAGAGACATACGGCCGATTGCGCGGCGTACCCGCACGCCGGCGCCTCGGTCGGCGCGACGCGGAGCGGGTGCGGCTTGCCGCGACCGGGGCCGAGCGCGTCGCGGACCTGCTCGCACGTCGCGAGCGGCGCGTGGCGCATGACGCCCCCGTGGTGGTGTAACGAGTAGCGCGCGTTGATCGCCGCGTCGACGTCCGCCGGCGTCAAGCGAACCGGCAAGCGAAGAACGACGACGCCCGCGTGGCGCTCGGGCCGGCGAACGCGAGGCACGCACGGATGTCGGCCGGCTCGAGGGAAGGAGAGCTCTCGAGGATCTCCGCCTCGGTCATCCCGGCCTCGAGCATGCCGACGACGAGCCCGACCCCGACTCGGAGGCCGGGGCTGCACGGCGTGCCGTGGCAGGCGGCGGGGTCGATCCTGATGCGCGCGAGCAGGTCCTCGTGGGTCATGGCGACTCGCGGAGCCAACGCGCGCCGACCTGGCCCCGCCAGCCGGCGCCGGTGGCAGGCGCGTGCGGCCGGTTGCGGGGGCACCGGATCGACGACCCTGGCCGTGGAGCGGCGTGCAGCGACGACCAGCGCATCGGCTCCTGTCCGCCTCGCGCGCTCACGCCTCCACGACCGCCTCCCCCTCCACGTCCCCTCCCCACCCGAGCATCGTCGCGGGCACCGCGCCTGCGTGGAGCTGCGTCGGAATGGCGCCCTTGCCCGCCCCGGCGTCGACGATCACGCGCCCGTCCGCGTAGGCCGCGAGGACGCGTCCGACGCCCGCGAACATCGCGCGCGGCGCGCCCTCGGGGCCGGTGAGCTCGGCGAAGCCGAGGCTCTCGTCGAGCGCCCACGCGTCGTCGTCGTCCTCGTCGTCTCCTCCTTGGCTGCGCCAGAGGACGCCGGCCTCGGGCGCGACCTCGAGCGAGTCGACGCGCGCGCAGGCAAATCGGTCGGCCAGCGTCGGCGGGCGCGCCGAGCGCGCGCCGAGGACGCGCCCGTCCTCGCTCACGAGCCAGATCGCCGGGCTCGCGTGCACGCGGGTGTCGCCCTCGTGGTGCGTGCGGATGCCCGATAGCCGGGCGCCACCGCGCACACGACGGCCGCCGTGCACCGTGCCGCCGATCGTGTCGGTCTCGCGCACGCGGCCCGTCGCGAGGTCGAGCACGGCGAGGCGCGCGAGGTGCGAGACCTCGTCGTGACGGACGAAGAGCACGCCGTCGCGGCCGAGCGTGACCGCGCCCGAGGGCGCCCACGGCAGCTCGAAGGTGCGCTCGGCGCCGGTGTGAAGGTCGACCCAGCGCGCGAGGCCGGTGGTCCACGCGTCGACGAAGCCGGCGCCGGGCACGGCGAGGTGCACGCAGCGCTCGCCGCGGAGGGCCGAGGCGTGCACTTGCTCGACCGCGCCGCTCGGGTCGCGGCGGACGAAGGTGCCGTCCGACAGGCGCACGACGTCGCACGTGGGGCCGACCGCGCCGATCGTGCGGAGCGTCGCGAGATCGACGAGGAAGCTGCCCGCGAGCACGAGGCCTTCGTCGAGGCGCCGAATCGACGTGGGCAGAGGAAACGACACCGGCGCGCGGCGCTCGACGGCGCCATCGCGGGCGCGCACGATCGCGACCTCGACGTCGTCGACGTCGTCGTGCGTCCAGCGGAACACGACCACGCGGCCGCCCTCGAGGCCGAGCGAGACCGCGTGGCCCTCGGCGAGATCGATCGGCCGTCCCCCATCCGGCTCGAAACGCAGCGCGTGGGCTGCGATCGCGCACCGCGGGGCGGCGCCGACCAGCAGGGCGCCGTCCCCGTCCCGCGCGACCCAGCCGACCGGCCAGGGCAGCCCGAGCGACTCGACGCGGTGCGAGCGCGCGTCGACGACCGTCAGCTCGTCGTCGGTCCAGGCCGCGAAGGTCCACTCGTCGACGCGCGACGCGCCGCCCTGGGGCCGCGCGGCGGGCGAAACGGTACCCGCGACCTCCTGCGGATCGCGGTCGACTCCGACGACCCACACGCCGCCTTCGACGTCGCGCACGAGGACCTCGCCCGCCCCCATCGGGACGAGGTCGGCCACGGCGCGCGGCAGGCGCGCGACGCGCTTCGCCGTCCACGCCGAGTCGACCGGCCCGCGCAGGATCTCGCCCTCCGCAGTGCCGATCCACAACCGTTCGGCGTGCCCCTCGGCCACGGCGGTCACGGGCGCGTCCGTGCAGACGCCGAGCGGCGCCCACTCCGCCGACGGGTCGAGCAGGTCGACGCCGTAGGGCGCGCCGAGCGCGAACACCCGGTCGCCGGAGGCGCGCACGAGGTGGCGCCGCGACGCGCTGCCATCGAACGACGGCGCACACGTCCGCCCCTCGCGGAGTGTGTCGACCGCGGCGGCGCGCATCGGCAGCAGCACCAGCTGCTCGGGCGCGTGGCGCGCGAGCCACGCGCGCGCCTCGGCGCGGAGCACAGGGTGCGGGTCGACGAACGCCGCGTGGGCGAAGACGAGCTGCCGCGCCGCGCCGGAGGAGACGAACACGAGGCGCTGGAAGTGGCGCCGGACGAGGGCGACGAGCGCCCGCACCTCCGGCGTGGAGTCGCCGCCTTCGAGCACGGCGAGGACGCGGCGGAGGTCCGAGTAGCCCGCGCTGAAGAGGAGCGAGGCGACGCGCGCCACGCGACCGAGCCACACGGCCGCCGCGGCGGCGCCGAAGGCCTCGCGGACGTGCTCGGCGCCGAAGCGCGCGAGGTAGCGCGCGACCGGGCTCGCGTCGTCGTGCGGGTCGAGCGAGCGCGCGGCGGCCGCGAGGACCGCGTGCCCCTCGTCGATTCGCGACCGCGCGACGCGGCTCGCGCCGTGGCGACGCCGCCGCGCCTTCCATGCGGGAGCGCCGGCGACGGTGGCGCGACGCACGACCGCCCGGTCGCCAGCGATCGCCGCTTCGACGTCGCGCACCGACGGCGCCGCCCCGCTCTCGGCCAGCAGCGCGCGGAGCGCCTCCGTCTCGATCGGCGCGCGCGCAGCCCACAGCAGCGCGACGGCGCGTTCACCGAGGGACGACGCGGGAGTCACGGGGCTCGAGTCGAAGACGGACGGGGCGAGTCGCGGCATGCAGGTCCTCCGCACGTGGGCTCTGATTTCGATGGCGCTTCTCTCGACGAGCGAGGTCCCCGAACCTGACGCCGAGACCGAGGTGCTTCGCGTGAGCGCCGCCCAGGTCCGGGCGACGCCCCGTCACGGCGCGGCAAGCGCGGCGCGCCGCGGTCGACACCGGTCGGCGGATCGCGGACACTCCTCGCCATGGGCGTCGCCGCACCCAGCCGCCGCATGACCCCCGCCGAGTACCTCGCGTTCGAGCGCACGAGCGAGCAGAAGCACGAGTACGCGGACGGGGAGATCTTCGCCATGTCTGGCGGAACGCTGGAGCACGCCTCGGTCGCGGCAAACATTCTGCGCGAGCTCGGAGTCGCCCTGCGCGGTCGTCCGTGCCGACCGCTCACGTCCGACATGCGCGTCCGCACGCGAACCGGGCGCTACTTCTACCCCGACGGAAGCATCGTCTGCGGCACGCCGACGTTCGCCGACGACGCGCGCGACGCGCTCCTCGACCCGGTGCTGGTCCTCGAGGTGCTGTCAGACTCGTCCGAGGCCTACGACCGCGGGGACAAGTTCGCGCACTACGAGACCATCCCGGCGCTGCGCGACTACGTCCTCGCCTCCCAGAAGGCGCCACGAATCGAGGTGTTCTCTCGACAGGCGGACGACTCGTGGGTGCGTCGCGTGTACGGGCCGGGCCAGCGCGCCGTGCTCGCGTCGGTCGGTTGCGAGGTCGCCGTCGACGACGTCTATGCCGGTGTGATCGGGCCGACGGAGCCCGCAGCCGCGGCAGCAACCTGAGCGGCGTGGCCAGGCGGCTCGCCCCCCTCGCGACTCGCGGGCGCTGGCGCCCGATGGCGCCTCGACCTGCGAACGCGATCAGACGAAGCAGCGCCGTCGCCTTGAAGCGACTCGAGGACTCGGAGTGGGATGGCGCGCCGGACGGCCCGGTCTTCCCCGGGCCGGCTGGCGAGCCGAGGCGCAAGCGGTAGGCCGGCGAGCGACGACGAAGGGAGGACGGGGCATGGCACGGCGGGCGGTGGCTGCGCACTTCTTCGTCCTCGTGGTGGTGGAGCACCGAGGGCGCTACCTCCTCGTCCACGAGTGCAAGCACGGGCAGGGGTGGTACCTGCCGGCGGGCGGGGTGGAGCCGGGTGAGACGCTCGTCGAAGCGGCGGAGCGCGAGACGCTGGAGGAGGCCGGGGTACGCGTCCGTCCCACCGCGCTCGTCGCGATCGATCACGGCTGGGGCGGGTCGGGTGCGGACCAGTACACGCGCTTCCGCTACGTGCTTACGGCAGATCCCGTGGGCTCCGTGGAGGCGAAGCGCGTCGCCGACGAGCACAGCCTCGAGGCGCGGTGGGTGACGCGGGCGGAGGTCGACGCGCTCGAGCTGCGCGGGGGCGGGGACGACGTGCGGCGGGTCCTCGATCTCGTGGCCAGCGGCGCGCCGCTCTTGCCAATCGATCGGTACACGCTCCTCGACGACTGAGGCGCTCGGCGGACGCATCGCGCACGGAAGACGCGCGATGGCCCACGTCCGGTGCCGGCACGCGCGACCTCTCCCGTCGCGCGAAGGAGCGCCTGGCGACGACGGCCACACGCTGCCCCACGGCCGCACGGCGCGGAGCCATGCCCGCGCGGCGAAGCGCATCGGGAGTGACTGCTCTTGCAGGGTGCGGCGTCGCCATCGGTCACCCACGAGGACCGGTGGCCGTCACCTCCACCCGCGCGGACCGCGCGCGAACGAGTGGCGGCCTGTCAGACCGCGCGCACCGAGCGCGTCCAATCCGCGGAGCCCAAGGAGGACGCCCCATGCCGAGCACCGCCGCATCGAAAGAGCTTCGCCGCTTCCTGAAGGAGCACGGTCCCGCGATCGGGGACCACGTGCTCGCGCTGGTCCGGGAGGCCGTCGCGCTCCTCGAGCCGCACAGCGCGAGCGACCAGCACGCCGTCGCCATCGCCGAGGTCGTGGCCGAGGCGCTCGTCGCCACGTGCCGCGTGCCCCACGACGTCGCGCTCGACCTCGCCGTCCACATGACGCGCGGGGCGGACGCCTTCGAGCGGGTCCGTCGCTGCCGCCCCGCGCGCCCGAGCGTCGACGCGATCGAGCGCCACGGCCGCGAGCTGCTCAAGGTGAGCGTCACCTTCACTCGCCTCGGCGGCAGCACGTGGCAGCGCCGCATCGAGACGTGGGCGGGCCTCGGCGGCACGCGCCTCCGCACGACCGAGTCCGAGCTCTCGTACGACGACCTGCCCGACGAGGTGCGCGCCGCACACGCCCGCGAGCGCCGCGACGCCGTGACCTTCGACCTCCACCTGCAGAGGACCTGAGCCATGCCCTTCCCGATCCTCCTCATCATCCTCGCCGGCGCGGCGATCGCCGGGGTCGCCGCGTGGGACTACCTCCGCGAGCTGGTGGTCGACGACCTCCTGCCGTGGGTCGACGAGACCTGGCCCGAGCTCGCACCCAAGGTGCGGCAGGCGTTCGCCGCGGTCGACAATGCCGTGGTGAGCGTTCGCCGGGTCGTGAAGGCCGCGTGGACGGCGCTCCGCGGCGCGCTCCTCAAGCTCACGGTCGATATCGAGCGCCGCACGGCGAACGAGTACGTGCGGCGCGTGACGAGCTGGCTGCGCGTCAAGCTCGAGCCCACCAAGGTCGCGCGCAGGGTCGAGGAGGAGGTCGTCGACTTCGACGATCTGCCGTCCGACGTGCGCGAGCAGCTGCTGCGCGACGCGAGCGCGCGCACGAGCGTCGACGTCAAAGCGAGCCGCGACCGCGAGCTCGCAGTGCTGGAGGTTTGACCATGCCCCCTCTCTGGATCGTCGCCGCGATCGGCCTCGCCGCCGTCGTCGCCCACTTCGTCTCGCGCAAGCAGGAGCAGGGCGCGCGCGACGACCTCGATCGCGAGGTCGCACGCGTCGTCGCCGAGCTGCTCGCGCGCGGCGGCGGGCGCCCGGCCATCGACTACGAGGCGGTGGCCGCCGGGCGCGGTGACGCCACGGTGCGCGACGAGGTCGAGCGGCGCGTCGGCGCGGCGACCGTCGCCTTCGAGCGGCGCCGCGACGGGCGCGCCCGCTACGTGTTCGTGGTCCGCGCGGAGGTCGACGGCGTTCACCGCGAGCGCGAGCGGCCGATCGACTTCGACGAGCTCCCCGCGCCCATCCGCGAGGACTTCCTCCGCGATCGCTGCGACCGCGTCGAGCGCCCGTACCGCTTCGCGCCGGAGGTGGCGTCGTGATCGTCGAGCTCGCGCTCTTGCTCGCCGGACTCGCCGTCGCGTGCGCGATCTGGGACCTCGTCCGCGATCACGTGCGCGACTGGCTGCACGAGCAGGGCCTCGAGAAGTCGGCGTTCATGGACGCGTTCGTCCTCTTCGAGCGCCTCATGAACGGCATCGTACGCCTGACGTACCACGGTCGCGTGAAGCGCTGGCTCGTCGGGCCGCGCGCGGCCGAGACCCGCACGGTCACGCTCGAGCGCCACCAGATCGACGACCAGGACGTGCTGCGCGAGCTCGACCGTCAGGGCTCCTCCACGCGCGACGTCCTGGCGCTGATGGACTGAGTGAGCCGCTCCGCGCCCACCACCCCCGCCTGCGAAGGAGACCCCGATGCCGATTCCCTGGACCCGCCGCGACGCCTCCGCGCCCCGCCCCGAGCCGCCCCCCGCGCCCGCGCGCCTCGATCCCGGTCCGCCGTCGGATCACCCCGCCGCCGACCGCGCGACGGGCGCGCTCGCGACCTTCGCCGTCGAGTCGCCGCGGCGCACGCTCGCGGAGCTCGTCGTGGCCGACGACGTGCGCGCGCGCCTCGAGGCGACGCTGGCTCGCATTCACCACCACGAGACACTCTTCGTCGAGTGGGACCTGCGCTCGATCGAGCCGCGCATGACGGGCGCCGCGATGAACCTCTACGGCCCCCCGGGCACTGGCAAGACGCTCTGCGCCGAGGCCATCGCCGCGCACCTCGGCCGGCCCTGGATCCGCGTCTCGTACGCCGAGCTCGAGTCGAAGTTCGTCGGCGAGACCTCGAAGAACATCGTCGCCGCGTTCGCGGCCGCGCGCGAGGCGGGCGCGGTGCTGTTCTTCGACGAGGCCGACTCGATCCTCGGCCGCCGGCTCACGAGCGTCACCCAGAGCGCCGACCACGCGGTCAACACGGCGCGCGCGGTGATGCTGACCCAGCTCGGCGACTTCGACGGTGTCGTCGTCTTCGCGACGAACCTCGCGACGAACTACGACGCCGCGTTCGTGCGGCGCATCTACGCGCACGTCGAGCTGCCGCTCCCCGACGAGCCGACGCTCGCGCGACTCTGGGCGCGCTTCCTGCCCGACCGCCTGCCGCGCGATCCCGACGTCCACCCGGCCGCGCTGGCTGCACGATCCCTCGGCCTCTCCGGCGGGGACCTCGTGAACGTCGTCGTCGGCGCGGCGAGCGCGGCGGTGCAGCGCGAGGGCACGCTCCGCCGCGTCCAGCTGGCCGACCTCGACGCGGCGATCGTCCACGCGAAGCGGGCGAAGCGCGACGTGGGCAGTGACCCCCTCGCCGGGCCGCGCACGTCGACGACCGAGGTGGTCCCGCTCGTCGAGGCGCCGCTCGACGTGCAGCGGGCCGCCGCCGAGGCGTAGCGGCGGACGCGCGAGTAGGCGGCTTCGGGACGGCGCGACTCGGCGGCCGCGACGCTCGCTACGTGGCCCGGAGCGACGCGAGGGCCCCGTGCGCTCGCTCCGCGACAGCAGGCCGCCCGGAGGAGGCGCCATCGAGGAGCGCGCCGGGAGGCCCTCGTGCCTCGACGTCGACCCGGGTCGGCCTCGACCCAGGCGAGGGGTCACCCACGCGACCGAGGGCGCGTGTCAGGTGCGTCGCCCGACAACCGTCGATACTGCATACGATGCCGGACGAGCAGCGATGCGCGCTGCCGCTCGCGCCCAGCCATCCACATCGATCCCGTCCGTCGGCCTTCCGACGGGGCGAAGCGAGAAGACACCATGACGCTCGGCTACGTCGTCTACAAGCTGACCTTCCCCAACGGCAAGATCTACGTCGGCAAGGACATCGGCGGGAAGGGACACTCGCTGCGCTACTTCGGCTCGTGGGACAACGGCCTCGTCCAGCGGGACTTCTCGGACGAGCAGCTACGCGACTTCGCGCTGCGCAAGGAGATCTTGTTCGAGTCGGCGAACAAGCGCGAGGTCTCTGCGAAGGAAGGCGAGTTGATCATCTCGCTGCGATCGAATGATCCCGCGGTCGGCTACAACCGGACCCACCGAGCCACAGCGACGAGCGCGCGCAAGCGCTCCCCGGAGTCCTCGGGCTGACCGCCCCCACCCAAGGTGTTCCCGCCGACCGCAGATCAGGCGGCCGCCGGCGAGTGAGGGTCGCACCTCGTAGCACCTGCACGCGCCGACTGGCCGACCCGCCGGCGCGGACGGCCTCAGCTCTTGGGCGTTGACCGGTGCACGAAGTCGCCGGCCGACGCGAGGATGGGGTCCACACGTAGCGGGTTCGTGAGCGGGTGCATGAAGTAGACCTGCCCGGGGCGAACGTCGCTGTTGGTGAAGAGGCGCTCCGCCCGCTCGTCGCTCCGCGCCTCGATCTTCCGGCGACCCCAGCGGTCGAGGTGGATCGCCTCGATCACGACCACGTGCGGAAAGACCCGGTGCTCGGGATCGCCGAGGTACTCCAGGAGCCGGATGGCCTCGTCGAGCGCTCCCCTCGCCTTCGCCCGGAGGTCCGAGACCGACAGCTGATCCATGTCCTCGCGATAGTGGGCAAACGCATTCCGCAGCTCGGCGATCCGAAGATCTTTGGGCGTGAGCCGGCGGACGCCGAGATCGACTGCCAGGGAAAAGCTCGGGCGACTCGACAGGTCCTTTCCGAGCGACTCGAGGAGGGAGATCAGCTTCCCGATGCTACAGGCACCGAGCTCGTCCCTGGGCCCGAACGCGCCGGCGCGCCGGAAGTACTCCTCCGGCGAGGCGTCGTCCGCGACCCTGCACAGGAAGCGGATGAAGATCTGCAACAGCCGCTCGAGCTCGGTCGCTGCGGCGGCCACCGTTCCGACGAGCACCTCACGAGACGATGCGGTGACATCGAGATCTCGCCGCCACGCGCGGATGCGCTCGAGCGCGGTCCGTAGGCCCTCGGGTGGCACGTCGGAAGCCCTCGGAAACCCGAGCCGCTCGAGTACCTGAGCGGCGAGCTCCGCGTTGGCAGCGCTCGGCGACGGGGCCTTGCCGGTCATCTCCTCCACGAGATCGCCGAGCTCTGCGCGCGAGAATTCCTCGGCGACGAGCTTCGCAGGGTCGGACATCACGACGCAGTGCTCGAGGAGCCTCGCGTCGTCGCTGCCGCGGTATCCTTCGTGCTCCTCGAGGTGCTTGCAGATCGAGGCGAGGCGCTTCGGAGGGAGCCTTCGCCGCAAGAACGCGTGAAGCTCACGCACCGGGCGGTTGACTTCACCCGCGTCGACCGCTGGCGCCGGAGCCGGACTCGGCGCCCGCGGGAGAATGGGCACATGCGAATCGTCGGACGGTTGGACCCTAGCCGCGGCGACCACGCCCGCGACGCTCGGAACGATCCAACCGAGCGCGCGCGCGAGGACGGACCGCTCGAAGGATGCGGCACCCGCGACCCGACCGCCTCCAGGCAGCCCCGTGCCCACTGCGGCAAGGCCAGCTGCGATCCCACCCACCACTCTGGCGCCTGATAGGGCTCCCGCGTCGCGATCGCGACCCGTGAGCAGAGCCCGACGGGGCATCGAGGAGCCCGCGATGGGCACCGCGGGGACGAGCGTCCGCAGCGCCCGCCAGAGCCCGTGAACCAGGGCACGCTCGATGCGCAGGTCGGGGCTTCCCACGCCGGACACGAGCTCGTTACGGAGGTTCAGCGCGTCGCGCCAGTCCCGCGGGATTGACGAGTCGAGCGACCGGCTGACCGCCCCGAAGAGCGCCTCGGCGGCCTCGACGGCGGCCTCGGCGGTCAGCTCCTCGACGCCAGTCGCGCGGCGAACGTGGAACTCGAGGTCGATCTTGCCCGCCCTCGCGACGACTTGCTCGGATACGATTGCCCCCGCCTCGCCGACCGCGCCCCGCGCCCGACGCGAGGCAAGGTCTGCGAGCCCACGAAATGCCGCATCGCCAAACCCGAGCAGAGCGTCGGCTCCACCGCCGACGGGGTCGCACAGCTGTTCCCAGGCCGATTGCAGCGCCGCACGCGCGCTCCCGCCGAGCTCTTCGGCCGTCGCCCGGACCACGGCATCGAGGCTCGCGCGCACACCGAGGCGGTCGCGGAAGACCTCGACCACCACCTCGTGGTCGTCCCCGAGGGCGACCGCCACGATCGTTTCGAGCGGGCCGTCGATGTCCAGACGCTCGTCGATGGCTTCCGCGAACGCGACCGCCGCCGCACGGGGACCGAGCCGTCCGGCACCGCTACCGAGGAGCGGCACTGCCACGGAGCGGCACCCGAGCGCGGACGCGACGTCGAGGACGCGCCCGAAGAGCGCACGCGCCTCGCGAGGGCCGAGCCTACGGTTCTCGTCGAAGTCGATGGTGACCGCGTGGAGCAGGACGGACGAGTCGACGCCGAACGCGGGCGTCACGTGCACGTCGCCCAGGCGAAGCACCGGCCTCGCCGCGTCGACGTGGGCGACGAGCTCCGGCCCCGCGGCGGCCCAGATGGCCGCGGAGACGCCTCCGCCATGCGTGAGGTAGTTGTCGTCGGAGCTGACCACGGCGTCGACGCGTCGCCCGGGCTCGACGATCGAGCGTTCCGACACCTCGACCAGGCGCCCCACCACCTCAAGCCGGATCACGCTCGCGACGCTATCACGACCGCTCGAACCGTTGGCCCGATGACGCAGGACGCCGAGCCGGATTCCGCCGCGCGATGACGACCTGGACCGGGACCGAGTCAGGCTCGGCGCAAGCGCGACGTCTCGATGGTAGGTCGCTGCCCGCGAGTGTACCGGCGGCGGTCGGCCGCCCCACCTCACACCTCCGCACGAAACGCGCGATGCCGTCGCCGGAGATCTCCGAGAAGCTCGCGCGCGAGCGGCTGGTCGCTGGAGAGCTGTTCTCGTACGACGTGCCGGCCATCCCGATCAAGACGCCGCGTCGCCGGCACCGGCAGATCAGCCGCGCCGCCATCGCCAAGCGGGTCACGCTGCCCGACCGCCAGACCGAAAGGCCCGCGACGTCACTCATGTATGCGCCGCCGCCCCGCCCACTCCCGCGTCCCGGGTGACTTCTCCGCACGCGTCCGCCTCTGGCTGCTGCGCCTCCTCGCCCGAGGAGGCGCGCTCGAAGCCTTCGCGCGCATGGGCGCCTTCGACGGCGATGTTCGCGCCGCGATCGGCTTCGCGCCCGGGCGCCTGCCGCCCTCGATCCGCGCCGTGCGCGCCGCGCTCGCGAAGGCCGAGGCGGCGCCGCCCGCGACCGACTCCATCCTCGAGCGCAACGTCGGCGCGCTCGGCGAGCTGCTCGGCCTCGACGCGGTCGAGCGCGATCTCCTCACGTTCGCCGTCGCGACGCAGCTCACCGGCGACCTCGGAGACTGCGTCGCACCCGTCATCCGGCGCGCGTCGACGTCGCTCGCCGCCCTCCTCGCGACGGCCCTCGACCGGCCGGTCGGCGACGTCGTGCACGCCCTCGACGACGGCGCCACGCTCGTGTCCACGCGCCTGGTCCGCACCGTCACCGGCAGCTTCCACCGCCCGGGCCTCTTCGAGGTACCCGACCGGCTCGTCTCGCTGCTCACGTCGGAGGTCGTCGACCCGCGGCGGTTCACGCACGAGTGGGTCGTCCCCGCGCCCACGCCCAAGGCGGCCGGGCATGCGGCCGCCGAGGCTGCCGCCTACCCGTCACTCCGCGAGGAACGTGGCCATCGCGACCTGCCCGACCCCGTACGTCGCGGCCCCGTCGAAGGCGCCGCCCACGATCGCGCCCACGATCGGGATCGCCTTGCCGAGGTTGACGAGCCCCTTCTCGCCGAACTTCGTGATCAGCCGAAAGCCGACCGCCTGGTTGATCTTGCGCGGCGTCTCCCCCGAGATGCGCTGGATCGCGCTCTGGGTGAGCTTGCGACCGAGCTGCACGCCGACGCTCTTCGCGACGTCCTTCGCCGCATCGCCGCACAGGCAGAGGAACGCGAGCGTCTTGGTCTGGTCCGACCGCACGTCGTAGCCCCCGAGGTGCGCGATCGCAGCGATCATGCGCAGCTGCACGTAGAGCGAGCTCGCGAGCCCGGCCGGCAAGGTGATGGGCATCGTCGCGAACCCGCCGAGCCCCGTCGCGGCGCCGCTCGCGCTCGACTTCGCGACCTGCCAGCGCACGAGCGAGTCCGCGGCCTCGCGGCGCGACGGGCTCTCGGCCAGGTAGTCGTTCGCGAGCTCCTCGGCCGACTCGGCCCCCGGCAGCCCGTCGAGCGCGCGGTCGTACGCCCACTCGAGCGCCTTCATCATCGTGCCCTGGTTCATGGTCATCTCCTCGACGCGATCTCTCGCGAGGTCGCGCGCGGCGGCGTTCGCCGTGTCACGCGGAGAGACGCGGCTCGTTCGAGGGATCTGACACGCGAAGCTCGGCGCGCGTCGCGAGCCGGCACGGCGGCGTCGTCGCCGCAGGCCGCCGCTTACAGCCAATCCCCCGCGGGTCGCGACAGGAACGCCTCGAGCGGGATCCCCTCCGTACCGACGACGACCGCGCGCGCGCCGGGGAACCTCTCCTGGAACCGCGTCAGCGCGCGGAGCGAGCCGGTGCGGGCCGACTTCACCTCGAGCCCGGTCACTCGCGCGCCCCGCTGAAGGACGAAGTCCACCTCGTCGTGACCGTCGCGCCACCAGCGGACGGCGATGCCGTCGGGCGGCGCCGTGTGCAGGAGGTGCGCGCCGACCGCGGACTCGACGAGCCGCCCCCAGACCTCGGGCTCGGCGCGCGGGTCGAGTCGACCGCCGAGCTGGCTCGTGACGAGACCGGTGTCGTGGACCTGCAGCTTCGGGCTCGAGCCGCGCGCGCGCACGACCTCGCCGGCGTGCTTCTGCACGCCGGACACGAGCCCGGCGCCCGACAAGAGGTCGAGGTAGTGGGCGAGCGTCGTGGTGTTCCCGGCGTCCTGCAGCTGCCCGAGCATCTTGTTGTAGGAGAGCTCCTGCGACGAGCACGCGCACGCGAGATCGAACAGCTGACGGAGCAGCGCCGGCTTGTCGACGCGGGTCATCATGAGCACGTCGCGCGAGAGCGTCGTCTCGATGAGCGCGTCGCGCACGTAGGCCGCCCATCGCGGCGGATCGGCAACGAGCGGAGCTGCTCCCGGGTAACCGCCGAAGCGGACGTAGTCGTCCAGACCGAAGCCGAACGCGTCGCGCATCTCGGGCCACGACCACTGGGCCATTCGGATCACCTCGAAACGCCCCGCGAGGCTCTCCGTCAGGCCGCGCTGGAGCAACAGCGGCGACGACCCGAGCAGGACGACCCGCAGGTCGCGGCCGTGCGCGCGGTCGTCGTCCCAGCGGGCCTTGACCACGTCGGCCCAAGCGCGGACCTTCTGCACCTCGTCGACGACGAGCACGCCGCCCTCGCCTCCGAGCCGCTCGGCCAGGTCCCACTGAAGGTCGATCCAGCGCGGATCCGGCGGGGCTGGCGCGTCCGCCGACGCGAAGTGGACCGGGCGCCCGAGCCGCGCCATCACCTGGCGGACGAGCGTCGTCTTGCCGACCTGCCGGGGCCCGGCGACGACCTGGATGTGCCCGGCGGGCGCGAGGAGCCGAGCACGGAGCACGTCGTACTGCGGTCGAACGATCGTGCGCATGACGTTGAGCAATTTTACTCAACATGCTGAGCAAAGCAACAATCGAGGCAGCGGGCTGCCTGGACACCGTCTGGCCCCGGTCGACGGAGGAGACACCGACGCGCGCCCGCCCTCCGACTCGGCGCCCCCCCGCCATGCGGGCAGCGACGCGCGGCGTGCCGTTCGAGCACAGGAGCGCAGGCCGCTCCCCATGAACCTCCCGAGCGCGCCGCTGCGCCCCCCTCCGCGCGCGAAGCGCCGGCCGAGGGCGGACCACTTCGCCCGCCGTCACTGGCAGGTGCGGAACCCGCCCGCGTGGACACCGATGCAGCGAGTCGCGTTGCCGAAGGCAGGAAGGCAGTCCGCGTCGGTGACGCAGACCTGGGCCTGAAGTCCCAGATCGCACGCTTGCGCGCAGAACGACGTTCCGCCGGATACGGAGCAGCACACCTGGCCAGGGCAATCGGACGGCGCGCGGCACGTCGCGGGATCGGCCGGCTGGTCGAACGCCATCGTCGGCGCCGGTGCACCGACTGGCCAGCTCACGGTCAGGTACCGAGTGCCCCAGTCGCCGTTGAACCACGCGCGGTGGCTCGCGCCAGACACCACCGGCAGATAGGCGCCGAACGGGTTCTTGAAGTTGAACACGCGCGCGCCGCCGGGGCGGCTGCCGGCCGCGACTTCCGCGGAGAGGCCGCCCACGGACGCGGTGTCGCCGGGGTTGCGCGAGGTGCACAGCACGCGGAGCCACTCGCGCACCTGCTTCGTCTCGCAGCCGAGGGACGACGAGTGCCTCACCGTGACCTCGCGGACCGCGGCGTACTCGGCGTCGGTCGGGATCGGCGTCGGCTCGTACGGCCCCCTCGGCGGGGCGGCGAGCGCCGCGGGAGGGTCGAAGACGGGGCGGAGCACGGTCGCCTTCGCGGGCACGGAGCTCGAGCGCGCCCCGGCGGGCGCGTCGCCGGAGGAGGGCCGCGTACAGCCCGCGGTCAGCGTGAAGATGACGAATGCCCCGAAAGCCAGTCGTTCGTTCATGTCCTCTCGACCCGTCCGGGCCGCCTCGACGAGGACCCGTTGCGAACGCCGTACCACGCGCCCGCCGGAGGATCGCGCGCGGATTCCGCAGCTGCGCGACGCGCCGGCGGCGATCGCGATCCGCCGCGCCGGCGGGGTGGCGGATCGCGATCCGCGGACTCGGCCGGTATGCTCGCCGCGTGGAGCTCCGGGGCGGTGAGGTTCTCGACACGTACCGGCTGGTCGGCCCGCTCGGGTCGGGCGGCCAGGCGGACGTGTGGCGGGCAGTCGACACGCGCGACGGGCGCAGCGAGGTCGCGCTCAAGCTGGTCGACGTCGCGAGCGCGCGGCCGGTGGACATCGAGCGCCTCCGCCGCGAGGCGTACGCGCTCGCGCGCCTGGACCATCCGAGCCTCGTGCGGTGTGCGCGCCTGTTCGAGGACCCGCGCCGCGCGGTGATGGGCCTCGTCCTCGAGCTCGTGGACGGCGCGCCGCTCACCGAGATCGAGGTGGATGCGCGCTTCGATCGACGGCACCGCATGTGGGTGCTCCGCCACGTCGCGGCCGCGCTCCGGCACATCCACGGGGCCGGCCTCGCCCACCGCGACGTGAAATCGGCGAACGTCGTCGTGCACCGGGACTTCTTCGCCCATCCCGAAGACCCCGGATCGGTGAAGCTCGTCGACCTGGGCATCGCCATCACCGCGGGCAACCCACAGCCGCTCACCGCCCCGGAGGCGGTGATTGGCACCAAGGAGTACCTCGCGCCCGAGCTGCTCGCGCCCGCGGCGTTCGGCGCCCCCGGGGCCGGGCCCGAGCGCGATGCGTTCGCGTTCGGGGTGCTCGCCATGCGCCTGCTCGTCGGCCGCCACCCGAGCGGCCTGGAGCGCGGCGCTTCGCTCGCGGACTACCGGGGTGCGTACCTCGCCCACGCGCAATCCGGGGCAGCGTTCCCGGTAGGCGTCGAGGACGAGCCGGAGGAGGCGCTCTACCGACGCGCGCTCGCGCTGCGCCCGGCGGACCGCGCGCGCGACGGCGCTGCCCTCGTCGCGCTGCTCGAGCCGACGATCGTCGAGCGCGCGCCGCTCGGGACCGCGCCACTCACCGCGCCGCGCGCAGCGCCGAACGCTTCGCCGGTCGTTGCCGCACCGACCGTGCCCGGCGCGCCCCTCGTGACGGGGCCCCCGCCGTACCTGCCCCCCGCCCCGCCCCGCTCGCCGCGCCGGACCGGATGGGGCGTCCCTCTGGCAGCGTGCGGCGCGGTCGCCCTCGCGATCGCCACCGGCGCGGTGATCGTCGGGCTGCTCGCGCCGGCGCAGCGGCCCGCGCGCGGCGCAGGGGCGAGCCCCGCGAGCGTGGCTCCGACGTCGTCGCCTCGGCCGGCGCCCCCGATCCCGGGCGCCGCGATCGCGCCGCTCGGCTGCGATCCGGGCATGGTCGAGGTCCGCGCGGGAGGCGCCGCGTGCGTCGACCGACGGCCCGTCACGGTGGCGCAGTTCGTCGCCGGCGGCGGGCGCTTGTCGGGTGACGCCGACTGGCCCGGCGCGAGCCCGGTCGCGCGCGCGGAACAGTCGGCGCGCTGCCGATCGATCGGCCCGGCGCACCACGACCTGGCCGTCAACTGCGTCGACCTCTCGACCGCGCAGGGCTTCTGCGCGCGACTGGGCAAGCGCCTCGCGACGAGCACCGAGTGGCGCGGCGCGATCGGCGCAGGCGCAGCCCGCGGCGCCGGTCCGATCGGCGCCCTCTACGAGTGGACCTCGGATCGCGGCAACGGCGGGCCGCGCTACCGCGTCACATGCAGCGGCGCAACCGGGACGTGCGACGGCTCGAACCCGGAGACCGCGCGCAACGACGACTGCGGTTTCCGCTGCGCGTCGAACCCGCGCTAGCATCGGCGCGTGAAGGCGCGGCCGCCCGACGGAGGCACCGAGGAGCACTCCCTGCCAGCGAGCGCCCCCGAGGGATCGCGCCGCCCGGCACTCGTCGCCGCGTTCCCGACGCCGCTCGCGCTCCCGGCGCCGTTCGGACTGGGGCCCGTGGGGCGCGAATGGCTAGCCCGCCACGGAGCCGCCGATGGGCAGGTCTCCGGCGGGCACGTCGTGCTGACCAAGAGCGGCGGCGCCGCGTGGATCGAGGACTGTGGATCGCGCAACGGGACGTGGCTCGACGGCCGGCGACTCTCGCCCGGCGCGCGCGCGTCCCTCGTCGACGGCGCGGTCCTCCGGATGGGCCGCACGCTCCTCGTGTACCGGGAGGAGCTCTCGGGCGCCGCCGAGCCCTCCGCGCCGATCGGCCAGCTGGTGGGCCCCTTCGGGCTACGCGCCGTGGCGGCCACGCTCGAGGCCTTCGCTCGGCTCGGCCCGCGCAACGTCCTCGTCGAGGGCGAGACGGGCGTCGGCAAGGAGCTCGCGGCGCGCGCGGTGGCCGCGGCGCTCGGCCGCGCGCGCCCGTACGTCGCCGTCAACCTGGCCGGCATCCCGGAGCCGGTGTTCGAGTCGCAGCTCTTCGGCCACGTCGCCGGCGCGTTCTCCGACGCGCGGCACGCGTCGGCCGGCGTCGTGGTGAAGCACCACGGCGGCACCGTGTTCCTCGACGAGATCGGCGAGCTGCCGCTCGCGCTGCAGCCGAAGCTCCTGCGCTTGCTCGAGAACCGCGAGGTGCACCCCGTCGGCGCGGACCGTCCCGTCCTCGTCGACGTGCTCCTCGTCGCCGCCACGAACCGACCGCTCGACGACCTCGTGCGCGAAGACCGCTTCCGCGCCGATCTGCTGGCGAGGCTCTCGTCGGCGCGCCTCGAGCTGCCGCCGCTTCGCGAGCGCGCCGAGGACATCTTCGCGGTGGCGGTCGAGCTTTCGCGGCGCCGCGGGACGCAGGGCGGGACGGGAGAGGCCCTGTCGGCCGCCACCGCCGAGGTCGAGGCGGTCGAGCGTCTGCTCCTCGAGCCGTGGCCGACGAACGTGCGTGGGCTCGCGGCGGCGCTCGACCGCGCGGCCGCGATCGACGCGGCGCCGGGCCTGCGCGCGTGGGCGGTCGACCGCGTGCTCGGCCCCGCCGCGAGTGCGCGCGCCGGCCTCCTCTCCGCGGAGCTCGTGAGCCAGGCGCTCGCGGCGGCGTCCGGCAACGAGACGCAGGCTGCCAAGCGCCTCGGCGTGACCCGCGGCAAGCTGCGGCGCTTCCTCGCGACCCAGGGCAACTGACGATCACCCGAGGCGCACGCGCTCGTCAACGCCGCACCCACGGGTTCGCGCCGGCGTGCCCGACGGCCGAAAGAATGTCGGCGACCGACGGCTGACCGTACGGCGACTGCGGCGCGAGCTGCGGCCACGCCTGCCGCTGGCCCCACGGCACGCCCGGGCGCGACCACTGCACCGGGAGGCCCTGGAGCAGGTTCTTGCGGACCGCGACGTCGCGCGGGTCCATCCCGTCGACGAAGACGTCGACGCCGGCCACCTCGAAGTCATCGATGTCCCCGTTCGGCTTCTGCCCGGCGACGAGGCAGATCTCGCTCGGCCCCTGCTCGAGGCGGACCTGCTGGATCGGCGACGCCATCATCGCGTTCGACGTCATGCCGCGCGGGTCGCGCTCGAACGTGACCGGCAGCGGGTACCCCTTGCCGTTGACCGTGAGCACGTTGCCGAGCGTCTCCGAGCCGCGGATGTCGCGGACGCGCACGAACGCGCCCGCGGCGTACGGCACGCTGACGAGCGAGCAGTAGCGCGCGCAGGTCGCCGGGCCCGTCGGGAAGTGCTGGTCGGTCGCGCGATCGTCGCCGAGGTGCAGCGGCCCGTCGGTGAGCTCGATCGGCGGGGCGTCGCGGCGCGGGTAGAGCGCGCCTTCCGACAGGCGCCCGGCGCAGCCGGTGGCAAGGGACGACGCGGACAGGGCAAGCGAGAGGACGGCGGCGTGGCGGGCGAGGTTCATGGCGAGGCTCCTGCGGTGGGCAGCGCGGTGCTGCGCAGGAGCGTCATGGCAAATCGCCTGCCATGCCGGCCCGGCGAGGAAAGCCGTGGATTCGAGCGATCGCCGAGGCGCCGAGCCGATCGCGATCCGACGGGACGACACGCGGCCGGATCGCGGCCCGCGGGCGCCCGCCCCTCGCCCTCACGTCGTGCGGCCGGCAGCGAGCCCCTCCGCCTCCCCTGGAAGCCCCTCCGCGCGCTCGCGCACCCCGCCTGCCCCGCGGCGCGCTACGCTTCCGAGCGTCATGCGCGACCGCCCCTACTTCCTATGGGACGTCGACGTCACGGACGCCGAGTTCCGGGCGCGCCTCCGCCACCCCGACCCCTCAATCCGCGCGCAGTGGCAGGGGCGCCTGCTGCGCGAGGCGCGGTTCGACGAGGTGTGGGCCTACGTGACGCTGGACGAAGTGCTCGCGAACTGGGAGCTCATCCGACGCCACCTCGGCCGCGAGCGACGATTCTGGGACTGGCTGCTCGAGGGATGGCGCCGCGATGGACTCCTGCCCGCCGCGTAGCCGGCTGACCGCGCTCCAGCGCGACCTCGTCGCCGCGTTCTTCGCGCGCGAGCAGCGCTTCTTCCTGACGGGGGGTGGCGCGCTCGCTGGCTACTACCTCGGGCACCGGACGACGGACGACCTCGACCTCTTCAGCGCGCCGGGGCCCGATCTCGACGACGTCGCGCGCACTCTCGACGAGGCGAGCCGCGCGTGCGGCGCGATGGGGCGCAGCGCGAAGCGTTTCGCGGACTTTCATCGCATCGTCGTGACACGTGGCGACGACGAGTGCATCGTGGACCTCGTCATCGACCGCGCGCCCATGGTCGACCCGGTGAAGGCGACGCGCGGCGACGTCCGCGTCGACACGGTCCGTGAAATCGCGGCGAACAAGGTCTGTGCGATCATCGGCAGGAGCGAGGCCAAGGATCTGGTCGACCTCGCGGCGCTGGTCGATGCGGGCGTGGACCTCGAGCAAGCGCTCGCGGACGCCAAGAAGAAGGACGGCGGCGCTGAGCCCGTCGCGCTCGCTTGGGTGCTGCAGCAGATCACCATCGGCGCCGACGCCGCACTGCCCGGCGAGGCCGCCCCGGAGCGCATCCTGGCGTTCCGAGACGACCTCGTGAAGCGCCTCCGCGCGATCGCCTTCCGACAGGCGCGCGGAGACTAGCTACGGCCGTCGTCGCGACGTGGTCGTCGAGATCGGCGCGGTGCACGAGCCGGCGAAGCGACGCCCGCCCACCGCGGTGATCGGCGTCATCGGCGTGACCCTCGCGCCCTCGATCCTCCCCTGCCCCGCGATCGCGAGCGCGGCCCGTCCGCCCGCCTCCTCGACCGCGCGCAGTGCCTCGTCGACGAGGCCCCTGGCGCCGGCCGCGCCCGCCGCGAGCGCGCGCCGCGCGGCGACGGCTCGGAGCGCTAGACCCACGAGATCTCCCCAAACCGCCTGCAACCCTTCGGGATCAGGGATGAACGCAACGGTTTCGTAAACCGTAGGTCTGGGGTTCAAGTCCCCAAGGTGGCTCAACTTTTTCGGGTCGAGACAACCCCACGGGGTTGAGTTAACCCCAGAGGTCCCGCCGGCCGCCTGATCGAGCGCGCTCTCGGCGAGGTGGGCGTAGCGCTGCGTCACCGTGATCGACGAGTGGCCGAGCAGCTCGCGCACCTCTTCGAGCACCCAGCGCCGGCCCCACCAGCCCGCGATGAGGCTCGACGCGCTGGAGTGCCGGAGGTCGTGCCAGCGCACGGGGCGGCGGTCGTGGCGCTTCTCGGCGACCACGCCGGCGGCGGCAAGCGCGTCCTTCCACCAGGCCGGCTCGCCCTTCTGCCGGCGCGCGCCGGTCGGCGTGGGCCACGCGAGGCCGTGCGGGTTGGGCGCACGGGCGAGGAGCTCGAGCTGACGCGCGAGCGCGTCGCGCGCGATCGGAAGGAGCGGCACGCGGCGGATCTTGCCGGACTTCGTCGCCTTCCCCTTCGCGCCGTACCGCACGACGACCTTGCCGGCCTGCACGTCTCCGAGCTCGAGGTGCCACTGCTCGCCCTGGCGCAGGCCCGTGCCGAGCGCGAACGCGATGAGCAGCCGGCGGTCCTCGGGGATCGCGGCGCACGTGAGCAGCGCCTGCTGTTCGCCGGGGAGCAGGTAGGTCCAGGGATCGTGCGTCCGGCCCGCGCCGCGCGGCAGACGCACGTCACGAGCGGGGTTGGCGCGGACGAGATCGCGATCGAGCGCGGCGGCAAAGACGGCGCGCTCGAAGTTCAGGGTGTTGTTGACGGTGGTGCGCGCGAGCGGTCGCGTCGGCGCCTTCTGGTATCCCCTGCCCTTCGCGGCCTTCTTGGTGAGCATCTCGTCGCGCCACGCGATGACGTCCGACCGCCGGATCGACGTGAGCAGGCGGCCCCGGAAGAAGGGCTCGACGTGCGTGCGCCAGCGCGATCGCTCGGTCGCCACACCGCGGAGGCCCGCGCGCTCGCGCGCGTCGAGGACGGCAAGGCCGAAGCCGACGAGCGTGTCGTCGCCGACCTTCACGGCGCCGGCGGCGATCGCCTGCAGCGCCGCTTCGAGGACACGCTCCGCCTCCTCGTACGTCGCGCAGGGCTCGAGACGCCCGCCGTCGCGCGGGAGGCGCCCGCAGAACCGGCCGTCCGGGAGGGCTTCTACGCAGCCGGTGCCTCTGCGGCGTCGTGTGGTGGGCATGGTCCTCGTCATGGCACGCGGAAGCCGAGCCTACGGAGCGAGCGCGCGGCGCGCGCGCGATCGAGCTCGGTGGGCTCCGGCGGAGGTTCGGGCGAACGATCGCGCGGCGCCCTGCGCGCTGGCGGCGCCACGGCCGGCGCGGCTTCGGTCGGCGACGGCGGGTCGGCGGCGATCGGCGCACTCGCCGCCGTGTCGCCCACGCTCGCGTACTCGAGAGCCAGCTCCGCGTGGATGCGCGCGAGCTCCGCGTGCAGGGCGGCGACGCGACGCGGGTTCACCGCGCCCTCCCCTGCCGATTGCCGCTGACGCGAGCGGGAATGGCGCGAGCGGCCGCAGGGGATGATGGTGGCTCGGGGCCATCGCGCCCTTGCGCAGCCGCGCGCGGGACGCGCCGCGACACGCGCCGCCGGGCGCGCCGGAGAGACCGCGTGCTCGCCGAGCGTCGGATGGCGACGCCTCGAAGGCCGGCCACGAGGAGCCGAGGCTCCCGACGCAGCTCCCGGAGCCGACCGAGCTCCGCGCGGATGTCGGGCTCGTGCCGCGCACGCTCGCGCAGCACGCGCGCGCAGTGCCCCTCGAGCTGGCGACGGGTCGCGGGCCGCCCGCGCACCCAGATCCCGACGACGGCGCCGTCCGCGCGAAAGGACACCTGGGCGTCGCCGATCGACGACCGCGCGAGGGCGAGGTCGGTCGCCGACGTCGGACTCGACGAGTGGCGTCGACCCGGAGCGCCGCCGACGACGGCGCGCAGCGCGGCGAGTGCCGAGGTCGGTCCGGGGATCGGCGCGGATCGCATGGCGAACCGGGTGAGCTTATCGAACATGTTCGCGAAGCTCAAGCGAATTGGCTTGACATTCGCCGCGCGCCGATCCCGAAGGGCAACTGTCCCTTGTTCGGTCGCACGCGTCATGACAGCATCCACAACATGTCATCACGGCTGCCATAGGCGGCATGCCAGGGTGATTCTGCGATCACATGGGGTCGCTATTAGTCGATATTCGGAGCACATTTTGAAACGCAGAGGTGCCAAGCACGAACCTGCTGCCACCTCGGCAGCCATCACGACAATGCCGCAAGCCCGCCTGCTTCGCCGATCCGAGGCGGCCCGCATGCTCGGGATGAGCGTGAGCACGCTGCGTAGGCGCGAGGGGACCGAGATCACGCCGCGCGTCGGGCCAGACGGCGTCCACCTGTTCGACGAGACGGAGGTGCGTGCCATCTCGGTGAAGTACCGGAGCGCGAGCCCCGCGACGGCCACCGGCGACGTCGTCGACGGCGCGCTCGCGGCGGATGTGTTCGGGCTGCTCGACGAGGGGGTCGGCGCTGTCGACGTCGTGAAGCGGCTGCGGGTGCACCCCGACACGATCGAGGCGTTGCACGGTCAGTGGGCGCGGATGAGGGGCTCGATCGTGCTCAGCCGGGCGCAGCTGAACGACATCGCGGAGGATGACGGCTATGCGGGAGCGGTCCCGATCCGGGACGCGCAGACGCTCATCGCGAGCTTCAAGGCGTCGGCGGACCAGGCGCGGGCGTTCTGCATGGTGTGCACGACGGAGGGGGCGCTGCTGTGTGTCGGGTGTGCGAGCAGGAGAAACGCGGCCCCCGCGGCCTCTGCGGCGACCGCTGCGCCGGAGCGGCCCCGGGAGCCGCTCGTGCAGCGCGATTCTGCAGCGGCGGGCCGGCCAGCCCGGACACGGAGCGGTCGAGGGCGGCGAGGGTGAGGCGATACGGCCATCGCCGCCCAACGTGGACGCACGCGGTGGCCGGAGCGACCTCACCGCGACGGGCGCCACAGCCTGCACCGTCTACGTCGCCGGGGCGCCTCCGCGCACCAGGCCGGGTTCGCTGACCACGTTCCGCGCCCTGGTGGCGCCATGCGGCTTGAAGCTCGCATTCCTTCCGGCGACCATCGCGCCGTGCCGCTCGCGCCCTCGGACGTCCGCCCGTTCTACGATGCCTCGCTCCTCGGCCTGCGCCTGCTCGACGCCCGCCTCCCGGCGCCGCGGCGCTTCGGCCCCGATGCCGACGCGCGGTGGGCGAACTTCCGCGGCCACCTGACGGCCCGGGATCGGATCGAGCTCCTGCTGCGCGACGGCGACGCGGAGCACGCCGGCGCGTTCTCGGCGAGGCAGGTCTTCGAGATCTACGCCGTCGCCGAGGACGAGCCGTTCGGAGGCGAGTGGTCCGGCCTCGATGATTCGGCTGCCGAGCAGGCGCTCGCCCGCGCCGCCGCGGGCGCGCCCCCCCGACGGGGTCGGCGCGCTCCTCCTCGCCGTCGCGCGCGTCTAGGGGTCTCGATCCCGCCCCCGTCGACCTGGGCGAGCTGACGCCGACCACGCGCGTGCTCCTCGCAGGGAGCGGCGCTGTGATCGCCGCCGCGCGCGCGTTCACCGACCGCGCCGACCTGTCCTTCGGCGCGCAGATCGGGGTCGTCGCCGCGCGCCCGGGCGAGCGACACCTCGCGGCGCTCGCCGCCGCAGCGCTCGGCAGCCGCGGCCCTGCCCTCTTCGCCGCCACGCCCGGCGGGCCGGCGGGCGGCCCGTGGGATCGCGTCGTCATCTCGGGCGACGCCACGCACGACGCGGAAGCGGCCGCCCGCGCCCGCGTCGGCTGACCCCCCAAAGAACCAACGTGCCGCTCTCCGCCGCCCGCATCACCTGGCTCGGCAAGACCGACTACGCGCACGAGCGCGAGGGGCTCGAGCACGTCTTCCACAGCCTGCCCGACTGCGACCCCCACCACGCGTGGGCGCTCGGCGAGCTCGTCGACCCCAGCACGGGGCGCCTCTACGAGATCGACGCGCTCATCCTCGGGCGACAGGCGATCTACCTGCTCGAGCTCAAGGCCTACGACGGCGTGCTCGAGGGCGACGGCGTGGACTGGATGCTCACGTCACCCGGCGGGGGTCGCCGGCGCTTCGACAACCCGCGCATCTCCGCGAACCTGAAGGCGCGCGTCCTCGCCTCGCGCCTCGACCGGCTCTTCGCTTCGCGTCAGGACCGCGGAGCGCGGCGGCCGCGCGTCGAGGCGCTGGTCGTGCTGACCAAGCCCGGGCTGTCGATCCGGCTGACGGACGACGGGCGGAAGGGCGTCGTCGCGCGCACCGAGGTCACGCGTGCCCTGGCGCACGGCGATTACGCGGGCAGCGTGCTCACCGGCGAGGGCTTCCACGGCGCCGCCGCCCGACAGGACATCCGGCGCGCGTTCGAGACGATCGGCCTCCGGCCGCGGCACCACCAGCGCATGGCCGGCGCGTACGTCCTCAAGGACCTGCTCGTGGACGGGCCCGGCTACCAGGACCGCCTCGCGGAGCACAAGGAGCAGCCCACGCTCCGGCGGCGCGCGCGCACGTACCTCGTGCCGGAGCAGACGACCGTCGAGCGCCGCCAGCTCCTCAAGCGCGCGGCCGACCGCGAGGCGCGCCTGCTCGAGGGGCTGCGCGATCACCGCGGGATCCTCGCGTGCCTCGACTACGTGTCGGACGCCGAGCCGGGGCCCACCGTGCTCTTCGAGGCCTTCGACGGCGGCAAGCGTCTCGACGACTACCTCGCGTCGCACCCGGAGCTCGACCTCGGCGCGCGCGTCGATCTGATCGTGCAGGTCGGGCGCGCGCTCGCGCACTGTCCGCGTGGACGATCTGCTCCGCCTGCCCGACAACCGCCTCTCGGCGATGCGCGGCGTCGGCAAGCAGGTCGCCGAGGAGATCCTCGACCTTCGCGACCGCTGGCGCGCCCTGCGCCCATCGGCCCCCGACGCCGAGGCGCCCTTCTACCCCGGCTACCGCGGCGAGGATCTGCTGCTCGCCAACGTCGGCGGCGCGCACGTGCCCGCCGAGGCGATGGCGCTGCTCGCCGACGCCGGGCTCCCGACGCTCGCCGCGCTCGCCGCCGCGCCCGAGGCGAACGTGGCGACGCTCGCGGACCGGGTCGGGGTCGACCGCGCCGCGCTGCGCGCGCTGCTCGATCACGAGCAGGGCGCCGCGAGCGAGCGCGAGCACCCGACCACCCTCGAAGCCTGGCACGACGCCATCTTCCCAGCGCGCCGCAAGCGCCTCGCGCACGTGCGCCTCGCCTACGGCCTCGAGCCCCCCTTCCTCGGCCGCCTCGACGTCACCGTGAAGGACGTGGCGACGCACGCGGGCGTGACGACGGCCGCGGTCTACATCAGCCTCGGCAAGGCGCGCGAGCTCTGGGGCTCGCTCGCCGCGCTCACGGGCCTCCACGAGCTCGCGACGCGGACGTTCGGCCCGCCAGGCCTTGCCGCGCCGCTCGACCGCTTCGCGGACGCGCTGGTCGCCGCGCTCCCGCACGCCCCGCCGGAGACGCCGGCGCAGGCGGCCAGGCAGCGCGCCATCGCCGCGGGGCTCGCCCGCGTCCTCGTCGAGTCGGCCTCGAGCGAGCGAGCCGCGCCGTTCGCGCTCGCCCGCCTCCGCGCCGACGGCGCCCCCTGGCTCGTCGCCTCCCCCGCGATCACCGAGCCGCTGCGGCGCCTCGGCGAGGAGGCCGACCGCCTCGCGCATCGCGACGTCCTCCCTTCGTCCGGCGAGGTCGCGCGCGCGCTCACCGAGTCCGCCGCGAGCACGCCCCTCGCCGAGCTCCCCGCCGACCGCCTCGTCCAGCTCGCCGCCCTGGCGAGCCGAACCGCCGCGTGCTCGGGCCGCCTCGAGCTCTACCCGCGCGGCCTCTCCGCGCGCCGCACGATCGAGCTCTGCGCGGGCATCCTGCAAGGTAGCCCGCTGACCCCGGCGGAGGTCCGCCGCCGCGTCGCCGCGCGCTACCCCGACGCCGAGCCGCCGCCGGAGCCGCCGGCGCTCGACGCGCTGCACGCGCCGCTCGGCTATGCCTGGAGCGCGGCGCAGCGCGGCTACGAGCGCCCCGGCGAGGGACAGGGCACCTCGCTCCAGACGTCGTTCGCCGGCACGCGTACGCCGCCGGGCGCCCCCTCCACCGTGCGCGGCGTCTCGGCCGCCGCCCTCGACCGCGCAGAGCTCGACCACGCCCTCGCCGTCGCCCGCGAGCGCGGCGGCTTCCGCGCGCTCTACGTCAACGCGGCCCACGCGCGACGCGCCGCCGTCGCGCTCGGCCGTGCGCTCGGGCGGCCCACCCGCGCCCTCGACCGCGAGCGGATCGCCGCGATGGACGAGGCCGCGGTGGGCAAGGTCGACCGCGCGCGCATCGAGGACGCCGAGGCGCGCGGACCGGGCGGGCCGGCCTGGCCCGCGCTCGCGAACCTCGCCCGCGCGGGCGCCGATCGGCTCCTCGCGCGCCTGCTGCCGCCGGCCGGCGGCCCGGTCGTCCTGGTCCAGCCCGGCCTCTTCGTGCGGTACGACCTGCGCGACGCGCTCGCGCGCCTCGTCGGCCACGCTGCGGTGCCGGGGAGCCCGATTCTGCTGCTCGTCCCCGCGCACGACGTCGGCGGCGCGCCGCCGACCAACGGATCGCTCGCGCTGTCCGGGCTCCTGCCGAACGCGTCCGCGTGGATCCCGAACGCGTGGATCGACGGAGCGCTCGGAACTGTGTCAGCAGCGGCCGCCGCAGCACCGGCGTGACCGCGACGGCCCGGGAGGCTCGTGTGGTAAGCTGCGCGGCGTGCGGCGGGCCCCTCGTGTGAGCAAGGAGAAGCGGCTGCTGGAGCGCGACGCGGTCGCCGGCATCGCGGCCCAGGCCGACCGCGCGCGCTACGTCGGGAGCATCGAGCACAAGAACTACCCGAGCCCTGCGGGCACACCGAGCCCGAGGCACACCGCGAGCAAGTGCCCTCGCGTCGAGGAAGCGCGGTGGCCCGAGCTGAACGAGGCGCTGCGAGCGGCAATCCGCAGCGGGCTCGTCAGCGACGCGATCGACGCATGCGGCCTCCCCCGCTACGTGTGGGGCGTGTTCGACGGGCAGCTCTTCGAGGCCCGGCGGCTGTCCGCGCCGGAAGGCGGCTACAAGGCGTTCCCGGTCGAGCCGTTCGAGCTACCCGTCGGCGCGGCGGCGCGGCTCGGAATCGAGGGGCCATGACGAGCGCGTTCGAGATCCGCTTCGCCTGGACGGACGGCGCGGGCATGCGCGACGCCGCCCTCGCCGAGACGAGCGCCCGCGTCGAGGTCTGGGCCGGCGGGGCCTGCGTCACGCGGGCCTGGCACCGCCGCCTGCGATCGGTCGTCGAGGGCGTCGAGATCTCGCTGCTGCCGGTCGCCGAGTGGGTCGCCGACTCGCTGCCCACGCTGTGCTTCGAGGGGCCCCGAGCCGACCACGTGCGCTCGCTCCGGGGCGCCCGCTCCGCGGCCGAGCGAGCCTGGCACCGGCGCCACGGCTGGCTCGCGTGGCGGGCTGGGTTCGCGTTGCCGGAGCTCCTCGTGTCGCGCGCCGGCGAGGGCTTCGTCCGGGTCGACTGGCTCCGCGGTCCCTCGGGCTTCGACGCGATGCCCGTCCAGTTCCTCGAGGAAGGCAGCGCCGTCGCGCCGCGCGACGTCGTGATCGAGGAGCTCTCGAAGATCGTCGACGGCGTCCTGGCGCGCTGCCAGGGGATCGAGTCCGCGGAGCTGTCCGCGCTCCGCGAGCGCTGGGCGCTCCGAGCCGACGCGACCTCGGGCGAGCGCCGCCTGCTCGAGCGGGCCGGCCGGCTCGGCCTCGACGCGTACGACGCGGGCGACGTCGACGACGCGCTCGCGGCGCTGCTCGAAGCGGACGTCGCCATCGCCGAGCCTGTGCTCGACGACCTCCTCGACCTCGCCGATCCCGCTTGCATCGAGCCGCAAATCCCCCGCATCGCCGCGCTCCTCGAGGAGGCCCGCGGCGCCGTCGCCACGCCGGCGGTGACGGAGCGGCTCCGCCGAGCCAGGCACGAGTTTCCGTCGCTCCCGCCAGGCGCGGCACCCCATGAGCATGGCTACGCATGCGCCAGCAGGCTGCGAGAGGCCTCCCTTGGAGTCGCGCCGGGCGTGCTCGGATCGGCCCTCGACGACGCCATCGCGGACCGCCTCCTGCCCGCCGCGAACCTCCGCGAGACCTCGACCGACTTCCTGGTGGGCGGCCTTCAAGGGCTCGCGACCACCGGCACGCACGGCGCGCCTTTCGTGGTCGCCCGCCCGCGCGCAGCCGCCGGGCGTCGCTTCGATCGGGCGCGCGCGCTCTACTCGCTCCTCGCCGCGTCCACGCCGCGCCTGATCACCAGCGCGTCCGAGCCTCACCAGCAGGCCTCTCGCGCCTTCGCGGCCGAGCTGCTCGCGCCAGCCGCCTTCCTCCGGGCTCGCATCACCTCGCCCCTCGTCGAGCGCGAGGACGTCGACGCCCTGGCGCGCGAGCTCGTCGTCGATCCTCGCGTGGTCGAGCACCAGATCGACAACCACGCACTCGCCGAGATCGCGGCCGGCTGAGGTGGGCGGGGGGGTCGCCGGCGATCCTCCACTGCTTCCGCGGCTACCGCGGGGTCACGGCTGCGGGACGAGGCGCACGTAGAGCCAGAGATCGGCCGGATCGCACGACAGCGCGACGTAGGGCAGCAGGTAGTCGGCCTCGGTCGGGGTCCATTGGCACGTTCCGATGAGGTCGTGATCCGAGACGTCCATGTCCCAGACCGTGAAGGAAGCGCCTTGCTGAAGGTCCGCCGGAGTGAGCTGCGTGATGACTTGCTCCTCCCAGCTCGGAGTGAGGTTGTCCCCCTGCTCGGAGGTGTACGCCGTGAGATCGCCGAGCTGCACCACGACCTTCGCGTCCGGCGGGCCCCAGCCGAACCATTCGACGTCCCAGGCACTACCATCGGGCGCCGTCTCCGGTAGACTCGCGCCGACCACCTCGAGGTTCCACAGCGAGCCCGGCGGGACGCCCTGCGACCCGCCGCCCGCGCCCGGGATCGCCACCGGGCGCCCCAGGCCGTAGCCGCCGAAGCACTGCGCGACCTTGGGGCAGTTGGCCGCGTAGCACTCGTCGCTGTCCGGCTCGTCGGCGCAGGCGGCGTCGTCATGTACCGCACGCCGCGCGCGCACTCCGGTGGTCACAAGGGCACGACGCGCGCGCCGCGCTTCAGCGTGAGCAGCGACAGCGACGCCGCGCGCAGATAGCATCTGCACCCGATGGCGCGCGCAGGCGAGACGCTCGATCGATACGTCCTCGTCCGACCCATCGGCGCCGGTGGCCAGGGCGAGGTCTGGCTCGCGACCGACCCGCTGCACGGCAACGTCGAGCGCGCGCTCAAGTTGGTGCCGGTGATGGCGTCGTTCCCGTCCGGCCTCGAGCGGGCACGCCGCGAAGCACGCGCCCTCGCGCAACTCGCCCATCCGAGCCTCGTCGCCTGCCACGCGATGTTCGAGGACCTCCGCACCGGCGTGCTCGGGCTGGTGCTCGACGCCGTGGACGGGCAGCCCCTCACGGACCTCGCGGCGAGCCCTGCGCTGACTCCAGGGCATCGTGTGGAGCTGCTTCGGCACCTCGCGTCCGTGCTCGCGTTCCTGCACGAGCGCGGCGTCGCCCACCGCGACGTGAAGCCCGACAACGTGCTCGTCACGCGCCGTTTCTTCGAGGCCCCCGCGGACCCGTCGGGGGTGAAGCTCATCGACCTCGGCATTTCGGTCGCCGACGGGAACGCGCACCCCCTCACGCGCGAGGGCACGATCCTCGGGACGACCGCGTACATGCCGCCCGAGGCCATTGACCCGATGGTCTGGTCGACGCCCGCAACCGGCGAGCTCCGCGACGTCTTCGCGCTCGGCGTGCTTGGATGGGAGCTCGTCGCCGGCACCCACCCGTCGGGCCTCGCGCCCGACATGAGCCTCCGCCAGCTCGGGCACCTCTACCGCGAAGTGCGGGCCGGCAACGCCTCGTGGCCGCTCGGTCAGGTGGCCGACCCGCTCGGGACGCTGCTGCGCGACTGCATCCGACTCCAAGCCGACCGTCGCCTGCGGAACGGCGCCGACCTCGCAGCGCGCTTCGCCCAGGCGCTCGCCGGCGACGCGAGTCGCTCCTCGGCCGCGCCCACGAGCACGGTGGCCGCAGCGCCGCTCTACCTCGACCCGGCCGGGCCCGGCAGAACCGAGCTCGCGCCCCGCTTCGCACCGGCCATCGCCGCGCCGGACGCGCCGCGCCCGGCGAGGGCGCAGGACGAGCCCCGCCGGCCCATCCCGGCGCTCGACCTCCTCATGCCGGGCCTTGGCGGCCTCCCCGCCGTGCCACGCATCGCGCCGACCGCCGCGGGCAGCCCCACCTCGCCCGTTGTGGTCAGGCTGTTGCTGTTGTTCGTCGCGGGTCTCCTAGGGTTCGTGGCGATCGCCCTCTCCACGACCGCGAGGGGGCAGCGCGAACCCGCGGAACGCCCCGGGCAGGGGCGCGCTGCGGCGGCTTCACCGAGCGACGCGCGTCCCGGGTCGACCCCGGCAGCCTGCCCGCCCCCCTCCCAGCCGGCGTCCCGGTGCTGGAGCAGCGGATGCCTTACCGGCCGCACCTGTCTTGAAGGCGCGTGCGCCGACCCGTTGCCAGACCGCACGTGGTGGGTCCGCGTCGACAGCGTCACGCAAGGCGACGAGGACTGGAGCGTCACGCACCCCGACGCGAAGGTTTGTCTGCGTCTGATCGGCACCGCAGAGCAAGCGTGCACGGTCCTCTCGGCCCCGCAACCGGGCCGCCCGGTCCTCCGGCTGACGACCTCGCAGCTGTCGCGCCTGACGCTCGTCGCGACCGAGGGGCCGCGCCTCGTCGCCTCATGGACCGCCCGCCCTGACAGGCCCCCCATGCAACAGTCGTTGTGCATCGGCTGGAGCGTGCGGCTCGACGCGCACGGGGACGTCTGGGCGCGCTTGCTTCTCGACGACCCGCATTGAGCGCAGCGCTCAGGCCGCCGCCCGCGCCGTCGCCCGATCGGCCTCTTCTCGCGCCGCCCCGTGCGCCTCCGCCTCCGCTACCCTGCCCCCCGCCCATGCCCCCCCGCCCTCGCAAGCCCTCCGCGTCGGACCTCGCCTCCCAGCCCGACGCGCGCGCCCCGCTCGACTCCGCGCGCTTCCTCGCCGCCGCGCGCCCCGTCCTCCGCGCGCTCGCCGACGATCTCCGCACGCGGGCCGACGCGTCGCCGGCCGTCACGCGCGGGCTCCGCGCCCTGCACGACGGCGAGGTGCGCGCGCGCCGCACGGCCGACGCGTTCGAGCCGTGGCGCCGCCGCTACACCGAGCAGGTCGCCGCCGCGTGGCTGCTCGCCGCCGTCTTCGTGCGCACGCTCGAGGATCGCGGCCTGCTCCGCCGGACGCGCCTCGCCGGCCCCGGCGCCCTCGACAGCCAGGCTCAGTTCCAGGCGATCGCGCCCTTCCTCGGCGAGCGCGAGTACCTCGTCACCGTGCTGCGCGAGGCGGCGAGCTTCCCCGCCCTCGCGGCCCTGTTCGACCTCGCGCGGGCGCCGATGGGCAAGCTCGCCCCCTCGTCCGCGGCCGTGCGCGAGCTCTTCGCGCTCCTGCGCGCGCCGAACGCCGAGGCGCCCGCGTTCCGCTTCGGCCAGGCCGACACGCGCTTCCTCGGCGATCTCTATCAGGACCTCGACGAGGAGGTGCGCGAGCGGTTCGCGCTCTTGCAGACTCCGCACTTCGTCGAGAGCTACATCCTCGACCGCACGCTCGAGCGCGTCGTCGCCGAGCGCGGCCCCGACGCCGCCTCGATCCTGGATCCGACCTGCGGATCGGGCCACTTCCTCCTCGGCGCCTTCGACCGCCTCGTGGACCACCACCAGCGCGCGCGCCCCGCCGAGGGCCCGCGCGGCGCCGCCAAGCGCGCCCTCGATCAGATCGCCGGCGTCGACGTGAACCCGTACGGCGCCGGCGCAGGTGGCGCCCCTCACCTGCGGGTCGACCTTGAGGTCGAGGTCCGTCACGCGCGCGTCGACGATGCTGTAGCGGCCGAGCAGCTCGTACGCGAGCCTGCCCCCGGAGCGGACGTCGACGCCGGCCCCCGCGCCGAACAAGCCGAAGGGCATGTTGCCGTGGAGCTCCTTGTCGTTGTGCAGCTCGAGCGTCTTGACGATCGGCGCGGGCGCCGCCTCGTACGTGTACGTCGACAGGCTGCCGCCGTTCACGAAGCAGCCCTGCCTGATCGCGAGGTGCGCGCGGCCCGACGACACCTCGCACTCGTAGCGGACCACCACCGACGTCGCGCCCTCCGCGACGCGCAGCTGCGTGAGCTCCCGAGGTTCGATTGCTGCGGTGAACGGGTGCCCGGCGCCACGCACGTCGTCCAGGCGGCGCACGTCGGCGCTGCCGCGCTGCTCACCCAGCAGGGCGTCACCTTCGGCGCCAACGCCGGCGCGACCGCCGTCGGCGTGAGCACCGGGGCATCCTCCTCGGAAGCGGAAGCGTACGTGATTGGCGACTTCCGCGCCTGCCCCCCATCGCCGCTGTCGGGCCCGCCGCCTAGCGGCTGCGGCGCGCCCGTGCTGCTCGACCTCCTGCCGGTGAACGGCCCCGAGATCCCGCCGAACATCGACGTGCCGTCGTGCGTCGCGGGCCAGCTGCTGACCGACGAGGGGACCTGCCGCAGCGCCTGGAACGGCGCGTACACGTGCGCATTCCCCAACTACCGCCAATGCGCAGACCAGTGCTCGCGCGGCTCGGCCAAGAGCTGCAACACGCTCGGCTACCTCCGCGAGCACGGCGTCACGGTCCCGCAGGACCTCGAGCGCGCCGACGAGGCGTATCGCTCGGGCTGCTTCGGGGGCGACTCCAAGTCGTGCGCGAACCGCGCGCTGCTGGCGAAGGCGCGGGGCAAGGGCGGCGACGAGGCGCAGACCGCCATCAACGAGTACTGCCTTTGGCTTCCCTTCGTGTGCGCCGCGTCGGACCAGCCGGCCCTGGTCGCGCTAGCCCTACCTTCGCAAGCGAAGAGCGATTTCGTTACGCTGCCTCGGCATTTGCGCTGTGCTTCCTTCGCGCTGGCCTACATGCAGCAAGGACCGGCATCCAGCGCGCGAGCTCGAAGATCCGCACGGCCTTCGCTTGA
>CAIVJW010000444.1 GCA_903906315.1 uncultured delta proteobacterium | reverse complement strand
TGGATCCGACGAACGGCTGACTCGCATGTCGAGGCGTTTTCCGTGCTGCACCGCGTGGCGTCCGGCATCCCCTCGCGGCCGTTCGCGGCTCAATTTCGGTCCGTTGGGCAGACCACCCGAACCGTTCCTGCTAGACTGTAGAGACAGCACATGACCGTCCCGACCTACGACAAGTTTATCGACCCGGTCCTGCGCTTCCTCGCCAGCCATCCGGAGGGCGCTGCCGCGCGCGTGGTGCACGACGCGACCGCCGATGCGCTCGGCATCTCGGAGGCCGACCGTCAGGAGCTTCTGCCGAGCGGTGCGCAGCCTGTCTACAAGAACCGCGCGGGCTGGGCGCACGATCGGCTCAAGCGAGCCGGCCTTTCGGAGAGCCCGCGGCGGGGCTTCTGGAAGCTTACAGCCGAGGGCGTGCGATTCGTCGCGACTCACCCGTCGCAACTCGGGGACGACGCCGTGGCGCGGATTGCCACGCCACTGACCGACGCTCCGCTTCGCGGCGCTGCGCCGACCCTTGAGACTCGGCTGCCCGTTTCCGGCTCGGTGCCCGAACCCACAAGCGCCATTACGGCGAGCCCCGACGACCGTCTTGAGCAGGCACTTCGCGAGCTTCGCAGCTCCGTCGCTGCTGAGTTGCTGGAGACGCTCGCGCAGGTCTCACCGACGTACTTCGAAACCATCGTGCTCGATTTGCTCCACAAGATGGGCTACGGCACCAACCGAACGGACCTTCAGCGCGTGGGTGGGTCTGGCGACGGCGGCATCGACGGCATCATTTCACTCGACCGGCTCGGCCTCGAGAAGGTCTACGTCCAAGCGAAGCGATGGCAGGGCTCCGTCGGGCGCCCGGAGGTGCAGGGGTTCTACGGGGCACTCGCGGGGCAGCGCGCGAACAAAGGTGTCTTCATCACCACGTCGAGCTTCAGCGCCCAGGCGATCGACTTCGCGAAGTCGGTCGAGCGCATTGTGCTCGTCGATGGGCAACGGCTCGCCGAGCTGATGATTGACCACGAGGTCGGCGTGACGTCGCGGCCCCTCCAAATACCGAAGCTCGACAGCGACTACTTCGAGGCGTAGTCCCACCAATGGCACGCTGACGGGCTGCCCAACAAGCCAATGCACCCGACAAAGGCCGTGCCCTCCGACTTGCAGCCGCATCCGAGGCAGGTACGCTCCGCGTACCGCGACGCGGTCGCCCGGCCTTCGCGGGTGATTGGCAAGCCGTTGGGCAGACAGAGGCATATCGAACATTGCCACGCACCTCCGCAACGCAGGTCCTGCGCGCGGCGTCACAGGCGCGCGCCGGCTCGTCCTCGGCGTCTTCCTCGTGGCCCGACCCTGCGTCACGGCGCCACGTCAACGTCGTGGACCGTGCGCCGGAGCCGCCCGAGGTCTTCCGGGCCAACCAGCGCGCACGCGCACGGGCCGCGCGAAGCCGTGGTCGCCCCGCCGGTCGAGCGCTCGACAGCGGCCGGTTGACAACCCGACGTCGTGGGTACAATGTGACCCCCAATGAAGGCGCGTCTTATCAACATCGGCAACTCGCGTGGCGTTCGCCTCCCGAAGCCGCTCATCGAGCAGGCGGGACTCGTCGATGTCGTGGACCTTGAGGTGCACGAGGGACGGATTGTTATCGCGCCCGCTCGTCAGCCGCGCGAGGGCTGGGCGGAAGCGGCCACCCGCCTGGCGAGCGAGCCGTCGCACGGCCTGCTCGACGACCCGGGCCCGACGCGATTTGACGAGGACCAATGGCAGTGGTGAAGGCACGGCCGCCGCAGCGCGGCGAGGTTCACCTGATCGCCCTCGATCCCACGCGCGGAAGCGAGATCCGGAAGACGCGGCCCTGCGTGGTCGTGTCGCCCGACGAGTTGAACGCGCACCTGCGGACCGTCATCATCGCCCCACTCACATCGGCGGCGCACCCGTATCCATTTCGCGTCGCGTGCCGGTTCGAGAACCGAGCGGGCTACATCGTCTTGGACCAGATCCGCACGGTGGACCGCGAGCGCCTGCTCAAGCACCTCGGGCGGCTCACCTCGTCAACCGTGGAGAGGACGCTCGGGGTCCTGCGCGAGATGTTCGCACCGTAGCTGCCCAACAACGCAATGCAGCCGACGCCGCTTCGCGGCGCGGCTGATTGCGAAGCCGTTGGGCGGAGCGAAGAGGGCCTCGCGATAGACCGGGCCGCCTATCGCCCGAAGAGCTGGTCGCGATTCGCAGCGGAGAGCCACGCATCGGTGGCGAGATCGAGCGGCAGGCGCACGCCGCCGGCCATGCCCGGGGCGATGGTGGTCGCGAGGTCCGGCCACTTCGCGAAGAGCCGCACGGCCTCGACCTCTTCGACGATCGCGAGCCTGGAACGCAGGCGCACGCCGACGGCCATGCCCGGGGCGATGGTGGTCGCGAGGTCGTGCCACTTCGCGATGAGCCGCACGGCCTCGACCTCTTCGACGATCGCGAGTCCGGAGCGTTCGCGCACGCCGACCGCCATGCCCGAGACGATCATCCGCCCGGTCGCTCGCACTCGGTGGACAAGTTCACGGTGCGGGTTATACTACGGGTATGAAGACCGCCGTATCTGTCCCCGACGATGTCTTCGAGGATGCCGAACACCTCGCGAAGCACCTCAAGATCAGCCGGAGCCAGCTCTATCAGCGTGCTCTCGGTGAGTTCGTAGCTCG
>CAIVJW010000443.1 GCA_903906315.1 uncultured delta proteobacterium | reverse complement strand
CTCGCCGAGGAGCGGGTGGCGCGGGCCGGGCCCGGGGCCCTGCGCCGCCGGCGGGGGCGCGCACGCGCCGGCCGCGATCAGGGCCGCCGCGAGGGCGAGGGCGAGGGGATCGCGGGCGCCGCTCGAGGCGCGTCCGCGGCTTGGCAGGCCGACCATGGCGCGCTTCTACCGCGAAGACCTCGGGCGTCGCCAGGTCGAAGCGGTGCTAGCTTCGGCGCCGATGCGCGCACTCTGGATACGGACCGCCTTCCTCGTCGCCCTCGCGCTCGGGCCGCCGGCGTGCACGCGCGACCGCGAGGGCGGCGTCACCGCGTCGGCGTCGGCGGCCACGTCGGCGTCGCCCTCCACGTCGGCGTCGCCCGGCGCGCCCGCGCTGGCCGGGCCCTCGCCGCAGATCGACGCGGCGCTGGCCCGGGTCGCCGTCGACGGCCTGCCGGCGATCGGCCCGCTCACCACGGTGGCCCTCGCCCCGAGCGGCGCCTCCGTCGACAACGAGGCGGTCGTCGGCGCTTGGCCCGAGCCCGAGCGCGCGCGCGTCCTCGGCGACATGCCGCCGGGCACGCAGTCGGTGATCGCGCCGCGCAGGAAGGTGCTGTCCCTGCGCAGCTGGCAGCCGGTCGAGCAGTACGACGCCGGCTTGCTCGACGCGCTCGTCCCGCTCCGTGACGCGCTCGGCACGCTCGCGAGCATCGAGTTCCTCCACCTCCGGCCGACCTCGTCGGCGGGGCCCAGTCCGCGGCTCGACCTCGCCGTCTACGCTGCCGAGACGATGCCTTTCGACCTGCTCACGCGCGTGCTGATGGTCGCGCAGGCGACCGGGTATCAGGTGTTTCACCTGGCCGTGCGCGACGCGGGCGGGGCCGTGCGCGATCTCGCGATCCTCGCGCCCGCGTTCGACATCGAGGCGCTCCGCGTCGCGAAGGGGGCGTACTGCTCGGTGCCGATCGTCACGATCGGGCCGCGCGGCTTCGACTTCGCCGTCGCCCTCGGCACCGTCGGCGACGACGTCGTCGCGCAGCCCGGGGCCCCCGATCTGCGCCGTATCGAGGCCGAAAAGGGCTTCATCCGCCGGTACGGCGAGGGGGGGGCGCCCGTCGCGCACCTCCCGCCCCCGCGCGCGTCCGCGGCTGCGGGCGCGGCGGACCTACCGCAGCCCGGCTGGGCGCGCTGGTATCGTCGCGCCGTGCTGCGCGCGGATCGCGCGTGCCCGTCGGTGCCCCTGCGCGGGGCCGACCTCGACGTGCCGGGCATGCTCGCGCTCGTGCGCGACGTCCACGCCATCGCCCCGGGCTGTCGATCCGCGTACCTGCGCGCGCAGGGCGACACCCCGTTCGTGACGCTCGCGCCAATCGCCGCGGCCCTGTCGCGCGTCGCGCCGCGCGTCGTGCTCCTCGCGCCCGGGCCCTCGCGCGAGGGGCTCGACTGCGCGGACGCCGTGCCCGTCTCCGAGCTCGCGAAGGCCGCGCGCTGACGGGGCGCGCGTGGTAGAGGGCGCGCGGTGACCCCGCTCCGCCCGCACCACCTCGCCGTCGTCGTGCAGGATCTCGCGCGCGCCGAGGCGTTCTACGCCGGCGTGCTCGGCCTGCCTTTGGTGCGGCGCTGGGACGACGACGAGGGGCGGCCGCGGTCCGTGTGGCTCGCGCTCGGCGGCGACACCTTCCTCGCGGTCGAGCGCGCGGCCTCGCCCGGACCGGTGCGCGCCGACGACGCGCCCGGGTGGCACTGCGTCGCCCTCGCGATCGAGGCGAGCGAGCGCGAGGCCTGGCGCGCGCGCCTCGAGGCGGCCGGCGTCCCGGTCGAGCGCGAGAGCGCCTTCACGCTGTACGCGCGCGACCCCGAGGGCAGCCTGATCGCCCTCTCGCACTGGCCCGTCGAGCGCGGGGCGCGCTGAAGGTCCGTTCAGAAATACAGAGGGATCAACCACAGAGGCATAGAGGCACAGAGGGCACAGAGGGGTTCACCGGCTGCTCTCGGTGTTCTCGGTGCCTCTGGAGATTCTCTGCCCCTCTCGAGCTCGAGTCAGTGCCAGGCGGCGGCGCTCTGGACGTTCTGGCCGCTGCGATCGTGCTCGTCGATGAGGCGCTGCGAGATCTCGACGCAGTCGGTGCACGAGGCGAACTGGGCGCCGTGCTTGCAGCGGATCATCCGCGCCGAACCCGGCGGCACGAACCGCTGCGGGTCGAGGTGCATCCCGCACGCGATGCAGTGGATGTGCTCGCCCCCGTTGGGCACCGGCACCTTGGGGGCGAGGGCCTTGCGCTCGCGCTTGGTCAGCTTCGGCTGTCGGTTCATCCCTGGGCGGATATCGCACCGGTCGCCGGCCGGCAACCTCGCGGCGTCCGGTCGTTCACGTGCGGGGTGTGGACGGGCGTTCTCGCCGCGAGCGTCGCGCGACCGGTCAGAACGTCGGCACGGGCGCCGCGGTCTCGGCGTATGCCCGCTCGGCCACCCGCAGCTTCGCGGCCGCGATGGCGCGGTCCGCCTCCGCGCAGGCCTCCCGGTCGTCGGCCGATGCGGACGGCGCGCGGCGGTGCGGGCCGGCGACCGATCGATTGACGGCGCCCGCGGCGGCCGCGGCGGCGAGGCCGAGCGCGACCTTGCCGAGCACCGAGCCCACGCCCCGGCCCACGTGGCCGCACCCGGTCAACATCGACAGCGTCAGCGCGAGGGCGACGAGGCGGGGCGTGCGGGGCGTCATGTCTCGCTGACCCTGCAGCGCCCGTGCCACGCGGAGAGGGCGATCGTGCTACGCCTCGCGCGGCGCCTTGCGGGTGTAGACGCGCCTCGTGAGCCCCGGCTCGTCCTCGTGCTGCACGAGCGGCCCCTCGTCCCACTGGGCGGGATCGATCGCCGGCGCGCGCACGGCGTCCGGGTGGTCGACGTGGTCGGGCACGTACGTCACGTCGATGAGATCGCACGATCCCATGCCCTCTTCGTAGATCGCGCGCCCGCCGATGAGCCACACCGGCCCCTCGCTCGCCGCCATCGCGAGAGCGAGGCCCGGGAACGTCTCGACGCCCTCGATCGCGCGGCTCGTCACGACGAGGTTCCTGCGGTGGGGCAGGGGCCGGCCGCGCATCGACTCCCACGTCCGCCGGCCCATGATGACGGTCGCCCCTCGCGTGACGCGCGCGAAGCGCCGCAGATCGCCCGGATGGCGCCACGGGATCGCCCCGTGCAGCCCGATCACGCCTTCCGGTGAGACGGCCAGGATCATCGCCCGGAGCGGGGCCGTCACACGGCCACCTTGAAGGCGATCGGCGGGTGCGGGTCGTAGCCCTCGAGCCGGAAGGCCGCGAGCACGTCCTCGGTGCTCGCCGACAGGAGCGCCCCGAGATCGTCGAGCGAGCGGATCGACGGGTCGATCACGAGGCGCGGCAGCGGGCGCGGCGCGCGCGCGAGCTGCACGCGGAGGCCCGGGACGTGGTCGTGATCGGCCATCGATCCGTCCGGCTTGCTCGTGTAGACGTGCGCGTCGACCAGCGTGTGGGCGAAGCTCCCGGGCCGGATGCCCGAGAACCGCGAGAACAGCTCGAGCAGGAGCGCGTAGCCCGCGAGGTTGTACGGCACGCCGAGCGCGACGTCGCAGCTCCGCTGCGTCAGGTGCAGGCAGAGCCGCGGCTCGCCGTCGACGTCGTTCTGCACGTTGAGGACGTACAGGCAGTGGCAAGGCGGCAGCTTGCTCGCGAGCGCGTTGCCGGGCGCCCACGCGCTGATCACGAGCCGGCGGCTCATCGGGTTGCGCCCGAGCTCCTCGATCACCCACGCGACCTGATCGACGAACCCGGCGCGATCGCCCTCGTGTACCGGGAAGTGGCGCCAGAAGTTGCCGTACGCGCTCGGCACCTCGCCGCGCTCGTCGGCCCACGGGTCCCAGAACTTGCAGCCGTGCTTCTGGAGCAGGCGGAGGTTCGTGTCGCCCGACAGGAACCAGAGGTTCTCGACGACGATGTTCTTCCACGCGATCTGCTTGGTCGTGAGCAGCGGGAAGCCGTTGGCGAGGTCGACCTCGTAGTTGTGGTTGAACGTCGAGATCGTGTCGACGCCGGTGCGGTTCGGCTTGCGCGTGCCCCGTTCGAGCACCTCGCGCACGACGTCCAGGTAGGCCTTCAACGGGAACCTCCGGGGGGGTGAGACGGCCGCCGACCCCTCACGGTCGAGCCTCCGCAGGCCGCGGATCCGGCCGCGACCGCCGGCGCGGTGACCGCACCGAGCCCTCCTCGATCGCGCTCCGGCACGGCGCGACCAGCATACCCCCGAGCCGACGGCGGGCGCGACCTCGACGCGAGCGGGCTCGACGCGTCGCGCCTACGGGGGAGTGCAGACCGCCTGGTGCGTGAACGTCGCCGCGGGCGATCCGCGGAAGGTGAGGACCTCGACGGTCTGGCCGGCCGGCACGGTCACCTTGATGGCTCCGGGGCTCACGTTGGTCGTCACCGCGCACTCGCTCGGCACGTCGCACGAGCTCGTGATCCGGACGAGGTGGTCGTATCCGTAATTCCGGTATCGGGCTTCCCCCGCGGTGGTGACGCAGAGCTTCACCGGCGCGGGAGGAGGCGGGTCGGCACCGGCCACCTCCGGCGCCCCCACGAGGGTGAGGGCCGCGATCGCAAACCAGCCGACAGGAAACTTCATCCGGTCCTCCGCGGGGCCCGTCGCGCGGGTCGACGAGCTTCGACGCGCCGCGCCCTGGCGCGCCCGCTCACAGCTTGCGTCGCCGCCGAGGTGGCGACAAGCTGCCGTTTTCCGCTGAACTGACCCCACGAACGGGGCGCGTGCCGATTCCTGTTCAACTCCGAGGGCGCCTCGACTAACCGGGCGCTCCGCGCAGGCTGGCCGTCCCTCGGACGTACGGCCGGGGGTGCGCGGACACCGAAGCCGACCGATGAAGCAGAGCCCCCAAAGCGAGCGCACGCCGGACGTGGTCGTCCCCACGGAGGTCGACGAGCACGTCGCGCCTCCGTCGCGCGTGCGATCGCGCGGCCCGGGGTCGCGCGGCGAGCGCGAGGCGATTGATCTCTACCTCACCGATCTCTCGTCGAGCCGCCCGCTCACCCGCGAGGGGGAGATCGCGATCGGCCGCCGAATCGAGGGGGGCGAGCGCGCCCTCGTCGAGGCGTGGCTCTCCTGCCGCGTGGCCCGCGCGGAGCTCGTCCTGACCGCGGACGACGTCCGTGCCGGCGCCTTGGCGCTCGGCGACCTGCTGCTCGAGCCCGACGCGGGCGAGCCCGGCGCCGCCGATGCGCGCGCGGCTCGCCTCGGGGGCCTGCTCATGCGCCTCCTCGACGTGCACGGCGAGCCGCACGGCCACGTGGTCACCGACCTCGCCGAGGGCTTCGCCGAGGTCCGCCTCGACCCGGCCGTGGGCGAGCGCATCGAGCGCCGCCTGCGCGCCGTCGCCGCGGCCGACCCCTCGGAGCGCCCCGGCATGGAGGCGACGCTCGCCGCGATCGCGCGGGCGCGCCGGTCGGTGGCCCGCGCCAAGGCCCAGCTCGTCGAGGCCAACCTCCGCCTCGCGCTGTCGATCGCGCGCCAGTTCCACCGGCTCGACGTGCCGCTCGTCGATCTCGCCCAGGAGGGCAACCTCGGCCTCATCCGCGCGGCGGAGAGCTTCGACTACCGCCGCGGTCACCGCTTCGGCACCTACGCCGCGTGGTGGATAAAGCAGGCGATCCGTCGCGCCGTGCTCTCGCAGGGCAAGGGCCTGCGCATCCCCGCGCACCTCGCCGAGGCGCGCCGCCGCATCGCTCGCGCCCGCCGCGAGCTCGTCGAGCTGCTCGGCGGCGAGCCCCCCATCGATCAGGTGGCCGAGCGCAGCGGCGTCTCGCTCGAGAAGGTGCGCATGGTGGCCGAGGTGTCGATGGAGCCGCAGAGCTTCGACGCGCCCGTCGGCGAGGACGGCGACACGAGCTTCGGCGAGCTGGTCGCCGGCAGCGACCTGACGGCCGACGAGGCCCTCGCCCGCCGCCGCCTGCGCGAGCAGACCCTCGAGCTGCTCGACGGGCTGACCCCGCGCGAGCGCGAGGTGCTCGAGCGGCGCTACGGTATCCTCGACGGTGAGGACGAGACCCTCGAGGAGATCGGCAAGTCGTGCTCGCTCACGCGCGAGCGCATCCGCCAGATCGAGGCGAAGGCGCTCGAGAAGCTGCGCCCGCGATCGCGCAAGCGCGACCTCGGGTCGTACCTCAACCGCTGAGCCGCGATCGGTTCAGCCGCCCCGCAGCTCGCAGAGCTCCGTGACCGCGCTGACGCTGGCGAGCAGCTCGCGGTACCAGGCGACCGTGCGTGCGGTGCGGTCGCCGAGCGCCCTCGCGCCCCAAACGACCGAGATCGTGCGGGTCGTCGCGCCGCGGGTCTTGCTGCGCTGCGCGTCCTTCACCCCGTTCGCGGTCGGGCCAGCCGCGTCGCACAGGCAGAGCAGCCCGCCGACGTCGATCTCCTGACCCGAGGCGTTGAACACGTACTTCGTCCCGGCGGGCGCGATGGACAGCGAGAAGGGCGCCGCCGCGAGGTCGAGGTCGACGACGCTGATGGGCAGGCCGCTGTGGTACGAGGCCGCGTTGCAGGCGTCGACGGCGGCGTTGATCGCCGCGAGCGCGCCCTCGGCGACCGCGCGCAGCAGGTACTCCGACGCGGGCTTGCCGCGGCCGGTGGGCTTGTAGCCGCCGTGGCGCAGCAGGTCGCGGACGGCGGCGCGCACGGCGTCGTCCGAGGCGACCGGCGCGGAGGCGCCCGGCCGGAGCGCGTCGCGGATGGCTTCGCTCGCGGGCAGGTCGGCGAGCGGCGCGGGGAAGGCCGTCGTGAAGGCGATCGCGTCGAGGAGCGGGTGGGGGGCGACGTCGAGCGGGGTCACGGGGCGCGATCATAGTGCAGCGTCGTGGGCGGGAGGCGCGCCGCGCGATCGTTCACGCGGGCTGTGGCCGCGGGTTCACGAGGCGGACCCCGCCGGGCCCGCTTCGGGCGCGACGCGCCGATCGCGATCGCGGCTCGCTTCTTGCGGAGCCGGCGCCACGCTCGTACGACCGTCGTCCACGTCCCCTTTCCGTCGGAGCCCCCATGAACTCGACCTCGTCGATCGCCCTCCGCAGCGCGTCCGTCGCGCTCGTCGCCGCCCTCGGGATCGGATCGCTCGGCTGCTCGCCCGCCGACAGCTCGGCCTTCGGCGCGACCGGCAGCACCACCACGAGCGCGGGCACGACCGGCGGCGGCGGATCGAGCGCGGGCGGCGCGGGCGGCGGCGGATCGAGCGCGGGCGGCGCGACTCCGGGGCAGGGGTCGATTGCCATTTACGTGCAGGGGGACCTCGTGGATCCGGGCTTCGCCGATGGGCTCGCCGGCCAGACGCCGACCGACTACCAGATCGCGCTCAGCCGCTATCAGGTCCTGCGTGCGGCGGACGACCCGGCCCCGGTGCTTTGCTTCGATCATGGTCAGTCGCCGGTCGTCTCCGACATGGCCAAGGACAACCTCGTCGGCACGTGCCAGACGCAGGCGATGCCGAGCGGCGTCTACACGCACGGGCGCACGAAGGTCGACTGGGTCCGTTACACGGTGGAGGGGACGTACCACTCGGGCAAGTTCGATGTGCCCGGTAAATTCACGTTCCTTCGCGCGTACTCGGACACGACCTACGCCGGCAAGCCCTACAAGGCCGGCAAGGGGAGCGTGACCTTCGTCGGCGCGGTGACCTCGGAGTACCCGCTCGACTACCCCGCTCCGGTCGACGCGGCGGGCGTGCACTTCGACCTCACGAAGGGCGAGCTCACGATGACCTTCGCCTTCGGCAAGGCGCTGCCGATCGCCCAGGCCGACACGAACGCGCACTGGGCGCGGTTCAACTGGAAGATCTTCGAGGCGTTCCGCTGGGCGGACGGCGACGGGATGGGGTTCAAGGACGGCGTGTGGGACGTGGCCCCGGGGGGCGGGGAGGCCGTGCTGATGTACGGGTTCTCGGGGTACTACGTGACGTCGTCGGTGGACTGACGGTCCGTTCAGGAATGCAGAGGGATCAACCACGGAGGCACAGAGGGCACAGAGGGCACAGAGGGTATGGGGGGTATGGGGGGCACAGCGGGTACGGGGGGTATAGAGGGCACAGCGGGTACAGCGGAGGTTGTCGGCTTTGGGTGGGGCTCTCGGTGCCAGCCGCCCGCGCTCGACCCTCGCGCGTGCGCCGCGCAGCGCCGCGTCGTGACCGTGGCGTCGTCGACGGTGCGGGGCCGGCCCACCCCCTCGCCTGTCGCCGCGTCCGCGTCGTCGCGCTCGCCGCCGCCGCCCCGCTGCGCCATCCTCCGTCCCTCGTGACCACCCCCCAGCCGTCCACTCGCCACCGCTTCGTCGTCCTGCCCGACGACGACGGCCGCCGCCTCGACCAGGCGCTCGCCGCCCGCGTGCCCGACCTCTCCCGCCGGCAGGCGCGCGTGCTGCTCGAGCTCGGCGGCGTCTTCGTCGACGGCGCGCGCACCAAGGTGGCCGGCCGCCTCGTGCGCAAGGGTATGGTCGTCGTCGCCAACGTCGGCGGCGGGCTGCGGCGCGCGACCAAGGAGGTCGGCGCGGCGGCTCGCGCGAAGGACGACGCCGCGCTGCCCGCGTACCGGGTGGTGTTCGAGGACCCGGACCTCGTGGTCGTCGAGAAGCCCTCGGGGCTGCTCACCGCACCCACCCCCGAGGGCGACCGAGGCACGCTCGCGCACTCGCTCGGGCGCGCGCTCGGGCCGATCTTCGTCGTGCACCGGCTCGACCTCGAGACCAGCGGTCTCCTGGTGTTCGCGCGCACCGAAGCGGCCAATCGCTTCCTGTCCGAGCTGTTCCGCGTCCACGACCTCGACCGGGAGTACGTCGCGGTCGTCGCGGGGGCGGCCGCCTTCGAGGCGCGCGACGTCGACTCTCCCGTCGTCGGTAAGCGGGCGCTCACGCGCATGACCGTGATCGAGCGGATCGGCGACCGCGCGACGGTCGTCCGTTGCCGCCTCGAGACGGGGCGCACCCACCAGATTCGCGTGCACGCGCTCGCGATCGGCCACCCCGTGCTCGGGGATCGCCGCTACGGAGGCCCGCTGCCGGAGGGGCTTTCTGCACCGCCGCGCCTCTGCCTACACGCGGCTCGGCTCGGCATTCGGCACCCCCGATCGGGGGAGGCGCTCTCGTTCGACAGCCCGCTCGCGGCCGATCTCGAGGGCTGGCTCGCGGCCGCGCGGACGCCCTGAGCGCACCTTCTCTTCGGCGGTCGCTCAAGATCCGCACGCCGGTGCCGATGTCCCGGTTTGATGGTGGCGGTGTACGAAGCGGGTGTGGCCGTCGCGCGCGAGTCGCGGCGAGTCGGGGGAGGTCCGTCGCCGTCGGCGCCGCCGCCGAGCCTGCTCGCCTCGGCGCCGCTTCGTGTGCCAGCTCACGATCGCGACTACGTCGTCGTATTTCAAGCTGATTCGTCCTCGGTCTTCGCCGTTCCGGAGGAGGGCACGCTCCTCGTCGGCAGCGCGCCGGAAGCCGACCTCGCCATGCACGGCGAGGGCGTGGCTCCGCGTCACGCGCGGATCGTCGCCCACGACGGCGGCGTCACGCTCCACGCGGTCGCGCTCGAGCCCGAGGCCCGGCTCGAGGTCAACGGCGAGCCCGTCGTCGGGCTGCGGCGCCTCGCCTCGGGCGACGTGGTCACGGCGGGTGAGGTCACGCTGGTCCTGCACCGCGACCCGCGGCGCGCCGGGGCGCGCGTGCTCTGCGACGACGCAGCGCTCGCCGCGCGGCTCGCCGAGGAGACGGCTCGTGCGGTGCGCTACCGCCGGCCGCTCGCGGTGATCTCGGTCGAGCTCGGCGAGGTGCCGATCTCCGCGCGAGCCGGCATGGCGTCCGCGGCGCTCGAGGCGCTGCGGCGCGCGGACGTGGTGGCGTACGGCGGCGGGGGCGAGCTCGTCGTGCTCCTGCCCGAGACGTCGGGCTCGGCGAACACCCCGGCGGAGCGCGTCTTGCGGGCCCTCTTGCCGTTCGCGCCGGCCGCGCGCGCGGGGCTCGCGCTCTGCCCGGACGACGCCAGCGACCCCGACGCGCTGCTCACGGGCGCGCGCAACGCGGCGCGGTGCGCGGGGGAGGGCCAGGTCGCCTCGATGGCCCGCGCGGTCGTCTCGCTCGTCGTGGGCGAGCGATCGATCGTGGTCGCCGATCCGTCGATGCGCAAGGTGTACGACCTCGTCGAGCGCCTCGCGCCGAGCGACTTGCCGGTGCTGGTGCTCGGCGAGACGGGCGTCGGCAAGGAGGCGGTCGCGGCGGCGCTCCACGAGTGGTCGCTGCGCAAGGCGGGCCCGTTCGTCGCGATCAACTGCGCGGCGCTGCCGGAGTCGCTCGTCGAGAGCGAGCTCTTCGGCCACGAGCGGGGGGCCTTCACGGGGGCAATCGGCTTCAAGCCGGGGCTGCTCGAGGGCGCCGACGGCGGCACCGTGCTGCTCGACGAGATCGGCGAGCTCTCCGCGGGCGCGCAGGCGAAGCTCCTCCGCGTGCTCGAGCTGCGGCGCTTCCTGCGCGTGGGCGCGACCAGCGAGCGGACCCTCGACGTGCGCGTCGTCGCCGCGACCAACCGCCCGCTCGAGGCCGAGGTCGAGGCCGGCCGCTTCCGCCGCGACCTCTATTTCCGCCTCGGCGCGGCCGCGATCTTCCTGCCTCCGCTGCGCGACCGCCCGCTCGACTTGCCGGTGCTCGCCCGCGCGTTTCTCGACGAGGCGCGCGACCGCCTCGGCCGCCCGCGCCTCACGCTGTCGCCGGACGCGATCGATCGGCTCGCCCGCCACGCCTGGCCCGGCAACGTGCGCGAGCTGCGCAACGCGATGGAATACGTCGCGGCGACGGCGCTGCGGAAGGTCGTCGAGGCCGACGAGCTGCCCGCGCAGATCGGCGAGGGCGCGCCCGTGTGGGCTCGCGTGCAGGCGCAGCCCGTGGGCGCGCGCGCGGAGGGGGGCGGGGCGCACGAGCCCCCGCGCCCGCGGGCCAAGAGCCTCTACGACGAGATCCGCGACCTCGAGCGGAGCCGCATGGTCGAGGCGCTCGACGAGTCCAGCGGCGTGCGCGTGCGCGCCGCGGCGCTGATCGGGATGCCGCTGCGCACCTTCGTGACGAAGCTCAAGGAGTATGGGATCGGTTCGACCGAGGGACGACGAGCCCCGCGCAGCGGCTGACGCCGGCTCGCGGAGCTTCGCGCCGCCGCCCGAGGTCGACGGCTATCGGGTCGTGCGCCGCCTCGGTCGAGGTGGGATGGGCGAGGTGTGGCTCGCGCACGACACCGTGCTCGACCGCCCCGTCGCGGTGAAGTTCGTGCTCGCGGCGGCCGACGCGGAGGTCCGTCGCCGCTTCCTCATCGAGGCGCGCGCGGTCGCCCGGCTGTCGCACCCGAACGTCGTCGCGATCCATCGCGTCGGCGAGGTCGACGGGCGGCCGTACCTCGTCTCGGAGCTCGTGCGGGGCGAGGGGCTCGATCGGGTCGCGCTGCCCATGCCGTGGCGCCGCGCGCTCGAGATCGGGGTGGGCGTCGCGCGCGCGCTCGCCATGGCGCACCGGCGCGGCGTCGTGCACCGCGACATCAAGCCCGCCAATGTGATGCTGAACGAGGAGGGCGAGGTCAAGCTGCTCGACTTCGGCATCGCGAAGCTGCTCGACCCATCCCCGGAGGGGGGCGCGTTCGGCCACGCGAGCGGCCCGGAGCGGCCCAGCGTGGTGGACGTCGCGGCCGCGACCGCGCTCGTGGGCGAAGCAGGTGGCGGCGCGCGGGTGGCGGCCGTCGACCGGGAGGCGACGACGGAGCGGGGATTCTCGGCCGCCGTCGGTGCGCGCGCGACCGCGGTCCCGGTCGACCGCGAGGCGGCGACCGCGCGCGTGATCGTCGCCGAGGCTCCAGCGCCTCCTCCGGGGGGCGTCGACCGTGACGCGCCGACGCCCCGCGCCCATATCGCGCCGGACGCGGCCACGCTGGTCGCGCGGCCGGACGCGCCGTGGCACGCGGCCAGGTTCGACGCGACCGCGACGCGGCCCGGGTCGGTCCTCGGCACCCCGGCATACATGGCGCCGGAGGTGTGGCGCGGCGAGCCGGCGACCTTTCGCGCGGACGTGTACTCGCTGGGCGCGCTGCTCCACACGCTCTGCGCGGGCGTGCCGCCTCACGCCGCGCCGTCGCTGATCGAGCTGCGCCACGAGGTGATCGATCGCGACGCGCGGCCGCTCGAGGACCGCGCGCCCGAGGTCGACCTCGCGTTCGCCGCGATCGTCGACCGCTGCCTCTGTCGCGATCCGGCCGCGCGCTACGCCGACGGCAACGAGGTCCGCGCGGCGCTCGCCGATCTCGGCCCCGAGGGGCGCGCCTTCGCGCTGCCCGAGGGCAACCCGTACCGCGGCCTCGCGGCGTTCGACGCGGAGCACGCGGCGTTGTATTTCGGCCGCAGCTCCGAGACGCGCGAGCTCCTGGATCGCCTGCGAAATGAGGCATTTTTGCTCGTCGTCGGCGACTCGGGGGTCGGCAAGTCGTCGCTCTGTCGCGCCGGCGTCCTGCCGCGCGTCGGCCAGGCCCTCGACCCGCGTCGCACCTGGCAGGTCGCTCGCGCGGTGCCGGGGCGCGACCCGCTCGGCGCCCTCGCCACCGCGCTCGCGCCCGTCCTCGGCCTCGACGAGGTGGTGGCGGCCGGGCTGCTGCGCCTCGAGCCCGGGTCGATCGCGCGCGAGCTGCGGCGGCGGCTCGACCCGGCGGGCGGGCTCGTCCTCTTCATCGATCAGCTCGAGGAGCTCGTCACGATCGCGGACCCCGAGCCGGCGGCCGTCGTCGCCGAGGTGCTGGCCGCGCTCGCGACGCCCTCGCCGAGCGTGCGCGTGCTCGCCACCGCGCGTGGGGACTTCCTGAGCCGCCTCGCCACGCTCCCACGCCTCGGCGCCGAGCTGACCCGCGCGATGTTCTTCGTGTGGCCGCTCGGCCCCGAGCGCCTGCGCGAGGCCATCGTCGGCCCCGCGCTGCGCAAGGGCGTGCGCTTCGCGTCGGAGGCGACCGTCGACGGCCTCGTCCGGGGCGCGGCGCGCGCCCAGGGCGGCTTGCCCCTCCTGCAGTTCGCGCTCGCCGAGCTGTGGGAGCGCCGCGACGCGGCCGCGGGCACGATCCCGGCGGCGGCGCTCGCCGATCTCGGCGGGGTCGAGGGCGCGCTCGCGCGGCACGCGGACGGCGTGATCGGGGCCGCCACGATCACCGAGCGCGCGGCCTTCCGGCGCATCCTTCGGCGCCTCGTGACGTCGGACGGGACGCGCGCGCGACGCCCGGAGGGCGACCTCGGGGCGGCCGAGGGCGTGGCCCGCGACGCGCTCGAGGCGCTGGTGCGCGGCCGGCTCGTGGTCGCCCGCGAGACCCCGGACGGCGCGACCTACGAGATCGCGCACGAGGCCCTCATCGACGGGTGGGGCACGCTGGCGCGCTGGCTCGCCGAGGACGCCGGCGGCCGCCTCGCGCGCGAGCGCCTCGCGGTCGCGGTCGCCGACTGGGAGCGGCTCGGGCGCGCGCGCGACGCGCTCTTCGGCGCCCTGCGCCTGGCCGAGGTCGCGGCGATCGACCGCGCCGATCTGGCGCCGGGCGAGCTCGACTTCCTCGCGGCCTCCGCGAGCGCGGCGCGGGCGTCGAGGCTCCTGCGCTTCGGGCTGCTCGCCGCGCTGCCGCTGGCCGCGCTGTCGGCGTGGGGCGCGATCGCGTGGAGCGCGCACGCCGAGCGCGCCCGCGCGGTCGACGCCCGCGTCCGCGCCGCCGACGCGACGATCACCGACGCGCGCGCGCGCCGCACCGAGGCCGACGCCCTGCGATTCGAGGCGTTTCGCCTGTTCGATCGCCGTGAGCGCGAGCCCGGCGAGGAGCGCTGGGGGCGCGCGCTCGCCGCCGACGCCGACCTCGATCGCGCGTACGGCCGCGCGGCCGCCGACCTCGAGGGCGCGCTCCTCGTCGACCCTTCGCGCCGCGACGTGCGCGCGCGCCTGGGCGACGCGCTGCTCGAGCGCGCGCTCTTCGCCGACGATCGGCGCGCGATCGCGGCTCGTGACGACCTCGTCGCCCGCCTCGCGGTGGTCGGCGCGGACGGTTCCGCCGCGCCGCGGTTCGCCGCCCCGGGCCGCGTCTCCCTCGAGGCCACGCCCGCGGGGGCGTCCCTCGTGATCGAGCGCTTCGCCGGCGCGCGCGGCGGTCCGCTCACGGTCGTCCCCGTCGCGATCGCCGCGCCGACCGCGCCGCTCGCGCCGACCGACCTCGCCCCCGGATCCTACCGCGCGACCCTGCGCGCCCCCGGCCGCGCCGTGGTCCGGGTCCCCTTCGTCGTCGACCGCGCCGGCGAGGTCGCGCTGCGGGTCGTGCTACCCGCGGCCGCGGACGTGCCACGCGGCTTCGTCGTCGTCCCGCCCGGCCGCGCCTTGATCGGCGCGTCCGGCGACGAGGGCCTGCGCCGCAGCTTCTTCGGCGCCGCGCCGCTGCACGCGGTCGACGTCGACGGCTTCCTCGTGGCGCGCACCGAGGCCACGTTCGCCGATTGGCTCGTCTACCTCGACGCGCTCCCGCCGGCCGAGCGCGATCGCCGCCGCCCGCACGTCGACAAGGGCGGCTTCGGCGGCGCCCTCGCCTTGCGCGATCGCCCCGACGGCGCGCTCGAGCTTCGCATCCAGCCGGCGACGCGCCCGTACGTCGCGCGCCTCGGCGAGCCCATCCGCATCGACGCGCGCCCGCGCCGCGCGAGCCTCGACTGGCGCCGCCTCCCGGTCGTCGGCGTCGGCGCCGAGGACGTGGGCGCCTACGCCGCGTGGCTGCGCGGCACGGGCCGCGTCCCGGGCGCGCGCCTGTGCACGGAGGCCGAGTGGGAGCGCGCCGCGCGGGGCGCCGACGGGCGCGAGTACCCGCATGGCGACGCCCTCGCACCCGAGGACGCGGCCTTCGACGAGACCTACGCCAAGGACCCGCTCGCGATGGGCTCCGACGAGGTCGGATCGCACCCCGCGTCACGGAGCCCGTTCGGGGTCGACGACCTCGCCGGCAACGTGTGGGAGTGGACGACGTCGTCGGTCACGGTCGGCGAGCACGTCGCGCGCGGCGGCAGCTACTACCACAGCGCGATCGCCGCCCGCGCCGTCAACCGCGAGGTCCCCGAGCCCACGCTGCGCGACCTGACCGTCGGCGCGCGCATCTGCGCGGACCTGCCCAGGAGCGCGCGCTGAGGTAGCTCGCGGCGCCCGAGGGCGGAGGACTTTCGCGGAAGGGAACTTCCCGCCTCGGGCGTTGTCGCTCCCGGTTCACCCAGGAGGTTCGACATGCGGGCGATCGGCGGCGCGGCGAGGGGGATCTCGGTGGCGGTGATGGTGATCGGGGCCGCGGGGTGCGGTCGAGGCGCCGAGGGCGACGAGGTGCGCACGGCCGAGGGCGCGAGCTACCTCGTGATCGACCGCGCCGCGCGCGAGGCCGGCGTGCGCCTCGAGGGCGTGTCGGCGGCCGATGCGGTCCTTCCGATCGAGATCGCGACCACGTCGCGCCCCGAGCTGCGCGGCCCGGAGGGCAAGATCTCCCTGGATTTTCGGCCCGGCGAGGTCGTCTACGTCCGCGGCGCCGACGCGCGCCTCGACCGCGGCGCCCTCGACGTCGACGTCGCCCGCGACCGCGTGGTGGTGCTGGGCTCCGAGGCCGCGGCGCAGGCGCTCGCGTCCGAGGTCGGCGGCGTCGTCGACGCGCGCGGCGGTCGCTTCGTCGTCGTCGGCCCCGAGGCCCTCGCGGGCTTCGCGCGCGCCGCCATGCCCGACGGCCTCGACGAGGTCGTCCCCGTCGTCCCCGGCGACGCCGCCGGTCGCCCCGCGTTCTCGGGCGAGCTCGCGGCCGAGCTCGGCGCCGTCGAGCGCGCCCTCGTCCGCGACGCGCCGGTCGCCGCGCGAGCCTTCGACCTCGACGCCTTCCAGCGCGAGCGCCTCGCGCTGCCCCCCGACCAGCTCCTGCCCGCGGTCGTCGAGTGCCCCGACCCGGTGGTCGGCACCTGGGTCTCGCGCGAGCACTATCCCGAGTATGGCGACTGGTACCGCTTCGCGCTCCACGTGCGCCGTGACGCGCGCGACCCCGGCCGCCTCGTCGGATCGATCGGCGCCCGCTCGTGGGCCGGCGCGTCCGACCTGCGCCTCCCCGAGGGCTGCGCCGCCGACGCGGACCGAGGTCAGGCGTTCGACTGGACCGTTCGAATGCCTGCGACCGGCGAGATCGCGGGCGATATCGTGTCGTTCGGCGGCCGGTCGGTCCAGGCCGAGGGGACCCGCTGCGGGCCGACCTTCGTCCCGTCGCGCTACATGCTCGACCAGTTCACCGGCGTGCTCGTCGAGGGCGGCCGCTACCTGCGCGCCAGCAACAACGACGGCGGCCGCAGCGTCGACGATCCGCACCTGTTCCGCCGCATCTCCTGCCAGTAGCCCAGCCTGGTCCCACGCGCCGCGGCCGCCGCGTGGTCGACCCGCGTCGCGCGCGGTCGTCGCCCGCGGCTGGCGCGCCACGTCCCCCCGCGGCTATCCTGGGGCGATGCGCAGCCTCCTCCTCGCCGCGGCCCTCGGCTCCTCGCTCCTCGCGCTCCCGGGCTGCTCCGGATCCGACCCGGCGGTCACCTCGTCGGCGTCGACCGGCGCCACCCAGGCGGCGACGACCGCGGGGGCGGGCGGGGCCGCCGGCGGCGCGGGGCAGGG
>CAIVJW010000442.1 GCA_903906315.1 uncultured delta proteobacterium | reverse complement strand
ATCCTGCGGCGTTCCGCCGCGCGACCAGCCGGGCGCGCGCGCGTGCTTCTGCTACGGTGCGCGCCCCCCATGACCGAAGCTTCGCCGTTCGACGCCGTCTCGCCCCCGCTCCGCGCCGCCCTCGAGGCCCGCGGCTTCACCTCGCTCACGCCCATCCAGGAGGCGGTCCTCGCCCCGGCCACCGCAGGCCGCGACCTGCGGATCTTCTCGCAGACGGGATCGGGCAAGACGGTCGCGGTCGGCCTCGGCATCGCGCCCGAGCTCGAGCTGGCCGTCGCGTCGCTCGCGGAGCTCCGGAAGGAGGGCGTGCCGGCGCGCAAGGGAGCCTTCCCGTTCGCGGTCGTGATCGCGCCGACGCGCGAGCTCGCAGCGCAGGTCGCGAAGGAGCTCGGCTGGCTGTTCGAGCCGCTCGGCGCGGGCGTCGCCGTCGTGACCGGCGGATCCAGCGTCCCGAAGGAGCTCGCCGAGCTGCGGCGCGGCCCGCTCGTCATCGTCGGCACGCCAGGGCGCATGATCGATCACCTGTCGCGCGGCGCGATCGATCCGTCCGGCGTCGGCGTGGTCGTGCTCGACGAGGCCGACCAGATGCTCGACATGGGCTTCCGCGACGAGCTCGACTCGATCCTCGGCCAGATGCCCGCCGACCGGCGCACGCTGCTGCTCTCGGCGACGTTCCCGCGCGAGGTCGCGCGCCTCGCCGACCGCTGCCAGAAAAACCCGATCATCGCGGGCACCGGCCGCGCGGGCGAGGTCAACCAGGACATCGCGCACATCATCCACCTGGTCTTGCCCGAGGAGCGCGATCGCGCGGTCGTGAACCTCCTCTTGATGTCGCCCGGGGAGCGCGCGCTCGTCTTCGTGCGCACCCGCGAGGGCGCCGCCGAGCTCGCCGACAAGCTCAGCGACGTCGGCCTGCCGGCGCGCGCGATCCACGGCGATCTCGAGCAGCGCGAACGCACGCGCACGCTGGACGCGTTCCGGTCCGGCGCGGTGACCACGCTCATCGCGACCGACGTCGCGGCGCGCGGCCTCGACGTCCCGGATGTCGGCCGCGTCATCCACGCCGATCCGCCGAACGACGCGGAGGTCTTCACGCACCGGAGCGGACGCACGGGCCGCGCCGGCAAGAAGGGGATCAGCGTGTCGCTGGTGCCGCCGGTCGCGCGCGAGCACGTGACGCGCCTGCTGCGCCGCGCGGGAGTCGAGGCCACGTGGGCGCCGGTGCCCTCGGTCGCCGACGTCAACGCCGCCGCCGACGACCGCCTCGTCGCCGACCTCGCCGCCGCCTCGGCCGAGTCCGCCGGGGCCGACGCGCGCGTGCGCGGGCTGGCCGAGCGGCTGCTCGCCGCGCTCGGCGCCCAGGAGCTCGTGACCACGCTGCTGGCGCGCGCCACGCACGCCGGCGTGTGCGAGCCCTTCGAGGTGACGCCGATCACGGTGCCCGCGCCGGGCGCGCAGCGGACGCGCGCGCAGGGGTGGGCCGAGCGGCCGAGCGCGCCGCGGACGTACCCGCCGGCACGCGGCCCCATGCGCGAGGGCGGCCCCGTGCGCGAGGGCGGGCCCGACCGCGAGGGCGGCGAGGGCGCCACGGCCCCGCGCCACGAGGGCTTCGTGCCGTTCAAGGTCACCTGGGGCGCGCGCCACGGCGCCGACCCGCGCCGCGTGCTCGCGATGGTTTGCCGTCGCGGCGGCGTGCGAGGGCAGGATGTGGGCGCGATCCGCGTCGGCGACTTCGCCTCGACGTTCGAGGTCGCGGCCGAGGTCGCCCCGGGGTTCGCGGACTCCGCGGGCCAGCCCGACGCGCGCGACCCGCGCGTGCGCATCGAGCGCCTCGAGGGCTTCGCCGGAGCGCCGCCCCGCGCCCCGCGCCGCGGTCCCCCTTCCGACGACGCCCCGCGGGGCGGCCCGTGGCGCGGCCCGCAGAACGACGACAGCGCGCGGGGCGCCACGTGGCGCGGCCCGCGCGCGCAGGACGTCGAGATCCCCCAGGCGCTGCCGAGCAAGCCCGCTCCGCGACGCCACAGCGAGAGCGAGCCGCCGCCGCCAGGCTTCCGGGGTGTCCCGGTCGAGGGCGTGCCGCCTCCGCCGCCTCCTCCCGCGCCGCCCCACGCCGAGCCCGCCCCCCGGTTCGAGGCGCGACCGCGCCGCATCGTGCCGCAGGGCGCGCGACCGCCGGCCGGCGGCTTCGCGCCGCCGAAGCGCAAGGCCCCGAAGCGCGGGTAGCGCCGCGCAAGCCCACGCGCCGCGGGTCCTCGAGGACGGCGCGGCCGATCGCGGCGCCACGCTCGGGACCGAGGGCGTGGTGGATCTCGGGGATTGCCCTTCGGCCGGTTCGGATCCATTCGTTGGCCTCGCCTCGCGCGTGACGCGCACCGGCGCGCGCGTCGCGCCCCGCGCCGCGCCACCGAGAGCCCCCCGCCCCCCCTGAACGAGAGATCGACGATGACCACCGAGCCCACCCCGTCTTCGCCCGACAAGAGCGCCGCCGCCGCAGACGGCGCGGTCGAGCTGCCGTTCCAGGCCGAGGTCCAGCAGGTCCTCGGCCTGGTCATCAACTCCCTCTACACGCACAAGGAGGTCTTCCTCCGCGAGCTCGTGTCGAACGCGGCGGACGCGCTCGACAAGGCGCGCTTCCTCGGGCTCACGCGCGACGACGTCGCGGCGCAGGTGGGCGAGCCGCGCATCACCCTCCGGCTCGACGAGGAGGCGCGCACCCTGACCGTCGAGGACAACGGCGTCGGCATGACGCGCGACGAGATCATCCAGAACCTCGGCACCATCGCGAAGAGCGGATCGCTCGAGTTTCTCCGCCACCACGCCGAGATCGCCAAGCAGAAGTCCGCGAGCCTCAAGCTCATCGGGCAGTTCGGCGTCGGGTTCTACTCGGCGTTCATGGTCGGCGAGCGCGTCGACGTGAAGACTCGATCCATGCTGCCCGGATCGGAGAGCGTGCTGTGGCGCTCGACCGGCAGCGGGACGTTCACCATCCTGCCCGGCGACCGCGATCAGCCCGGCACCGAGATCGTCATTCACCTCAAGGACGACGCGGTCGAGTACGCGAAGACGTGGCGGGTCGAGGAGATCATCCACAAGTACTCGGACTTCGTACACTTTCCGATCTATCTAAACGACGAGCTGGCCAATCGATCGAAGGCTATCTGGTCGCTGCCGAAGGGCCAGGTCGAGGACGAACAGCACACCGAGTTCTTCCGCCGCATCACGGGCTTCGAGGAGCAGACTCCCCTGCTCCGCGTCCACACCTCGGTGGACGCTCCGGTGCAGTTCCACGCCCTCGTCTACGTCCCCGAGAAGGCGCCGCTCGACCTCTTCACGAAGGACCACAAGGGCCTGCGGCTCTACGCGAAGCGCGTCCTCATCGTCGAGGACTGCGACAAGCTCGTCCCGACGTACCTGCGCTTCCTGCGCGGCGTGGTCGACTCCGAGGACCTCTCGCTCAACGTGTCGCGCGAGATGCTCCAGGAGGACAAGACGCTCCACCAGATCGAGCAGCAGCTCGTCAAGCAGGTGCTGCGCGGCCTGAAGGACCTCGCCGACGCCGACGCCGAGAAGTACGCCGCGCTCTGGGGCGAGTTCGGCAAGGTCCTCAAGGAGGGCCTGACGATCGACTGGAAGAACAAGGACGCGATCGCCGACCTCTGCCGCTTCGAGTCGATGAAGACCGAGGCCGGCAAGGTGGTGTCCCTCCGGCAGTACGTCGAGGCGATGCCCGAGGCGCAGAAGGAGATCTACTTCGTGACCGGCGCGGGCCGGCGCGAGGTCGACCAGAGCCCGCACCTCGAGGCCTTCCGGCGCCGGGGCTACGACGTCCTGTTCCTCACCGACCCGATCGACGAGTGGGTCGTCCGGTCGCTGCCCGAGTACGAGAAGCGCCGCCTGCGCAGCGTGACACACGGCGACCTCGACCTCGGCGAGGAGCCCGCGGCGGCCGACAAGCCCGCAGAGAAGGACGTCTCCGCGGCGGTCGTCGCGGTGAGGCAGATCCTGGGCGACCGCGTGAAGGACGTGCGCCTGTCGAAGCGCCTCACCGACAGCGCGAGCTGCCTCGTCGCCGACGAGGGCGACCCGGGAGCGAACATGGAGCGCATCCTCGAGATGCTCGAGAAGGGCGCACCGAAGGCGAAGCGGATCCTCGAGATCAACCCCACGCACCCGTTCGTCGAGAGCCTCGCGACGATCGCGCAGAAGGAGCCCGGATCGGATCGCGTGACGAGGTTCGCCGAGATGCTGCTCGATCAGGCGCTGCTCGCCGAGGGCGTGCTCGAGGACCCGGCGGCGCTGGTGAAGAAGATCCAGCGCCTGCTCGACGACGCGGCGGGCGCGGCGGCGAAGGGGTAGCTCGGCGGCCGTGCGATCGACGGAGGGAGTCCGTCGATCGTCGCGGCGGGGCGCGCGGCCGGGGGGCGCGCGCCCGCGAGCCTCAGTCGACGACGTAGATCGCGTTCGCGTAGATCCAGGGGACCTCCCGGTCGGCGAGCGGGGCGTACGTCGACAGGTAGCGGCGGAGGTGCTTCGGCGTGATGCGCACCTCGGCGCGGTAGGCGCCGGCGGCCTTCGGCGTGAAGTCGAGGGCGCCCGGGCCCTCGGCGGCGACGTCCCAGCCGCCCGCCTTCGCGCGCAGGATGCGGACGCGGAGCACCGGGGGCGGGGCGGTCGGGTCGATCTCCGCGAGGCGCGGCAGCGTGACCGAGAGCCGCGCGCCCTTCGCGATCGAGGCCTCGCCGCCCATCTCGCGGACGGCCGCGCCCTCGGTCGCGTGGTAGTCGAAGCCCAGCGGATAGCCGAGGATCTCGAACGCGCCGTAGTTGCGGCCGGCGCGCAGCGCGTCCTTGAGCGACCGGTCGTCCCAGCCGCCCTGCGCGTCGGGCGTGACGAGCAGGTGGTTCGAGAACCAGAGCATCATGCGGCGGTAGCTGTCGACGCGCTCGCCGTCGGGGAGCTTCGCGGGGAAGCTGTTGCGGTGGCAGTCGGTGCCCATCGTGGTCACTCGCCGCGCGCCCGCCGCGAGCGTCGATCCCCAGCTCGCAAGGTAGATCGGGTCCTCGACGAAGAGTGGCAGGAACACGAGATCGGAGAGCGGGAGGTCCCCGGGGTTGGTGCTCAGCTTCGTGAGCAGGAGGAGCGCCTCGCCCGCGCTCTTCTTCGCGTTGGCGTGGAGGTTGTACATCTCGAAGCCGTCGATGGGCAGCGTGGTGAGCTGTTCGACGGTCCAGTCCTCGGTGTGCTGGAGGATGGACACGGCGCCGGCCGCTTTGAGCTTCTCGATCGCCTCCGGGGTCGCGTCGCCGTAGACCGCCTGCCGCTCGGCCACCGTGCCCGGGACGTGACCCTCGAGGCCCGCGGCGATGGTCGCCGACTCCGTGCCTCCGAGCAGGAGCACCCCCGGTCCGCCGTCGGGGCACGCAGCGCGGTTCGCGACGGGCTTGCCGCCGCGCAGGACGAGGACGTCGCCGCGTTCCTCGCGGTAGAGCAGGACCTCGGGGAACTCGGTCCGACCGAAGCTCTCGTTGTGGTCGGTGAGCAGGATGAAGTCGTGGCCGACCTTGCACATGTCGCGACGGAAGTCGTCGAAGCAAGGGGCGTTGATCGCGTCGGTCTGCTCGTCGCGGGGCGCGTTGTCGCAGGCGTCGTGCGAGTAGACCGAGTGCGCGTGGACGAGCCCGCGCAGGTCGAGGAGGCCGCGCTGCCCGCCCGTGCGGATGCTCGGCTCGACCAGGCCGGGGTACCAGCCCTGCGGCGCCGGGGAGAGCATCCCGCCACCGGAGCCGCCCGCGCCGCCTGCGCCCCCGGCCCCCCCCGCGCCCGAGGACGTGGCGGACGTCGTGGCGGCAGGGTCCGAGGCGCAGGCGATCGCGGCGAAGGCGAGCGCGACGAGCAGCGGGGCGCGGAGGAGGGGCGGAGCGGTCATCGAGACGAGCGTAGGCGAACTGCGGGGCGCCTGCTCGCGCTGGAGCCTCGACGTGGGTGGGATCACAGGAGCGAGGGCGTCCCGATCGCGGGGTGGATCCAGCGCGCCTCGCGGCCCGATCCGCAGCGCGCGCGCGGCGGACGCGAGATCCGTCCGTGAGAATCGCGCAGGCGAGATCGCGAGAGCTCGCCTCTCGACCGTGCGAGAATGCGCCCATGCGCACGACCTCACGACGGCTCGCCCTCGCCCTCGCGCTCGCTCCGCTGCTCGCCGGCTGCGGGTCGACCACGGACGCTTCCACGCAGAGCTCGACCGCGACCGGGTCGACGAGCACGGGCGGCGGCGGCGCAGGACGGGGCGGCGCGGGCGGCGCCGGGCAGGGCGGCGGGGGGGGCGCGTCCGTTCGAGTGCACGGGGGAGAAGCCCGTCGCCGCGGCAGGCAAGGACGACACCGGCTATCGCGCGTGCGAAAATGGCGTCATGCACCGACCGACGGCGCAGACGTGCGGGTCGCTCGTGCCTCGCGCCGAGGCGTGCAAGGTGCCCGTCGGCCCGCAACAAGGCGACTGCGCCACCGACGCGGACTGCGCGGGCACGCCGAACGGCCACTGCGACCCCGAGTACGTCGGCCAGGGGGCGTACAAATGCGCCTGCCAGCCCGGGTGCACGAAGGACGCGGACTGCGCCGGGACGGGCGAGATCTGCCTCTGCGGCGATCCGATCGGCGCGTGCGTGAAGGCCGCGTGCGCGACCGATGCGGACTGCGGGAGCGACTACTGCCGGTCCTTCGCGGAGGGGCTGAGCTGCCCGGGCGGCACGGCGTTCAAGTGCGAGTCGCCGACCGACGGCTGCGTCACGAACGCGAGCTGCGGGGGCAACGAGGTCTGCTCGATTCACCCGGACGGCGTCGCGCGCTGCACGGGCATCTGCATGGATTGACCACCCCCGGAGCGAGGCCGGATCGGCAAAGCGGTCCTCGGCCCCGCCGATCGCGACGAGCTTCGTCGCGAGGTCGCTCCTGAGCACCCGCTCGCCCTCTTGCGTGAGCGCCGCCCGGACCGCGCCGCGCCCCCTCGGCAGCAGGAAATCGCAGGCGGGCGGCGGCCTGCGCTTCGCCGCGGCGCGCCGTAGCTGCGCTTCGACGACGACGGCGATTGCCCCGAGCGGTGGCGGGCGCCCGTTGTAGCATCCCGACGCACCATGGCCGTCCGGCTCCACGTCAACATCGACCACGTCGCCACCGTGCGCAACGCGCGCGGCACGGCCTACCCGGATCCGCTCTTCGCGGCGCTGATCTGCGAGGCCGCGGGCGCCGACGGCATCACCGCCCACCTGCGCGAGGATCGCCGGCACATCCGCGACGACGACGTCGAGCGGCTGCGCGCGGGGATCGCCACGCGGCTGAACCTCGAGATGGCCGCGACCGAGGAGATGATCGGCATCGCGGAGCGCGTGCGGCCGGACGTGATCACGCTCGTGCCCGAGCGGCGCGAGGAGCGCACGACCGAGGGCGGGCTCGACGTCGTCGGGCAGCGCGCGGCCGTCGAGGCCTGTGCGATCATGGCGCGGCGCCGCGGCATCAAGCTCAGCTTGTTCATCGCGCCCGACGCCGCGGCCGTGATCGCCTCGGCCGAGGCGGGCGCGCAGCAGGTGGAGTTTCACACGGGCGAGTACTGCCACGCGACCGCGCCGGGCGGGTCGCCGGCCCGCGCCGCCGAGGAGCTCCGGCGGCTCGTCGACGCCACGCGCCGCGCGCACGCCGCAGGGCTCGAGGTGGCCGCGGGGCACGGCCTCACGCGCCACAACGTGGTCGACGTCGCCGCGATCGAGGGGCTCGTCGAGGTGAACATCGGCCACTCCGTGATCGCCGACGCGGTGCTCTTCGGGCTCGATCGGGCGGTGCGCGATCTGCGCGCGGCGCTCGATCGCGGCACCCGCCTCCGACCGCCGCCCGGCCGCGGCGGCCCGTGATCGTCGGCCTCGGCATCGACGTGTGCAGCGTCGAGCGCATGGAGGAGAGCCTCGCGCGCTTCGGCGATCGCATGTGGGCGCGCATCCTCACGGAGGGCGAGCGCGCCGACCTCAGCGAGCGCGCCGATCGCGCGACGGCGCTCGCCGGCCGGTTCGCGGTGAAAGAGGCGCTGTTCAAGGCGATGGCGGGCGCGCCCGGGGTCGGCTGGCACGATCTCGAGATCCGTGGGGCCCCGCGGCGCGCGCCCGTCGCGACGCTACGCGGGCCGGCGCGCGCGCTCGCCGACCGCATGGGCGTCCGCCGCGTCCACGTCAGCATCACGCACGACGGAGGCGTCGCAGCCGCCGTGGCCATCCTCGAGGGCGAGGACGGCGCGCACGACCAAGGTGGGGCCGACCGCGGCCCCGAGCCCCGCGACCGCCTCGGCGGCGCGGAGGAGGAGAGCCCGTGATCGTCGTCCTCTCGCGCGCCCAGATGCGCGCCTATGACAAGTACGCCGTGGAAACCTGCCACGTCCCGGGCGTCGTCCTCATGGAGAACGCCGGGCGCGGCGCCGCGGACGTCATCTCCGCCATGATCGAGGCGCGGCGCGTGAACCACGCGCCCGAGTCGCGCCCCGACCGCAGCAGCGCGGCCCGCGAGGAGCAGCGCGCCGCGCGCGAGCGGATGTTCCCGGTGCGCAACATGCGCGCACCAGGCCAGCCCGCGCGCTACCCGCTCGACGCGCGCGTGGTCGTCGTCTGCGGCACCGGCAACAACGGCGGCGACGGCTTCGTGGTCGCGCGACACCTGTGCGCGCGCGGCGCGGACGTGGAGGTGTTCCTCGTCGGCCGATCCGAGAAGGTCACCGGCGACGCGCGCATCAACCACGACGCGTACATCGACCTCGGCGGCAAGTTCACCGAGCTGCCGGCCGGATCGGACCTGGCCCCGCTCGAGGCCGCGCTCGCGCGCACCGACTACGTCGTCGACGCGCTCTTCGGCACCGGGCTCGACCGGCCGATCGACGGGCACCTCGCGGCCGTCATCGCGCTCGTGAACGCCGCGGCGTGTCGCTGCGTCGCGCTCGACGTGCCGTCCGGGCTCGACGCCGACAGCGGCGGGCAGCTCGGCGGGTCGGTTCAGGCCGACGACACCGTCACCTTCGGCCACCTCAAGATCGGCCTGCTCACGCCCGAGGGCGCGCGGCTGTCGGGCGACATCCACGTCGTCGACCTGGGCGTCCCCGACGGGCCCATCCTCGAGAGCGTCGGCCACGTCGCGGAGGTCATCCGGCCCGAGACCGTGGGCGCCGATCTCGCGCCGCGCGCGGCCGGCATGCACAAGCACCAGGCCGGCGACGTCGGCATCGTCGCGGGATCCTCGGGGAAGATCGGGGCAGCGTGGCTCACGGCGCACGCGGCGCTCCGCGCGGGCGCCGGCCTCGCGACCGTGTGCACCTGGCCCGACGCCGCCGCCGCGCTCGAGGCGCGCGCGGTCGAGGTGATGACCGCGCGCATCGATCCGGCTCGCATCGAGCGGTCGCTCGACGACGCGCTGCGCGGCAAGCGCGCCGTCGCCATCGGCCCGGGCCTCGGCCTCGACGCGGGCGCGCGGCGGGTCGTCGAGCACGTCGTGATCGGCTGGGACGGCGTGAAGGTCGTCGACGCGGACGCCATCACGCTCTTCACCGACCGCGCCGAGGTCTTGAAGGGCGCGCGCGGCGAGATCGTGCTGACGCCCCACCCCGGCGAGCTCGGCCGGCTGCTCGGCCGGACCGCGAAGGAGATCGAGCAGGATCGCTTCGGCGCGGTGCGCGCCGGCGTCGAGAAGACGGGCGCGATCATCGTGCTCAAGGGGGCGCGCACGATCATCGCGGCGCCGAGCGGCCACATGTCGATCTGCATGGCCGGCAACCCGGCGCTCGCGACCGCGGGGTCGGGCGACGTGCTGACCGGGATCATCGCGGCGTTCGCGTGCGGGCTGCCGCTCGAGCGCGCGGCGGTCGCGGGCGTCCTCGTGCACGCGCTCGCCGGCGACCTCTGGCGCGAGCGCACCGGCGCGGACCGAGGCCTGCTCGCGGGCGAAATCGCCGAGGCGGTGCCGAAGCTCATCGCGCGCCTGGCGCGCGGCGGGGAGCT